>WYBA01000004.1 GCA_011526095.1 Myxococcales bacterium | reverse complement strand
TTTAAAGTTGAATAATTAACTTTGCCAAAAGGCGCGGGCGCCGGCGCGGCGGGCGGCGGCGGCGCGCCCCAGCTCACGGTCTCCATCACCGTGCCGTCGGCGCGCAACGCGGTGATCTCGACCAGATCGCCGTAGACGTGGACCCGCAGGTAGTGGTTGACCCGCTCGAAGTACTTCGTCGCCTGGCGGTCGATCGTCGAGGCGCGCGGCGACCGCGGGTACAGCGGCGCGCCGCCGCCGCCGGTGACGAAGTAGCGCACGCCGCCCTTCTCCGCCCGCGAGTAGACGTGATCGTGGCCGCTGAACACCGCGTCGACGTCGTACTTCTCGTACAGCGGGGTCCACCGCTCGCGCAGGTCGCGGTGGCCGCCGTGCAGCGAGATCGAGTATGGCGGGTGGTGCATCACGACGAAGATGTGGCGGATGCCCGGCGCCTGGCGCGCCGCCTGGAGCTGCCCCTCGAGCCACGCCGTCTGGTCGGTCAGCGCGAAGCTGTGCATGTTCGAGTCGAGGACGAGCACCCGGCTGTTGCCGTAGGTGAACGCGTAGTAGCGCTCGGGGTCGGGCGAGTTGTCGGGGACCGCGAAGTAGCCGCGCCAGGCGTCGGCGGTGCGCCCGCCGCCCTGGCGGTCGTGGTTGCCGACCGCCGGGAACATCACGTTCTCGCGCAGCAGGTCCCGCTCGATCTCGAAGAACTGCTGCCACTGCGCTTCCTTGCCGCCGTCGTCGACGAAGTCGCCGGTGCCGAGCAGGAAGTCCGGGACCTCGGCCCGCATCCGCTCGACGACGCGGCGGTGCGGATCGACCTGGCTGCGGGTGTCGCCGTAGACCGCGAAGGTGAACGGGACGTCGGTGCCCTCCTCGGGAGAGGTCCCCAGCTCGCCGCGCTCGACCACGCCGTCGACCGTCACCTCGTAGGCGTACCGCGAGGACGGCTGCAGGCCGTCGACGACGACCTCCTGGCGCGGCGCCGCCGGCAGGTCGATCGTGCGATCGACGCCCGGGCCGGTCACGCGCAGCGTGCCCGCGCGCGCCCGCCCCGTCTCCCACAGGATCGTCACCGCGCGCGGCGCGACGTTCTGCAGGTACGGGCCCTTGCGCAGCACGCGGTCCGAACGGCCGGCCTCGGCCGCGCCGGCCGTCGCCAGCCAGCACACGATCAGGGTCGCGATCCCCGGGACGCGGCGCACCCGCCCAGGGTAGGCCCTGCCCGCGCCCCGCCGCAAGTTCTGCGCGCGGGCAGGAGCACGGAGGCCCGATCCCGCGTCGCCGGCCGGTCACTGCACGAGGAACTCGGTGAACTCGTAGGTCTCGTCGTACGAGAACGGCTTGGGCCCGCTGTGGTCGAAGCTGTACGTCCCCGTCGATGTCGTCTGGCCCGCCGGCGGGATCGCGAACGTGTAGTCGTACGCGTTGTCCCCTTCGGTATGGGTGAGCCCGAGGCTGGTCGCGCCGAGCGTCGCGGTGAACCCGCGCGCGATGAGGTCGTCCGGGAGCTCTCCGGCGTCGGTGAAGGTGCACGCGGTCACCACGCCGTCGACGATGGTCGCGGCCAGCACCACCCCGGTGCCCACGCGATCGGGGATCGTGGGGTTCGTCGCGACCGTGCCGGTGGCCATGATGACCGCGTTCATCGGCGGCGGCGGCACGTCGTCGTACGCGACCGTCGCGGCCTCGGTCACCCGGACGCCGTCGACGACGATGGCCGCGGTCACCGTCGCCGTGCCGGCCCCGGCGGCGGGCGCCTGGTACTCGACGCGGTACTCGCCGGCGGCGCCCGTCACGACGCGGCCGGGGACGACGAGGCCGCCGCCGGTGACCGAGACGTCGACCGCGATCCCGGCGACCGGACCGTCGCCGAGCACGACGACCCCGGCGACGGCGGTCGCCCCGCCCGTCACCACCTGCGCCGAGCCCGGCGTGATCGTCAGCGTCGCGACGTCGGTGACGACGTAGTCGGCGCGCCCGCGCACGCCGGGCGCCGCGTCGCGCCGCGCCGACACCTCGCCGATGCCGACGGTGGCCGCGGGGTCGACCACGAGGGAGACCGCGGCGACGCCGGTCGCGTCGGTCGTGCCCGTCGTGGCCGCGAGCTGGCCGATCGTCGCCTCGTAGGTGAGCGGATCGGTCGGCTGCGGCGACAGCTCGCCGTCGCGCACCCGGACCTCGACGCCGACCGTCTCGCCGCGGCGGACCACGACGCGATCGGGCACGACGCCCACGGCGCCGTCGGGCTCGAGCACGCGGTACGACCGCAGGGCGGACGGCACGGAGATGCTGCTGCCCTGGTACTCGGCCTGGTAGGTCTCCACCCCGGGCGTGCCCGGTGACACGAACGTCGCCGACGCGACGCCGTCGGCGTCGGTGGTCACGACCTGCGGCTGCGGCGCGGCCATCGCGGCGGTGCGGTGCAGCAGGGTCACCTCCTGGCCGGCGCACGTCCGGCCGTTGACGTCGCGAAGCGTCGCACTCACCGTCACGCTGCGCGCGCCGCCCGCCGGCAGATCCGGCAGCTGCGCCAGGTCCAGCCGCGGCTGGATCGGGCAAGGCTGGGCGTCCCGGATCACCCTGAACAGCGACCGGCCGTCGCTCGCGAGATCCGTCGCGGTCTTCGTCACGAGCTCGTCGAGCACCGTGAGCGTCTCCGGCTCGGGGTGCGCGCGGGACATCGTGGCGGCGACGACTCGATTCGTCCGGATCTCGACGAGCTTGACGGAGATGGAGCGCGCGGGGCCGGCGCCGACGCGCCGGACGAACAGGAGGAAGTCATCCGAGAAGTAGTGGTCGAGGTTGGAGCCCGCGCCCGGCAGGCCCGCGGCCTGCTGCTGCGAGGAGAACGCCAGCAGGCGTCGGGTGTCGTCCATGGTGATCAGCGCGAGGTCGAGGCCGACCCGGCCGGCGAGCCTGCCGGCGAAGTAGCCCGACAGCAGCTCGCTGTCGGCGAAGTCGGGGTCGCCGTCGAGGATGATCCGCACCGACGGGGTCGGCAGGCCGTCGGACGCCATCGCCGGGCGCGCGCCGGCAGCCGGCGGCGGCGGCGCGCGCGGCCGCGGCGCGGCGGCGAGCGAGCGGGCGAGCGCCGGGGGGCCCAGCTCGACGTCGGGCACCGGCTCGCAGCCGCCACCGATCGTGATCGCGGGCGACACCGCGTCGTACCGCCCGGTGGCGTCCGCGAGCTCGGCCTGCACGACGTAGGTCCCCGGCCGCAGCTCGAGCGCGAAGGTGCCGTCGGCGGCGAGCGGCGCCGTGATCCACGCGCCGCCCTCGAGCTCGAGGGCCACCACGCGCGCCACGGACACGTCGTCGCCGGCCGCGAGCGGGCTGCCGTCCGCGTGGCGAGCGATCCCGCTCACCGCGGCCGGCGTGGCGCACACGGTGAAGCTCGCCTCGGCGAGCGCGAGCAGCGCGCCGGTGGTGGCGTCGGCGAGCCGCGCGCTCAGGCGATACGTCCCGTTCGCGCCGAACGTGCGCGCCAGCAGCGGGACGCGGACCGGGGCGAGCGCGTCCGGTAGCACGCGCTCGCTGCCGTCGGGCTCGACGAGGTAGGCCACGACGCGCGCGGGGCCGGGCGACGCGCCCGGCGCGACCACCAGCTCGGCCCGGACCTCGTCGTCGGGACCGGCCGCGAGCCGGTCGACCCGCAGGTGGAGGGCGGGCCGGCTCGACGCCACGACGTCGACCGCGGCCGCGTCGACCGCGGTGTCGTCCGCCGCGCGCAGCACCGCCTGGAGCTGCCACGCGCCCTCGGCGAGCGTCGGCAGCGCGACCGCGCGCGCGCCCGAGGTGGCCGCCGCCGCGTGGAGCGTCGGCTCGGCCTGCCAGCTCCCGTCCCCGGCGAGCCACCGCACCTCGCCGGTGGCCGGCGGCAGGCCGGGGTTCCACCACCGCGCCCCGGTGGTCGCCGCCGGGGCGCCCGGGGCGACGGCGCGCAGCTCGAGGCCGACGCCGGCCTCGCCGTCGGTGATGGTCCAGCTCAGCTCGATCGTCGCGCCGGGCGTGACCGCGATCGCCTCGGTCGACAGCTCGACCCGAGGCACCGGCACGGGCTCGTCGTCGACGGCGGCGTCGGGCGCGGCGGCGTCGGCGACCGCGGCGTCGGGCGTGCCCGAGGGCCCGTCGTCGCCGCAGGCGAGCGCGAGCACCGCGACGGCGCCGAGCAAGGTGGTGCGGATGGCGCGTGTCCCCGTGGCCATCCCTCGATGCTGCCACGGCTCGCGCCGGTCGCGGCGCGGATCTCCAGGCGCGCCCTACCCGCGGCGCGCGACCGAGCCGGCGACCACCGCTCCCGGCGCGACCGAGGCGGTCACCCAGGCGTTGCCGCCGATCACCGCGCCCTTGCCGATGACCGTGTCGCCGCCGAGGATCGTGGCGCCGGCGTAGATGACGACGTCGTCCTCGATCGTCGGGTGGCGGCGCGCGCCCGGCGCCGGGCGGTCGGCGCCGCGCGGCACGGTGAGCGCGCCGAGCGTGACGCCCTGGTAGATCCGGACGCGGTTGCCGATCACCGAGGTCTGGCCGATCACGACGCCGGTGCCGTGATCGATGAAGAACGAGTCGCCGATCGTCGCGCCGGGGTGGATGTCGATCCCGGTCCGCTCGTGCGCCAGCTCGGTCATCATCCGCGGCACGACCGCGCCGCCGGCGTCGAGCAGCGCGTGCGCGAGCCGGTAGACGGTCACCGCGAACACGCCGGGGTAGCAGACGATCACCTCGTCGAGCCCGCCGGCCGCGGGATCGCCGTCGTAGGCGGCGCGGACGTCGCGCGCGACCTGATCGCGCAGCGCCGGCAGCCGCGCCAGGAACCGGCCGACGACGGCCTCGGCCGCCTCGACGCAGTCGGCCGCCTCGCGCGGATCGGCGCACCGCTCGGCGCCGAGCTCGAGGTACTGCTGGTGGTGCAGCCCGCGCAGCACCTGCCGGCGCAGCGTCCCGCGCAGGTCGTCGACCCACTCGCGCACCTGCTCGCGCAGCTCGGCGCGCGGCTGGCGCGCGACGCTGGGGCCGAAGAACCCGGGGAACAGCAGGCGCCGGCACTGCTCGACGATCCGCTCGGCCTCCGCGACCGTCGGCAGCTCGTAGCTGCCGAGGTGCTGGATCTCCGGGCGCGGCGTGAGGTAGCTGTCGACGAGCTCGTCGACGACGCGGTCGTCGTGCGGGGCGGCGGTCATGGCGTGGGCTCCGTGGACTCCGTGGACTCCGTGGACTCCGGGGGCGCTGAGGCGGCGCGCGCGGCGCGCGCGGTGGTATGGCCGAGGTCGGCGACGGCCGCGACGCTGCCGCCGCGGGCGTGGGCGTCGGCGCGCGCGACGACGTGGACGCCGTCGCCGTCGCGCCGCAGGATCTCCGAGGCGCCCTCGAACCGCAGGTCGAGCACGCGCGCGACGAGGTGCGCGGTCACGCCCCACCGCGCGTGCGCGCACCGGGCCAGCGACGCCGGCAGGCCCTCGCGCCGCCACTGCTCGTGGCGCAGCACGCGCTCGCCCGGCGCGGCGTGGAGCCAGCCGAGCTGCCACGGCCACGGGTTCGCGGCCGGGTTCGCAAGCACGTCGGCGCCGGCGGCGTCGACCCGCGGCACGACCGGCTGCCACCGCTCGCCCTCGGTGTGGGGCTCGCAGAACCCGTCGTAGCAGATGACCGTCGCGAGCCGGCCCCAGCCGCAGTCGACGACGGGCACGCGCGCGGGATCGCCGGCCCGCAGCCCGAGCCCGCCCTCGCGATCGTCCTCGACGAACGGCACGAGGTTGACCTTGTCGGTGGTGGCCACGAGTTGCCCGTCGGGGGCGAACGTGTACGAGCGGTTGACGACGCCGCCCGCGGTGACGCACAGGTGCGAGCCGGCGACGACGGTCGCGGCGTGGCGGCGCGCGATCGCGGCGAACGCCTGGCGCATCCACGCGTCGGTCGCGGGCAGCACCGCGTGCAGCACGGCGTGACCGAGCGACCGGCCGCGCGCGGCGAGCGCGCCGCGCGCCACCCGCGCCGGCCGGCGCAGCGCCAGCGCCGCCATCGCGTCCGCGAGCGTGCGCGCCCGCCGCGCCGCTGCGGGGCCGAGCGCGAGCGGCACCAGGTGCCCCGTCGCCTCCGGGAACACCAGCAGCCGGTGCGCCGCGGCCGGCGCGGCCGCGACCGCGGCCCCGGCCGCGTCCTCGACGTGGCGCGCCAGCGCGTCGCCGCCGTCGAGCGCGGCCGGCGTGAGCTCGAGCTGCACCGCGATCAGCGCGGTGCCGTTCGCCCCGGTCGCCCCGGTCGCGGCGGTCACGCGTCGTCGCCCCCGGGCGCCGGCGCGGCGCGCGGCGTCGGCGCCGGGGCGTCGTTGATCTTGTCGATCGCCTCCTTCCACCGCGCGTCGGGGATGCTGACGCGCGTCGGCATCCCGCCGCCGAGCTCGAGCAGCCGGACGAAGTCCCAGCCCGACGAGAACGCCGCGGCGATCGTGACGTTGCCCGAGTCGCGGACCATCGACACCGGCGCCAGCGCCTGCCCCGCCAGCAGCAGGTCGGTCTTGTCGAACGGCGCGCGCGTGCCGGCGGCGTCGACGACGGCGACGCGCCCGCGCACGGTGAACCGCTGCGACAGCGCCGCGGTGCCGGCGGCGCGCTCCTCGAACTCGTGCGCCGCCTCCTCGAGCAGATCGTCGTGGACGCTGCGCGGCATGCCGGCGACCAGCCAGTTCACGACCGCGCGCTTGACCTGATCGTCGCGGAACCGCGCGCGCAGCGCCTGGTCGATCCGCACCGCGATCGGCCCGGGCGCGCCGATCCGCGTGTCGACCGCGCGCGCGTCGGCGTCGGCGCCGGGGTACGGCTCGATCCCCCCGAGGATCCACTTGGCGGCGGCGTACAGCCCGTCGAGATCGATGTGGCACAGGATCGTGTCGATCGGCCCGGTCTGTCGCACGAGCTCGGGCGTGATCATCTCGGGGCACGCGCCGTGCTGCGCCTTGGTCGCGAGGCGGAACCGCGGATCGGCCGCGAACTCGGCGTGGCGCTCGTGGTCGTGGTGATCGACCCACGCGGCGAGGCGATCGCCGAGGCCGGCGAGCAGCGGCTGGGTCGTCTTCTCGAACGACACGCTGTCGCCGACCGTCGCGGCGAACGCGATGTCGAGGACGACGACGCGGCCGGGCAGCGCCGCGGCCTTCGGCAGGACGCGCGGCGACGCGAACGCCAGGTGCGGGAGGGCGGCGGCCATCAGGCGCTCACCATACCCGATGCCGGCCCGGACGCGGCCCGGACGCGGCCCGGCTACGGCGCGGGCGCGGGCGTCTCGACCGGCGAGGCGGCCTCGGCCGCGGGCGCCTCGCCCGCGGGCGCCGTCGTCCCCGGGGGCGCCGGCGGCAGCCCGCCCGGCAGCGGCGCGACGTCGGTGTGCGTGGCGCCGCGGCAGTGGACCGTCGTCGACCACCCGTCGTGGATGTAGGCCTGGCGCACGGTGCCGCGGTCGCCGCAGAACGCCGCGTCCGACGGCTCGAGCAGGCAGATCGCGTGCTGCCCGACGCGCCCCTCGAACGCGCTGCGCTGGCGCCCCGGCGCGACGCCGATCTTCACCCCGTCGATCCACACCTCGAGCGGGCCGGTGCACTCGCGGTTGTCGACGTAGAGCGTCGCGCTCGGCGGCTGGCGCGCCGGCGCGACGGCGCCGGGCGCCTTCGGCCCGACCGCCGAGCCGCCGCCGCCGCGGTAGAGCTCGGGCCGCGCCGCGACCGCGGCGAGGATCTCGTCCTTGCACCGCCGCGCGCGCAGCTCGCGCCCGAGCGCGACCTGCAGCGTCGCGCGCACCTCGCGCACGCCGAAGCGCGCGCGGCGCCACGCCGCGCGCACGTTGATCAGCCGGCGGCGGTACGCCGGGGTCAGCCCCGCCGCCTCGCCCAGCTCGTCGAACAGCTCGACCGTGCGGTAGGCCTCCTCGAGCACCAGCCCGGCGCGCCACAGCCGCTTCTCCAGCGCCCGGGCCTGGGCCCACGGGTGCGCGATCCGGTCGATCGGGCACGTCCGCACCCACCCGCCCGCGCGCGCCGCCTTGATGTCCTTGCCCGGCCCCTCGCCGAGGGTCGCCAGCATCGCCAGCGTCACCGCGTCGAACTCCGTCCGCAGCGCCGCGAGCGCCGCGTCCGCCGCGACGAACGCGTCGACCGCGCCGACCAGCACCTCGACGTCGCCGAACCGGACGTTGAGCGCCGGCGCGCCCTCCGGCACGGGCGCCTCGTCGCGCTCGATCGCCACCAGCACGCGCCGGACCTCGGCGGCGGGCGCGCCAGCCTCGGTCGCGGCGCGCAGCGCGTCGCGAGCGCCGGCGTCGTCGCCGAGCTGGGCGCGCGCGACGCCCTCGAGGTACGCCAGCTCGCTGCCGACGCCGCCGAGCGCGCGCGCCGCGGCGAGCTGCTCGAGCGCCGCCGCGCCCTGCGCCTTCCGCAACAGGGCCCGCGCCAGCGCGGCGCGCACGCCGGGGCGGTGCGGCTCGAGCCGCGCCGCGCGCTTGAGGTACCACAGCGCCTCGTCGTACGCCCCGGCGAGATACTGCAGCGCGCCGAGCGCCGCGTACGCGTCGCCCTTGTGATCGACCAGGTTCTGCGCCGGTAGCAGCGTGCGCCGCGCCTGATCGATGTCGCCGGCCGCCAGGTAGGCGAGCGCGCCGAGGAACGGCGGGCGCGGGTCGTCGGGCGCGGCCTTGCCCATCCGCGCGTACCACGCCGCGGCCGCCGCCGCGTCGCCGCGCCGGCGCTCGACGTCGCCCAGCAGCTTGAGCACCGTGACGTCGGTGGGCCGCGCCGCGATCACTTCCTCGTAGGCGGCGCGCGCGTCGTCCCACCGCCCGAGGGCGGCGTAGGCCGCGGCGAGGTCGACCCGCGCGTCCAGATCGTCGGGCGCGCGCGCGGCGATCTGCTCGAGCTGGGTCACCAGCCGCGCCAGATCGCCGTGGTCGGCGTGGACCAGGGCGATCATCCGGCGCGCGCGCAGGTCGTCGGGGGCGCGCGCGACGACCCGCTCGAGCTCGCGCACCGCGGCGTCGCCGTCGCCGGTCGCCCACAGCGCCTCGCCCAGGCGCACGCGGGCCTCGAGGTCCCACGGCCGGCGCCGGACGATCCGGTCCCACAGCTCGCGCGCGACGTCCTGCTTGCCGGCCGCCTGCGCCGCGACCGCGGTCGCCCGCACCGCCGGCAGGTAGTCGCGATCGAGGTCCGCCGCGTAGGCGAACTTGCCGGCGGCGCGCGCCGCCTGCTTCGGCGTCGTCGCGGTGAGCTGCCACAGCTCGCCGACGAGGCGCTGGGCCGCGGCGACCGTCGGCTCGATCAGCACCGCGCGCTCGAGGTCGCGGCGCGCGGCCGCGTCGTTGACCGCGCCGACCGTGCCCTGGTGGTGGGCCAGGCCGCGCCCGATCAGCGTGAACGCGTAGAGGTCGCGGGTCAGCGGCGCGCGCAGCGCCTCGGCCTGGAGCTCGCCGACGCCGAGCCCGCCGCGCCGCCCCAGCTCGACGATCGCGTCGCCGATCAGCCGGTGGACGTCGCCGAACTGCGGGCTGACCGCGACCCGCTCGCCGACCGACGTCGCGGCGCCGCCGTCGACCCGCCACAGCGACACGGCGAGCCGCAGCTTCCACTCCGGCCGCTCGACCCAGCCGGTCCACACCCACCGCGCGCCGCGCGCCGCCGCGAACGCCGCGACCGCGTCGGGCGTCGCGGGCACGACCGCGCCGGCGGGCACGACCCACGCGTCGTACGCCGGCTCGAGCCGGAGCTGGTGCTCGACCTTCTCGCCCAGCGCGAACGGCACGCCCGCGGTCATCCAGTCGAGCGCGCGCACGCCCGAGCGGTTCTCGAACGCCATCACCGCGAACCGGTCCGGCGTCACCGCCGGCACCGGTGGGACGTCGCCCCCGACGACGAGCGCGCGCGGCGGCGCGTGGTCGACGGTGACGTCGACCTCTCCCGGCTCGAGCTCCTCGGGCGCCTCGACCGGCTGCGCGGGATCGACGAGCGGCGCCGGCGTGGCCGTCGTCGTCGGCGGCGCCGCGCCCGGACCCGGCACGACCGTCGTCTGCGCGCGCGCGCCCGGCGGCGCGCCCGGCGCGACGGCGGAGATCGCGACGACCGCGAGGATCGCGATCGTGATGCCGTGCCGCGGCGACCGCCGCGCTGCCGCGCCCATGCCATCATCATAGCGTGGCGGACGACGCCGTCCCCGTGCTCCGCGATCCCCGGGCCGACGAGACCGGGCCGGTCACGGGTCCGGTGCGCGCCGGCGGGCGCCGCCGGCGCAAGCGCCGCCGGCTCCGCGCGTTCTCGATCGTCCGGCTGATCCTGCTGCTGGTCGTGTGGGGCGCCTCGGCCGGCGCGTCGCTGCTCTACCTCGCGGTCACCACGATCAACGCCGAGCTGCCCGCGGACCTCACCCGCGCGCTCGAGTACACCCCGACCCGCAAGAGCGTCGTCTACTCGACCGACGGCGAGGTCATCGGCACGTTCGCGATCGAAAACCGCAAGGAGGTGCCGCTCGACCGCCTGCCGGCCCACGTCCCGGCCGCATTCGTCGCCGCCGAGGACGCGCGGTTCTGGGAGCACCCCGGCTACGACCTCGTCGGCATCGCGCGCGCGGCGTGGGCGAACTTCACGACCCAGAGCCGCCAGGGCGCCTCGACGATCACCCAGCAGGTGACGCGGATGCTCCTGCTGTCCAACGAGCAGACCTACAAGCGCAAGATGCAGGAGATCGTGCTCGCGGTCCGGATCGAGCGCGAGCTGTCCAAGCCGGAGATCCTGGCGATCTACCTCAACCACGCCTACTTCGGGGCGGGCGCCTACGGCGTCGCCGCCGCCGCCGAGGTCTACTTCGGCAAGGACGTCGAGAACCTCACCGTCGCCGAGGCCGCGCTGCTCGCCGGCCTGGTCAAGGCACCGACCAACTACAACCCGCACCGCAACTTCACGGCGGCGCGCGGCCGGCAGGTCTACGTGCTCGCGCGGATGCGCGAGGACGGGTACATCTCCGACGCCGAGCACCAGGCCGCGCTCGACGAGCCGATCGCGCTGGTCGGCGGCGGCGAGCCGCTCAACGCGCTCGCCGCGCCGTACTTCGTCGAGCACGTCCGCCGCGTCGCGACCGAGCGGTTCGGCGACACCGAGGTGTGGAAGGGCGGCCTGCGGTTCTACTCGACGCTCGACGCGGGGACGCAGGCCGCCGCGGAGGCGGCGCTGCGCCGCGGGATCGAGGCGCTCGACCGCCGGCTCGGGTTCCGCGGGCCGATCGGCAAGGTCGCCGCGGCGGACCGCCCGGCGTGGCGCGGCAGCCCGCCGCGGATCTACCGCCGCGGCGACACGCTCGACACCCTCGCGGTCACCGACCGCATCCTGCCCGACGTCCGCTACGCCGCGATGGTGATCGCGCTGCCGGGCAAGGACGGCGTCACGGTCGACCTCGGCCCGGTCGAGCTGCCGGTCGCGGCCGCCGACGGCAAGCTGCTGCGCGCGTGGCGTACCGGCGATCCGGCGCGCGGCCCGCCGGCCAAGGGGCAGACGCTCAAGCGCGGCAAGGGGCCGCCCCTCGCCGTGGGCGATGTCATCCCGGTCCGGCTCGCGCCGGGGCCGGTCCGGCTCGCGCCGGGGATGCCGGAGGCCGCGGGCGGCGCGGCCGCCGCGGTCGTGCTGTCGCAGTGGCCCGAGGTCCAGGGCGCGCTGGTCGCGCTCGAGCCGGCCACCGGCAAGGTGCGCGCGATGGTCGGCGGCTACGACTGGGCGTCCAGCCAGTACAACCGGGTCACCCAGGCGAACCGGCAGATCGGCTCGGCGATCAAGCCGTTCATCTACGCCGCGGCGATCGCCGCCGGCCACACCGCGGTCGACCGCGCCTACGACGGCCCGGTCTACGTCCCGACCGCGAGCGGCGTGTGGTCGCCGTCGAACTACGACGGCAGGTACACCGGGTGGACGACCTTGCGCACCGCGCTCGCCAAGAGCCTCAACACGATCGCGGTCCAGCTCGTCGTCGACGTCGGCCTCGACCGCGTGATCGAGGTGATGCGCGCGTTCGGGATCGCGTCGCCGCTGCAGCGCCACATCTCGCTGTCGCTGGGCACGCCGGATCTGACGTTGCTCGAGGTCGCGGCCGGCTACGCCGGGATCGTCGGCGGCGGGCGCCGCGTCGACCCGCGGTTCTTCGAGCTGATCGCGCGCGCCGACGGCGCGATCGTCGTCGACGACCGGGCGCGCGAGCCCGGGCCGCAGGTCATCCCGGCCGACGTCGCCTACGTCGTGACCGACATGATGAAGGGCGTGATCACGCGCGGCACCGGCAAGCGTGCCCTGTCGTTCGGGCGCCCGACCGCGGGCAAGACCGGCACCTCCGCGAGCTACCGCGACGTGTGGTTCCTCGGCACGACGACCGACCTGCTGTGCGGGGTCTGGCTCGGGCGCGACGACTCGACGCCGATCGGCGAGGAGGTCACCGGCGGCATGATGGCGGTGCCGATCTGGCTCGAGTTCATGACCGCCGCCCACCCGCGCACGCCGCCGACCGACTTCCCGGTGCCGCCGGGCGTGACGTTCGCCCGGATCGAGGAGTGGGGCGGCTCACCGTCCGGCCCCTCGCCCGAGGCCGCGTGGGTGCCGTTCGCGCACGGCACCCTGCCGTCCTCCTTCGGAGGGGGCAAGGTCCCGACGTCGTTCCGCGACCTCGTCCCGGCGCCGCCCGTCCCGTGATCGGCGCCGCGTCGCGCGGTTGCCAGCAGCGGTGAGGTGCGAGGGCGCGGATCGCGCGTGCTACCGTGCCGCCCGATGCAGCTCCCTTCCGTGCCCGCCCTCGGCGCCGCTCTGATCGCCCTCGCCTCTCTCGCCGGCTGTGGCGGCGACGACGACGTCCCGCTCGGCCCCGACGCGGCCGTCGGCTCGAGCTGCGACACCAACCAGGATCAGGCCAACCTCGACTGGATCCAGGAGAACGTGTTCTCCCCCAGCTGCGCCGACTTCAGCGTGTGCCACATGGGCCGCGCGCTGATGGCCGGCGAGCTCAGCCTCGAGCCCGGGGACTCGCACGCCCAGCTCGTCGGGCAGCCGTCGACGCTGTTCAGCCAGTTCCAGCGGGTCGTCCCCGGAGATCCCGCCGCCAGCTACCTGATGGTCATCCTCGGCCACGCCGACGGCCCGATCGACGAGGAGGCGGGCACGATGCCGTACAACTCGCCGCTGCTGTCGTTCGAGGCCCGCGAGGCGATCTGGTGCTGGATCGAGGCCGGCGCGATCGACCCGAGCGCCGCCCAGCCCGACGCCGGTCTGTGACCGCGCGCGAACGCGCGACGTGCGTCGATCCGAGGACGCCCCGTGCGTCGATCCGAGGACGCCCCGTGCGTCGATCCGAGGACGCCCCGTGCGTCGATCCGAGGACGCCCCGTGCGTCAGCGCACGGGATCGCCCCACCTCGGTCGAGGTAAGTTCCCGTGAGGGCAGTGGTTTTCGCGCCCCGCTCGCTTGACGCTGGGTCGCGAGCCCGTTTACAACCAGAGCCGACACTCGCGCGGAGGCGGAGACATCCCCATGGACTGGCTAAGCGAAGTCTTTCAAAAGGGCGGGGCGTTCTTCATCGTCAACACGTTCTTCCTCGCGATCGTCATCGGACTGATCGTCGAGCGGGCGATCTACTTCCTCGGCAAGGGTCACCTCAACGCCAAGGCGTTCCTCGAGCAGATCAAGCGGCTGCTCGCGGCGAACAACGTCGACCGCGCAAAGAAGCTGTGTGACGCCACCGCCGCCCCGGTCGCCCGGGTCGCCAAGGCGGGCCTCAACCGGCTCCACCGCGGCGAGGCCGCCGTGGCCCAGGCGATGGAGGAGACGATGACCGACGCGCTGCCCGAGGTGAAGACCCGGATCGGCGCGCTGTGGTCGATGGCGAACATCTGCACCCTGACCGGTCTGCTGGGCACCATCACCGGCCTGATCCGCACGTTCGCCGGCATCGGCGACGCGAACCCGGCCGAGCGCCAGAAGACGCTGTCCGACGGCATCGCCGAGGCCATGTACAACACCGCGTACGGCCTCTCGATCGCGCTGCTCTGCATGATCGGCCACCTGCTGCTGTCCGCGGCGCAGAAGAAGGTCGTGGCCGACCTCGAGGCGTTCAGCCTGCGGTTCGAGAACCTGCTGGCGGAGGGCGGCGCCGGCGCCGCCACCGGCGCGCAGCGCGCGCCCGGCGCGTCGCCGTCGCTCGACAAGGACGAGGTCGCCTGACACCGTAACGGCCAGGGCCGCCAGGTCGACGCACCATGTACAGCGCGCATCAGGTCCGATCGAAGGCTCGCATGGCGGTCCGCCGCCGTGAGGAGCAGGTCGAGCAGGACGAGCTCGAGGGCGGCGAGATCAACCTGATCCCGTACCTCGACATCGTCACCAACCTGATGCTGTTCCTGCTCGCCTCGGTCTCCGCCGGGATCCTGCTCGGGCAGCTCAACACGATGCTGCCGGACCGCGCCCCTGCCGGCGCGTCGTCCACGGACAAGCCGCCCGAGACCAAGCCGGAGGATCAGCCGCTCAAGCTGGTCGTCTCGGTGACCAAGGAGCAGGTCATCCTGTGGTCGGTCAGCGGGCGCGAGGGCACGCTCAAGCAGCCCAAGGCGGTGCTGCCCCGCGTCGGGCTCGACGGCGCGGACTGCGATGGGCCGTACATGTGCGAGTCGGGCTTCTGCAAGCTCGAGGGCGCCAAGGGCACGTGCCGCGCCAACCCGGACGTCACGGTGCCGCGGCTGCCGGTGTTCAACTACCGCGAGCTCAACCAGCTCCTCGTCGGCATCGCGCGCACGCACTACCTCGGCAAGAAGCGCGCGCTCGACACCTACCAGGCCGTGCTCATGGCCGACGACTCGACGCCCTACGAGACGCTGATCGCGGTGATGTCGGCGATGCGCTGCAAGATGCCGGAGCTCGGCAAGCAGACCGAGCGCTGCTTCCTGCCGACCGCCGACGAGGCGATGACCAAGGCCGAGAACCCGGTCGACGACTTCAACCGGATCTACGACACCGCGCGGGTCGACTACGACCCCGAGGTGCACGCGCTGTTCAACGACATCCTGTTTTCGCGAGGCTTCGAATGAAGCCCCAGGAGCTCGTATGAGCTTCACGCCGCGCGAGCTCCGCAGCCTCGTCCGCAAGGCCGTCAAGCGCGTCCCCGAGGGCGAGGACATCAAGTACCTCAACATCATGCCGATGATGGACATGATGACGATCCTGCTGGTCGCCTTCATCTTCCAGGCGTCGGTGTCGGCCACGGCGTTGACCGCGGGCTCGGTGTCCCTGCCCCGCTCGATGTCCGACGAGCCGCTGCCCGAGGGCGCCTCGACCCTGATCATCACGCCGACGGCGATCGTACTCGAGGGCGAGGAGATCGTCGCGGTGCGCGGCGGCAGCGTCGACGCGGCGGAGAAGGACGGCGGCGCCCGCGGCTACAAGATCGTCAACCTGTCCCGGGTGCTCGGCGGGCTGCGCAAGCTCGAGGAGCAGAAGCTGCTCGACAAGGGCAAGCCGCTGCCGAAGGTGCCCGAGCTGCTGATCATCGCGGACCGCACGACCCCGTTCCGCCTGCTGTTCGACGTGATCTACAGCGCCAAGGAGAAGGAGGCCGGCTACCGCCGCTTCCGTCTCATCGTGCAGAAGCACGAGCCGGTCGGCAAGGCGCCGTAGACGCAGCCCGGATCGGCGCTTGCGGGCGCGAGGCCGTCGCCGCGCCGCGCCGGGCAACACGCCCCTGGCAGGCCCCCGCGATCTCGGTCATAGTCGAGGTCATGAAGCTCGTCGGTGAGCGTCGCGCGATCGCCGCGCTGGTCCTGTCGTTCTACGGCCTGTTCTTCCTGCTCAACGCGCTGATGGCGCCGCCGGAGGTCCAGGGGATGTTCGCGGCGCTCGCCGGGGTCTACGGCCTGGCGTTCTTCGCGCTCGTCGCCGGCTACTTCTGGGCGCGGTGGTACGCGATCGGCCTGGGGCTCTACGGCCTGATCACCACGGGCGTCGCGCTGTGGCAGCTCGGGCCCGAGCCGATCTTCCTGTTCTTCGGCGCCACCCACGCCGTGGTCGCACTCGGGCTGTGGGGCGACTCGGTCGCCACGCTGTTCGACGGCCGGGCCGACTGGCGCGCGCGGTTCCACCTCGACGACAACGGCGTCCACCGCCTCGGCAAGGCCGTGATCCGGATCGGCGTCAGCCTGCCCTACATCCTGCTCTACGCGCTCGCCCCCAAGGGCGCCGCGACCGAGGCGCTGCTCGCGCTCGGCGCGCTCGGCCTCGCCGGCGCCGGCACATGGGCGCTGCTCCACCTGCGGACCTGGGGCCTGTTCGCGCTGACCGGCGCGGCCGGCCTGCTGATCGCCGACGCCGCGGACGGCGTGAACGCCGTGACCCCCGCGGGCTACACGCCGGGCGCGACGCTCGCCGCCGCCGCCGCGGGCGTGCTGCTGCTCGCCGCGGTCGCGCCGTTCGCCCGCGCGATCGCCGCGCGGCTGCGCGCCTGAACATCGGCAACCGCTCCTCGCCGCACCGTGCCGGCGCCCCCGAGTGATCTCGCGTGGGCGCCGTGCTATTTTCGCCGCCATGATGCGCCGGGGAACGACGTTGTCGATCGCGGTCGCGGCGGTGATCACGGGCGCGTTCGCGCTCGGCGCCGGCTGCGGCGGACCGTACAAGGGCAAGCCCGACAAGCTGCCCAAGGTCAAGAAGACCAAGGAGCCGCAGGACGCCGCGGCGGCCGGGCCGGCCGCGCCGACGATCGCGTGGATCGACGAGTGCGACAGCAAGCAGGCCGAGGACCCCGCGAAGGCCAAGAACAGCCGCAGCAAGGCGGCGCCGTTCCTCGATGCGGGCGACTCCGCCTACGACAGCGGCCGCGGCACCGACGTCGAGAACGACAAGGCGCGGTTCTACCTCAAGGCCGTCGACGAGTACCGCAAGGCGCTCGTCGAGGACAACTACAACGCCGCCGCGACCTACGCGCTCGCCAAGGTCTACGCGCGCCTGTGGCGCAAGGGCTGCGCGATCAAGATGCTCGAGCGGCTCGCCAAGCTCCAGGTCAACCCGCGGTTCGTGCTCGGCGGCCAGACGACGATCGAGGGCCTGATCGACGCGGTCGAGTCCGAGGACGCGTTCGCCGGGTTCCGCAACGACGCCAAGAAGGCCGTGGGGCGCTAGACGTCATGGCCCACCCGCGCTCCCTGCTCCGCGCCGGCGTCGCCGGCGCCGCGCTCCTGCTCACCGCGTGCGGCGGCGGCACGCTGACGCCGCCCCCGCCGCCGCTGCGCCCCGCCGCCAAGCCGGTCGACAAGCCGCCCGAGGTCGCGACCACGCCGACCGACTGCGAGCCGACCTCGCCCGACGACAAGCAGCCGTCGAAGAGCTTCGACCAGCGCAGCATCCCCGAGGCCGATCGCCTCGCCAAGGAGAGCGTCTCCTACTTCGACCAGTCCAAGGTCGAGGGCCTCGACCGCGCCACGCGCGAGGGCCTGGTCGAGGACGCGGTCAAGGGGCTGATCACCGCGCTGCTCGCCGACCCGTACAACGTCACCGCGACGTACAAGCTGGCCGCGGTGTACGCCCGGATCGATCGCAAGCAGTGCGCGATCAACCTGCTCGAGCGCCTGCTGCAGATGCGCGACCACGCCTCCCGCAAGGCCCAGGTGGAGGGTCGGCTCGACGAGCTGCTCGGCCGCAACAAGAAGCCGCTCGATCCCGACTTCGCGGACATGCGCGGCGACTCGCGGTTCCGCGACCTGATCGCGCGGATGTGCGAGGGCTCCGCCGACCCGGCCTGCGTGTTCGGCAAGTGAGCCAAGTGACTGTCGACACGAGGCTTGCGCGGGGCGCCGTCCCACGTCCGGCTGCTCCGCGGCTGATGTCCGGCCGCCGCGCCGGCGCCGCGCAGCGTCAGCCGCGGCGAGCCCCGGGCCGCTTGTGCGTCGGCGCCGGGCGGCGTATGAACGCCGGACCCCCGCCATGACGCCCACTCGTCTTGTCCTGGTCACCGGAGCCCTCGTCGCCGTCGGGATGGTTCCGCTCTCCGGCGGCGACACCGCCCTGGCCCAGAAGAAGCCCAAGGTGGCCCGCGCGTGCGGGATCACGACGATCCCGCTCACGGTCGGCAACACGTGGACCTACGAGCCCGTGGCGCACCCCAGCGCGGCCGATCTGGCGGAGGGCGCGACGCGGCTCTACCCGATCCAGCCGCGCAAGGTCGTCGTCACGGTCACGGCGGTCGAGACCGCCGGCACCGTCACGACGGTCAAGCTCGACGAGACGACGACCCACGCCGTCCCGGTCAAGGAGAACGGCAAGGACAGCGAGAAGCTCCTCGACCGCACGCTGCAGACCACCCTGACCTGCACCGCGACGACGCTCACCGCCTCGCCCGAGTCGTTCTGGTTCGCCGGCGAGCCCGGCGGTGCGTGGAACGCGCCGCTGTCGAACGTCGAGCGCAAGGGCCACACCTTCCCCATCGTCGCCGGCAAGCTCGACGGCACCGAGTGGCACGACGACGTCATCGCGACGTGGGCGCGCCAGCCGACGGCCGGCACCGACGCCAAGCTCGGCACCGGCAAGCTCGAGCTCGAGCGCCGCGTCGTGCTGGTCTCCGACACCGAGCCCGTCGGCACCGCGGCCGGCAGCTTCACCAAGTCGACCAAGCTCGGCGTGGAGACCCACGGCCGGGTCACGATCGACGGCGCGGAGGGCAAGCCCTACGAGCTGCCCGAGGGCCTGTACAGCTTCTACTGGCTGGTCGACGGCGTCGGCGTCGTGATGGTGCACAACGCCTTCATCCACGCCTACCAGCTCGCCTCGTTCACCGTCGCGAAGTGATCGCCGCGTGAGCGCTCGCGCGCCCGGTGGCGGCCGCCCGCGGGCGCGCCTCGGCAAGCCGCTCCGCGCGGCGATCCGCGCCGGCCACCCGTGGATCTACGATCGCGCCCTCCCCGCGCTGCCGGCCGGGACCCGCGCCGGCGACGTGGTCGCGATCTGGGACGACGACGGCCCGGTGTGCGCGGCGATGGTCGACCCGGCCTCGCCGATCCGCGCCCGGGTCCTGGACGACGATCCCGATGCGGTGATCGACGCGGCGTGGGCACACGGCCGCGCCCGCGCCGCCGCCGCGGCCCGGGTCGCCGACCCGATGCTGGCCGACAGCGACGGCTGGCGCCTCGTCCACGGCGAGAACGACGCCCTGCCCGGCCTCACCCTCGACCGCTACGGCGACGTCGCGGTCGCGGTGTTCGACGGCGAGGCCGCTGCCGCGCTGTGGCGGCCGCTGCTGCCCGCGGTCCTCGACGGCTGCCGCGAGGCCGGCGTGACCCTGGCGGGCGCGTGGAGCCGCGGCGCGCGCGGCCGCGGCGGCAAGGGCGAGGCGCTCGGTGACGTCCCGGCGGCGCCGGTGGTGATGCACGAGCGCGCCGCGCGGTTCGCCGTCGACGTCCGCGCCGGCCAGAAGACCGGGTTCTTCCTCGACCAGCGCCACAACCGCGCGCTGATCGGCGCCCACGCCGCCGGCGCGACGGTGCTCAACCTGTGCTGCTACACCGGCGGGTTCTCCGTCCACGCCGCGCTCGGCGGGGCCCGGCGCGTCACCTCGGTCGACCTCGCGGCCCCCGCGGTCGCGGCGGTCGCCGACAACCTCGCGCGCTCCGGCGTCGACGCCTCGGCGCACGAGGCGGTGTGCGCCGACGCGTTCGACTTCCTCGACCAGGCGCGCGCGCGCGGCCGCCGCTGGGACATCGTCATCGTCGATCCGCCGAGCTTCGCGCCGAGCGAGAAGGCGCGCGGCCAGGCGCTGCGCGCCTACCAGCGGCTCAACGCGCTGGCGCTCGAGGTGGTCGAGCCCGGGGGCCTGATCGCGAGCGCCTCGTGCTCGAGCCACGTCACCGAGGCAGACCTGCTCGGCGTGCTCGCCGGCGCCGGCGCCCAGACCCGGCGCCGCGTCCGGCTGCGCCACGTGCTCGGCGCCGCCTCGGACCACCCCGTGCTGCCGGCCTTCCCCGAGGGCCGCTACCTGAGCTTCCTGCTCGGCGACGTCGCGTGACCCGGTCACGCGACGAGCAGGACGCTCACGCACGGAATCGTACTCAGCCTCACGAACGCAAGTTATCGGGATCGCGGAAAGCACACACCTGCCTACTTCTGGGTTGACGGTCCGGTCCACGGGGGGGTAGAGCGGCGCAACCTGTTCGCTCCCTCGCTTTCGGAGGTCCCCCCGATGCGCCTGCCGTCCCGCCTGCGGTCCTGCTCCAGCACGCTGTTCCACGCCGCCCTCGTCGCCGCCGCCGCCGCCGCGAGCGCGTCGTGCGCCGGCGGTAACCCCAACCTGCCCGAGTGCGAGGACGGGGACGACAACGACGGCGACGGCCTCGTCGACCAGGGGGATCCCGCGTGCGCGCGCGGCTCCGCGGTCGAGAGCGACGACCCGATCACGGACTGCAACAACGGCGAGGACGACGACGACGACGGCCTGGCCGACCTCGAGGATCCGGGCTGCCGCGACGTCGCCGACGACAGCGAGCTCGACAACCCGACCCCGCGGTGCGACGACGGCATCGACAACGACGGCGACGGCAAGACCGACTACCCGGACGACCCCGGCTGCTTCAGCCCGCTGATGGACAGCGAGGACGACGACTGCCCGGACGGCCCGAGCTGCCCGCAGTGCGCCAACGGGCTCGACGACGACGACGACACCAAGGCCGACTTCCCGGGCGACGGCGGCTGCTCCGCCGCCTCGGACAACAGCGAGCGCACGCCGGATCAGGAGGCGTGCCAGGGCCTGCAGCACATGCCGATGACCGGCCCGGGCGTGGTCAACGGCAACCTCATGGCCAACGGCCAGCGCCAGATCCAGTCCAACACGTGCGGCGGCGCCGGCGTCGAGGACATCTACGAGCTGGAGGTCGACCGGCCCGTCGTCATGGTCGCGACGACCGCGCTGACCGGCACCGCCGTCGACACGACGCTCTACGTCCGCACCCGGTGCGGCGACGGCACGACCGAGCTGACCTGCAACAACAACGCGAGCGACGCCACGACCGGCTCGACGATCACCGTCGCGCTCGATCCCGGCTACTACTACCTCGTCGTCGACGGCACCAACGTCAACTCGGCCGGCGCGTACACGCTGTCGGTCGAGTACTTCCCCGGCGAGGGCTCGCCGTGCGACGCCGGCGAGTGCGCGCCCGGCCTGGTGTGCCGGACGCTGCCCGGCGCCGGCGCCGAGACGTGCGAGCTGCCGGTGTGCGGCGACGGCCGCGACGACGACGGCGACCTCGCGACCGACTACCCGGCCGACCCGGGGTGCGACACCCCCGACGACACCGACGAGGCCGACGACTGCCCCAGCGGCCCGAACTGCCCGGCGTGCGCCAACGACGTCGACGACGACGGCGACAGCCAGACCGACTGGCCGGACGACACGACGTGCGCCGCGGCGTCGTCGGTGAGCGAGGCGTGCGACGACGCCGACCCGGTGCTGACGGTGACCCAGCCGGTCCACACCGGCAACACCACCGGCGCGACCAACGACTTCGCCTCGACCTGCGGCGGCGGCACCGGGCCCGACCACGTGTGGTCGCTCAACCTGCCGGTGCCCGTGCTGTCGCTCGACGTCGACCTCGCCGGCACCACGTACGACAGCGTCCACATGCTCAAGGACGGCAGCTGCGGCGCGACCAGCCTGGCGTGTCAGGACGGCCTGCTGATCGAGCACGGCGCGCTGCCGGCCGGCGGCTACACGATCATCATCGACGGCTGGTCGACGACCTCGGCGGGCGCGTACACGCTCGCGGTGTCGGGCGTCGTCGCCGGCGGCGAGGCCTGCACCTCGCCGCTGTTCGCCACGGGCGTGCTGAGCTGCCAGGACGGCTACGCCTGCGACGGCAGCGTGTGCGCCCCGGCGGCGTGCAACGACGACGTCGACGCCGACGGCGACGGACTGCCCGGCTTCCCGTCCGATCCGGGCTGCACCGACCCCAGCGACGGCGACGAGGCCGACGACTGCCCGAGCGGGCCCGGCTGCCCGGTGTGCGCCAACGACGTCGACGACGACGGCGACGGCGCCACCGACTACCCGGCCGACCCCAACTGCGCCAGCGCCTCGGCGACGAGCGAGACCTGCAGCGACGTCGACCCGATCGGCCTCATCACCCAGCCGACCCACACCGGCGACACCACCGGCGCGGCGAACGACTCGGCCGGGTCGTGCGCGTCGAGCGGCAGCCCGGACGAGGTGTGGACGCTGACCCTGCCGGTCCCGGTCCAGTCGCTGCACGCCGACACCGTCGGCACGACGTGGGACACCGTGCTCTACCTCAAGGACGCGACGTGCGCCGGCGCCGACCTCGCCTGCAACGACCAGGGCGGCGTCGCGTCGAGCTCGGCGTTCACGACCGGGCCGCTGCCGGCGGGCGGCTACGCGCTGGTCGTCGACGGCTGGGTCACCGGCAACTTCGGCCCGTACACGCTCAACGTCTCCGCCGTGGTCGCGCCGGGCACGGCGTGCGACTCGCCGCTGTTCGCCGCCGGCGTGCTGAGCTGCGGCGACGGCAGCGTGTGCGACGGCAGCGTGTGCGTCGGCGCGGCGTGCGGCGACGCGATCGACGCCGACGGCGACGGCCTCGCCGGCTACCCCGCGGACCCGGGCTGCACCAGCTACGCGGACAACGACGAGACTGACGACTGCCCGAGCGGTCCGGGGTGCCCGCTGTGCGCCAACGACGTCGACGACGACGGCGACAGCGCGACCGACCACGGCGCCGACACCGACTGCGTCGCGGCGAGCTTCCCGCGCGAGTGGTGCGGCGAGGAGCCGGACCCGATGCCGACGATCGCCGCGGGCACGATCACCGGCACCACCGCCGGCGCCGCGGACAACGTCGACCCGACCTGCGGCTCGACCGGCGGCGCGGAGCTCGGCCACTACCTGGCGCTGCCGGTCGCGGTCAGCTCGCTCACGGTCGACACGATCGGCACGAGCTTCGACACGCTGATCTACATCGACCAGGCGAGCTGCGGTGGCGCGTTCCTGGGCTGCGACGACGACTCGGGCGGCAGCCTCACGTCGCGCCTCACGGCGACCAACGTCCCGGCCGGCGGCTACGTCGTGTTCGTCGACGGCTACTCCAGCTCGTCGAGCGGACCGTACACGCTGCACGTCGCCGGCACCGCCGTCGCCGGGGCCGCGTGCACCTCGCCGCTGTTCGCGGCCGGCGTGCTGAGCTGCGCCAGCGGCGAGACCTGCAACGGCACGGTCTGCGCGCCCTGATCGCCGGTGCCCGTGCCCCTGCCCGCTCAGGCGCAGTGACGAGGCGAACGAGCCCCCGCCGCTAGGCGGCCCGGATCCGGCCGCGCCGGGTCGACTCGGCCCGCAGCGCGGCCATCCGCGCGTTCATCTCGGCCTCCTCGGCGTCGTCCCGGTGGTCGTAGCCGAGCAGGTGGCACAGGCCGTGGGACGCCAGGAACAGCACCTCGGCGTACAGGCCCGCGGCGCCGCGGCGCTTCGCCTGGCGGCGCGCGGTGTCGAGCGAGATCACGACGTCGCCGAGCGCGCCGCCGTGCGCCCCGGCGCCCTCCCCCTCGCGCAGCGCGAACGCCAGGACGTCGGTCGGCTTGTCCTTGCGCCGCCACGCGCGGTTGAGCTCGTGGATCGCCGCGTCGCCGCACAGCCGGAACGTCGCCTCGAGCGCCTCGCCGCCGGCGGCGCGCGCCGCCGCGCCGACCATGCGCGCCAGCTCCACCCGCAGGCGGCGCCGCCACGCCGGCGCCAGCCGGTCGCGCACGTCGTCGTCGATGAGCAGATCGATCACGTCGGCTCGGCTCAGTGCTTCGACAGCTCGAACACGCGCGCCTCGCAGAACACGCGGAACAGCTCGGCGTCGAGCAGGTTCTTCTTGACCTCGGACTCGAGGATCGACAGCGCCTTCTCCGTCGGGATCGCCTTCTTGTAGGGACGGTCCTTGGCGGTCAGCGCGTCGTAGATGTCGCTGATCGTCATCATCCGCGCCGGCAGCGGGATGGCCTCGCCGGCGAGCTTGCGCGGGTACCCCGAGCCGTCGAGCTTCTCGTGGTGCGCGCCGGCGATCTCGGGGATGTCGCGGAACGTCCGCCCCCACGGGATCTCGCGCAGGAAGTTGTACGTGTGGACGACGTGGCTGTTGATCTCGTCGCGCTCGGCGTCGGTGAGCGAGCCGCGCAGGATCTGCAGCGCGTGGGCCTCGTCGGGCTCGAGGTACGGCCGGCGCACGCCCTGGCCGTCGAGGTACTGGCGCGACGCGATCTCGGCGATGCGATCGAACCCGCCCTGCTCGAGCACCGTCGGCTCGTTGGCGTGGAGGATGAACGTCACGAACTCGTCCATCTCCGCCAGCCGCGCCGCGAACTCGGGATCGTCGGCGGCCTGGGCCGCGAGCTGCTCGCGGTTGCCCGCCGCGAGGTACTCGACCCGGCGCTTGAGCCCCTCGACCTCGAACCCGCGGCGGACCAGCTCGAACCGCTGCAGGATCAGCTCGCGCTGGTGCTCGTACAGCTTCTTGGCCTTGACCAGGATGTGCTCGCGGACCCCGACCTTGCCGAAGTCGTGGAGCAGCGCCGCGTACTCGAGCTGCTTGAGCTCGTCGGTCGAGAACGTGCGGTCGCGGTACGGGCCGGCGTCGAGGCGATCGACCGCCTTCGCCAGGCCGACCGTGAGATCGGCGACGCGCTCGGAGTGACCGGACGTCGTCGGATCGCGCGACTCGATCGCGGTCACCGAGGCGCGCACGAACCCCTCGAACAGCGTCCGCACCTCGTCGTAGAGCATCGCGTTCTCCAGCGCGATGCCGGCCTGCGACGCCAGCGAGGTCGCGTACGCGACCGAGACCTCGTTGAACGGGACGACCCAGCGATCGAAGTCCGCCGCGGCGTCGAGCCTGGGCGGGGCGCCCTTGGCCCGCTTGTTGATGAGCTGGATGACGCCGATCACCTGGCTGCGCGCCGAGATCATCGGCACGGTCAGCATCGACCGCGTCTGGTAGGCGTACTTCTCGTCGAACCCGCGGGCGTGGACGAACCCCCACGGGTTGTTGCCGCTGCCCGGCTCGTCGAGCGCGTACAGGTCCGGGATGTTGATGACGTCCGACGACAGCACGCACATCCCGACGATCGACGACGCCGACACCGGCATCGTGAAGCCCTTGGACTCGACGTCGCGGCTGTCGTTCTGGCTGACCGTGAACCGCAGCGTGCGCGGCGTGCCGTCGTCGTCCCCCTCGACGACGTAGACCGAGCCGGCGTCCGCCCCGGTGACCTCGCGGGCGCGGCGCAGGATGATCGCGAGCAGGGACTGGATGTCCCGCTGCTGCGACAGCGCGCGGCCGATCGAGATCAGCATGTCGTTCTCGTGGTGCGCGCGCTCGAGCTCGAGCTCGAGCGCCGCCGCGACCATCCGCATCGCGACGCTCTCGGCCCGCGCGCGCAAGGCCAGCGCGACCCGCGCCGGCGCCGCCGGCACCGACAGCACCGCGACGTCGCCCTCGGCGGTGAGCGCGTCGATCGGGCCACCGCCCGGGCCGCCGCCCGGGCCACCGAGCTCGGTGAACTCGTCGTCGGAGCCGACCAGCATCAGGCCGTAGCTGCCCGACCGGGCCCGCACCAGGTGCGGCGCGAGGGCGGCGCGATCGCGCCACACCTCGGGCCACACCAGCACCGAGATCACCGGGCCGCGGCCGCGGGTGAGGCCGGCGACCTCGAGCTCGAGCCAGCCCGGGCCCTGCGCCCGGACCGTCCACCCCGCCAGGCGCGCGTCGTAGTTGACCGCGGCCAGCAGGTCGCTGAGCGTGGAGATGGTCGACGACGCGGCGGGCCCGGCCACGGCGTCATGGTACAGCGGATCCGCCCCCCGTGTGGTCCCCGGCGCCGCCGCCCTGCGCCGCCTGCCGGGCCCGGTCCCGCGCGTCGTAGGCGCGGATGATGTCCGCGACGAGCGGGTGGCGGACGACGTCGCCGTCGTCGAACCGGCACACCGAGATCCCGCGGATCCCGTCGAGCAGCTCGAGCGCGTCGCGCAGCCCGGAGCGCTGGCCGCGCGGCAGATCGCTCTGCGACGGATCGCCGGTGATCACCGCCTTGCCGCCGAACCCCAGGCGGGTGAGGAACATCTTCATCTGCTCGGGCGAGGTGTTCTGGGCCTCGTCGAGGACGATGAAGCTGTCGTTGAGGGTGCGGCCGCGCATGAACGCCAGCGGCGCGACCTCGATCGTCCCGTCGGCCATCATCCGCTGGATCTTCTCGGCGTCGAGCATGTCGTGGAGCGCGTCGTAGAGCGGGCGCAGGTACGGATCGACCTTCTCCTCGAGCGTCCCGGGCAGGAACCCGAGCTTCTCGCCGGCCTCGACCGCGGGGCGCGTGATGATGATCCGGCGCACCGACTTGTCGAGCAGCGCGCGGACGCCGAGCGCCATCGCCAGGTACGTCTTGCCGGTGCCGGCCGGGCCGACGCCGAACGTGATGTCGCCGTGGCGGACGGCGTCGACGTAGCGCTTCTGGGCGAGGCCCTTGGGCGCGATCGGCCGGCCGGCGCGCGGCGTGAGGATCGCGTCGCCGAAGATCTCGCCGAGCACCGCGCCCTTGTCGGCGCGCAGCACCTTGACCGCCCGGACGATGTCGTCGGAGCCGAGCGCCTTGCCCTTGCGCGACAGCCCGTAGAGCTGCTCGAGCGCGGCGCGCGCGACCTCGACCGCGTCGTCGCCGTCGATCGTGATCTCGTTGCCGCGCAGGTGCAGCTCCACGCCCGCGGTCCGTTCGATCAGCTTGAGGCGCGCGTTGTTGGTCCCGCACAGGGCCTGCAGGGCCTCGGGATCGTCGAAGGCGAGCTTGTCGCGGCGCAGGGGCTTGGTCACGTGCACGTCCGATCTACTGGCGAGGCCAGCACCACCCCGCCCGGCCCGGTGCGGGCTCGACGGGGCGCACTGTCTACCACGAGATTCGCTATGGTCACGCCCCATATGCCCAAGGCCCCCGCTCCGACCGCCGCCGACGCCCCGCCGGGCGCCTCGTTCGCCCGCCTCGTCGCGGTGATGGACGCCCTGCTCGCGCCCGACGGATGCCCGTGGGATCGCGAGCAGACGCTGACGACGCTGCGTCCGTTCCTGATCGAGGAGACCTACGAGGTCCTCGACGCGCTCGACCACGGCGACGTCGCCGACCACTGCGAGGAGCTGGGCGACCTGCTGATGCAGGTCGTCTTCCACGCGGCGATCCGCCGCGCCGAGGGCGCGTTCGGCGTCGACGACGTGATCGCCGGCATCTGCGACAAGCTGATCCGCCGCCACCCGCACGTGTTCGGCGCCGCCACCGGCGTCGACACGCCGGAGGCCGTGCTGGCCCAGTGGAACGAGATCAAGGCGGCCGAGAAGGCCGAGAAGGCGGCCAGGGCCGCGGCGCCGCGGCGCACGCTCGACGGCGTGTCGCGCGGCGCGCCCGCGCTGATGCGCGCGCAGCAGCTCGGGAGCAAGGCCGGCAAGGTCGGGTTCGACTGGGGCGGCTGGGAGGGCTCGCTCGCCAAGGTGCGCGAGGAGGTCGACGAGATCGAGCAGGCGTGCGCCTCGGGCGACGCGGCGGCGGCGCACCACGAGATCGGCGATCTGCTGTTCGCGGTGGTCAACCTCGCGCGCAAGCGCGGCGTCGACGCCGAGACCGCGCTCGGCGACGCGTGCGGGAGGTTCTCGCGCCGGTTCGGCTTCATCGAGGACCGGCTGCGCGATCAGGGCCGCGCGCCGGCGGAGTCGAGCCTCGAGGAGATGGACGCGCTGTGGAACGACGCCAAGCGCTCGGGGCTGTGACGCCGCGGCGAACTTGACGCTTTTTTGTGCAGCCCACCTCGATCGCCAGGGATCTCGCCACTTCCGTCGTCGCTCCCGTGGGCTTGGCCATAGCTTGTCCACAGAGGTGCGCGATCCGCGGCGCGCTCGACGCGCGCGCGCCGTCCGCGCCGAAAACGCGAACAGGCGGTCGCGAACGCGACCGCCCGTGGGCGAACGAGACGACGCCCTGGCGCCGACCACGCGGTCAGCGAGCCGCGCGCGAGCGCGGCTCACCGGCGATGGGTGGCGCGCGGGATTCAGTTACCGCGCGACGCGAGGCGCGAGACGTAGCGCGACGCGGTCTGCTTCTTGAGGATGCCCTTGCTGACGGCCTTGTCGACCGTCGAGATCGCCGCCTTGACGAGGGCGGCCGCGTCGGCCGCCTTGCCGTCGACCGCGGTCCGGGCCTTCTTGACCGCGGTGCGCAGGGCGCTCATCGCCGCGCGGTTGCGCGCGCGGTTCTTGATCATCTTCCGGTTCTGCTTCTCGGCCGACTTGATATTGGCCACGACGGGCTCCTTGACGACGAACGTACGGGGACGGGAATCGAGCGTGGGTCCATAGCGCGGTCCTGGCGGCCTTGTCAAGGGCGCGGACCTGCGCGACTTTCCGACCCCAATGGACCTCGCCGCGCGCGCCCGAGCCGGGGACCTCGACCCGGTCTACATCCTCGCCAGCGACCACCCGGTGCTGATCGAGCGCGCCGTGACCGCGGTGCGCGACGCCGCCGTGCCCCCGGCGATGCGCGGCTTCAACTACGACGTCGTGGAGGGCAAGGCGACGGCCTCGCGCATCACCAGCGCCGCCCAGACCCTGCCGATGATGGCGGCGCGGCGCATGGTCCTGGTCCGCGACCTCGCGCCGATGGCGGCGGACGAGCTGGCGCGGCTGGTCGCCTACCTCGACGACCCGTCGCCCTCGACCGTGCTGGTCATGCTCACGTCGAAGCTCGACAAGCGGCTCAAGCTCTACGCGACGGCCAACAAGAAGGGCTGGCTGCACGTGCTCGAGGCGCCGCGCAACCCGGTCCAGTGGATCCGCGCGGAGGCCGCCGACAAGGACGTGCGGATCGCCGCCGACGCGGTCCAGCGGCTGGCCGACGCGGTCGGCAACGACCTGTCGCGGCTGGCGCTCACGCTCGAGCAGCTCGCGATCTACGCCGGCGACCGGCCGGTGACGGTCGACGACGTCGAGGACCTGGTCGCCGACACCCGCGAGCACTCGGTGTTCGAGCTGACCGACGCGATCGGCGAGGGCCGGCTGGCGGCGGCGCTCGCGGCCGTGGCGTCGCTGACCGAGCAGCGCCAGAGCGCGGTCGGCGTCGTGACGATGATGGCGCGCCACCTGCGCCAGCTCGCGCTGATCCACGCGGCGCGCGCGCGCGGGCTCGGCAAGAGCGAGACGTATCAGCTCGTCGGCGCGCCGCCGTTCATCGTCGACAAGCTCGGCGCGCAGGCGCGGCGCTACGCCCCCGCCGGGCTGGCGCGCGCCCAGGACCTGCTGGCGCTGGCGGACCGCTCGCTCAAGGGCATGCCCAACGAGCCCGGCGGCGTCCACGACGCGCCCGACGGGATGTCGGGCCCGGCGCAGAAGACGCTCGGCCGCCAGCTCGGCGAGCGGCTGGTGCTCGAGCGGCTGGTGACCCAGCTCGTCGGGCTCGCCGCGCGGCCGGCGGAGACGCGGCGATGACGCCCGTCCTCTACACCGGCGGCGCCGCGGTGATCGACGGCGTCGCGCGCGGCGCGACCGCCGTGCTCGCGATCGACGGCGCGATCGTCGCCGTCGGCGAGCCGGCCGAGGTCGCGGCCGAGCCGCGCGCCGCCGGCGCGCGCCGGGTCGACTGGCCGCGGTGCGCGCTGCTGCCCGGCACGGTCAACGCCCACAACCACAGCTTCCAGTCGCTGCTGCGCGGGATCGGCGACGACCTGCCGTTCCTGGTGTGGCGCGACCGCGCGCTCTACCGCTACTCGCCGCGGCTCGGCGCCGACGGCATGCACACCGCCGCGCTGTTCGCGTTCGGCGAGATGCTGCTCCACGGCGTCACCACCGTCTGCGACTTCTACTACCTCAACGACGGCGGCAACGAGCACGCCTCCGCGACGATCGAGGCGGCGCGCCGGCTCGGCATGCGGATCGTCCTGGCGCGGTGCTTCTACGACTGGGACGGCGCGCCGACGTCGTACCGCGAGACGATCCCGCAGGCGGTCGCCAACTTCGAGGCGCTGCACCGGCGGTGGCACGATCGCGACCGCGCGCGCGTGTCGATCCAGCCGGCGCCGCACAGCCAGCACGGCGCGACGCCCGCGATGATCGAGGCGGGCGCGGGCTGCGCGCGCGACGCCGGCGTGCCGTGGCACATCCACCTCGCCGAGGAGCGCTACCAGGTCGAGCAGTCGCTCGCGCGGTTCGGGGCGCGGCCGCTGCACGCGGTCGCCGGGCTCGACGTCGATCTGTCGCGCGCGATCGTCGTCCACGCGTGCTGGTTCGACGACGGCGAGCGCGCCGTGATGGCCGAGCGCGGCGCCGCCCTCGCCTACTGCCCCGGCTCGAACATGTTCCTGGGCGACGGCATCACCGACGTCGTCGACCTGCACGCGCGCGGCGTGCGGATCGGCCTGGGCACCGACGGCGGCTGCTCCAACAACCGGGTCAGCGTGCTCGACGAGATGCGGACGTGCGCGCTGCTGCAGAAGGTCGCGCGCACCGACGGCCAGGCGATCACCGCCGAGGCGTGCCTGGAGATGGGCACCGCCGGCGGCGGCGCGGTGCTCGGCCTGCCGGTCGGGCGGATCGCGCCGGGCTTTCGCTGCGATCTGGTCGCGGTCGACCTCGACGACCCGTCGCTGTGGCCGGTCCAGGCGCTGGCCAAGAACGTCGTCTACGCGCTGTCGCCTCGCGCGATCCGGCAGGTCGTGGTAGATGGGGACCTGGTCGTCGCCGACGGCCGGCTGACCCACGTCCCCCTCGAAGAGATCCGCGACCGTGTCACCTCCCTCACGTCGGACTGGCGCCGCGATGCCTGAGGGCAGGCGGTCTGGCGGCGTGGCGGCGCGCGGGGCCGAGCCCGGCGGCGGCGCCCGGGGAGACGACCCCAAGGACGCCGACGCCGACCGCCCGGTCGGCCCCGGCGGCACGCTGGAGATCGGGCTCGAGCACATGCGGATGCGCCACGCCGGCTGGATGGCCGTGTGCCTGGTGCTCGGCGCGGTGTTCGTGTGGAAGCTGGGCACGGTCGGTCAGGGCATCGGCGTCGTCCTGATCGCGATCGGCGGGCTCGCCGGCTACGCGTTCGCGCGCACGCTGATGTTCCCCGCGGGCGCGGTCGTCGTCGCGGACGACCGGATCGAGCTGCCGCGGGGGCTGTGCCGCGGCGAGCCGGCGCGGTTCAGCCTCGCCGAGGTCCAGCACGCCTACCTGCTCCGGCGCTCGGTGCCGTGGACGCGCGCCGCGCCGGTGCTGGTGATCGAGGCGGCCGGGCGCGCCTTCAGCTACCCGCGCGACTGGTTCGTCACCGAGGCGGATCAGCGCAAGATCGTGCGCGAGCTCGACGCCCGCGGCGCCGGCCGCGCGTCCCGCCCGGACCAGGCGCCGGCCGCCGAGGCGCCCGCGGCGGCGGCCGCCGACTCGTGAGCGCGCGGCGCGCGACGGCGCTGGCCGTGGCGCTGCTCGCCGCCTTCGCCGCCTTCGCGGTCGGGGCCCCGCCGGCCGCCGCCGAGCCGCGCGCCACCACGATCCCGGATCAGCCCGCGCGGATCGTCCTCGACGACGGCTGGACGGCGACGACCGCGGGCGCCGAGGCCCTCGCCGCGGACCCCGACGCGCCGCGCGTCACCGCGACGCACGCCGACGGCGGCACCCTCGCGATCACGGTCGCGCCGGCCCCGAACATCGACGCGTGGCGGACCAAGAAGCGCCGCGCCTACCTCGCCGAGATCGTCGCCGGGTTCCGCGCCGAGCCCGGCGTCACGGTCGACAAGCACCGCGACACGCGGGTCAAGGGCGTGCCGACGCTGGAGCTGTGGCTGACCCGGCAGGTCGACGGCGCGCGCGAGCACGTCGTCGTGCGCCTGCTGCTGTTCCGCACCCGCACCGTCGCCGCGGCCGCCGCCGGGCCGCGCGCCGCGCGCAAGCGCCTCGAGGCCGCCGCGCGCGGGCTCGAGCCGCTGCACGAGGCCGATCCGGATCGATGAGACAGCGCTGGCTCAGCGCTCGGCGACGACGACGACCTCGACGTGCGCGGTCTGCGGCATGACGTCGAACACGGTGGCGTGGCGCGGCGCCCAGCCGGCGGCGGCGAGCGCCTCGACGTCGCGGGCCAGCGTCGCGACGTCGCACGCGACGTAGACCACGCGGCGCGGGGCGACCGCGCCGAGCCGCGCGACCGCGGCGCGCGCGCCGGTCCGCGGCGGGTCGAGCAGCGCGACGTCGAACGCGGCGCCCTCGGCCGCGACGCGCTCGAGCGCCGCCTCCGCCGTGCCGGCGACGAACCGCGCGCCCGGCACGACCACCGGCGGCGCGACGACGTCGTTGGCGACGACCGCGGCGCCGGCGGCGACGAGGTGCCGGGTGAAGTTGCCGGCGCCGGCGAACAGCTCGAGCACGCGCACGCCCGGCGCGGGCGCGACCGCGGCGACGACCGCGGCGATCAGGGCGCGGTTGCCCGCGGCCGACGCCTGGGCGAACTCGTCGGCGGCGATCGCCAGGCCCGGCTCGAGCTCGATCGCCGCGGCGCCGAGGTGCCCGACGAGCCGCTCGCCCTGGCGGACGACGACGCCCGCGGCGCCCGCGGCGATCAGCCGCTCGGCGGCGGCGCGCGGGCACCGCCCGCCGATCACGACGTGGACCGCGCCGGCGTGGCCGATCACCGCGTGGACCTCGTCACCGTCGTCGAGGACGTCGCGCAGCACCGGGTGCATCGCGGCGAGCGCCGCGGCCAGCCCGGGCTCGAGCTGGGCGCACCCGCCGCCGTCGAGCACGTCGACGACGGTGTGGCTGTGCGGGGCGTAGAACCCCAGCCGCGCGGCGCGCTCGCCGTCGGCCCGCCCGGCGTGGAGGCGGACGCGGCGACGCCATCCCCACGGCGGCGCGGCGGCGACCGCGGGGCGCAGCTCGAGGCCGGCGTCGATCGCGCGGCGCAGCCCCGAGCGGGCGAGCTCGTGCTTGGCGGCGAGCTGCGCGCCGGCGGCGACGTGCTGCCACTGGCAGCCGCCGCACCGTCCGGCGGCGAACAGCGCGCACGGCGGCGCGACCCGGTCGGGCGACGGCGCGACGATCTGCTCGATCGTCGCGCGCGCGAAGCTGCGGCGCGCGTCGGTGACGCGCACGCGCAGGTGGTCGCCGGGCGCGGCGTGGGGCACGAAGGTCACGCGTCCGGTGGCGTCGCGGCCGACGCCGTCGCCGCCCGCCGCGAGGCCGGTGATCGCGAGCTCGACGATCGACCCGACGGGCGCGCCGACGGGCGCGCCGGCACCGCCGGCACCGCCGGCACCGCTCACGGGACCGCCTCGACGGCCGCGCCGCGGTGCACCCCGAGCGCCTGCGCCGCGTCGCCCTGGCGCACCGCGATCTCGATCGTGCGGGCCGAGCCGACGTAGGCGACCAGCTCGCCCGGCGCGACGTCCTCGTAGGTCCGGCGCACCGCCAGCTCGTGGCCGGCGACGCGCACCGCGCGCGGCCCCGGCGCCACGTCCGAGATCAGGTTGCCGTAGCGGTCGACGTGGACGACGCGCCCCGGGCCGCCCCACCCCAGCGTGCCCGCCAGGCACGTCGCCGGCCCGGCCAGCGACGGCGGCAGCCCGCGCGCCAGCGCCGCCGCGGCCGGCGCGAACACGTCGCGGCCGTGGAACGTCGGCGCCGCCTCCGCCATGCGGAACGCCGTCGACGTGATCGCCCAGCATCCTTCGGCATCGGCACCGGCGCCGACGTGCGCGAAGACGCCGTTGTCGGGCCCGACGTAGAGCTGGCCGCCGGCCGCGACGATGACCTCGAGCCGCGCCCCGCCGACGCCGGGGTCGACGACGACGACGTGGATCGTCTGCGGCGGGAACTCGGGCGCGGCGGTCGCGACGACCCAGGCGGCGTGCGCGACGTCGTGCCGCGGCACGTCGTGGGCGAGGTCGACGACGGTCGTGCCGGGCGCGAGCCGCAGGATCACCCCCTTCATCGCGCCGACGTAGCCGTCGGCGGTGCCGAAGTCCGTGGTCAGCGTGACGAGCGCCATCGCGCCGAACGTAGCAGGCCACGGCGGGACTTCGCCCGCCGCGTTGACACCGCCGAGCGCACGGCCTAACGATCGCCGCCGATGAACAAGGTCTTCGCCGACGCGCAGGCCGCGCTGCACGACGTCGCCGACGGGGCGGTGATCCTGTCGGGCGGGTTCGGGCTGTCCGGCAACCCCGAGAACTGCATCCGCGAGCTGGCGCGCCGCAAGGTCATGGGGCTGACGATCGTCAGCAACAACTGCGGCACGACCGACAAGGGCCTCGGCGTCCTGCTCGCCCAGGGCCAGGTCAAGAAGATGGTCTCGTCGTACGTCGGCGAGAACAAGATCTTCGAGCAGCAGTTCCTGTCCGGCCAGCTCGAGGTCGAGCTGTGCCCGCAGGGCACGCTGGCCGAGCGGATCCGCGCCGGCGGCGCCGGGATCGAGGCGTTCTTCACCCCGACCGGCTACGGCACCCAGATCGCCGAGGGCAAGGAGACGCGGGTGATCAACGGCAAGCGGTGCGTGCTCGAGCACGCGATCCGCGGCGACTTCGCGATCGTCAAGGCGTGGAAGGGCGACGCGTGGGGGAACCTGGTGTTCCGCAAGACGTCGCGCAACTTCAACCCGATGATGGCGGCCGCCGGCCGGATCACGATCGCCGAGGTCGAGGAGCTGGTGCCGGTCGGGACGCTCGATCCCGACGCGATCCACACCCCGTCGATCTACGTCCAGCGGATCTTCCAGGGCACGGCCTACGCCAAGCCGATCGAGCAGCGCACCGTGCGGAAGAAGGAGAGGACCTGAGCGCCATGCCCCGCCTCGACCGTGACCAGATCGCCCGCCGCGTCGCCGCCGAGCTGCGCGACGGCTACTACGTCAACCTCGGCATCGGCATGCCGACCCTCGTCGCGAACTTCATCCCGCCCGGGATGGACGTCGTGCTGCAGTCGGAGAACGGCATGCTCGGCATCGGCCCGTTCCCCTACGAGGGCGACGAGGATCCGGACCTGATCAACGCCGGCAAGCAGACGGTCACCGCGATCGCCGGCTCGTCGTTCTTCGACTCGGCCGAGTCGTTCGCGATGATCCGCGGCGGCCACGTCGACGTCAGCGTGCTCGGCGCGATGGAGGTGTCGGCCGCCGGCGACCTCGCCAACTGGACGATCCCCGGCAAGATGATCAAGGGCATGGGCGGCGCGATGGACCTCGTCGCCGGCTCGCGGCGTGTGATCGTCATGATGGAGCACACCAACAAGGAGGGCGCGCCGAAGATCCTGCCGGCGTGCACCCTGCCGCTCACCGGCCTGGCGTGCGTCCACACGATCGTCACCGACATGGCTGTGATCGACGTGACGCCGGCCGGCCTGGCGCTGCGCGAGCGCGCCCCGGGCGTCTCGGTCGCGGAGATCGTCGCGGCCACCGGCGCCCCGCTCGCCGTCGCCGGCGACGTCCCCGAGATGGCCGTCTGACCACGCCATGTACCGGACCAACGCGGCGTGGACCTGTCCGCGGTGCGGACAGCGCCTGATCGAGGACGCCCCGCTGCACACCTGCGCCGGCTGCGGCGGCGCGTGGATGACCGAGGCGCGCCTCGACGCCGCGCTGCACGCCCACGGCGCCGACGACGCGCCGCCGCGGCGGTGGCTGTGGTGGCGCCGCGAGCGCCTGCGCTGCCCCGTGTGCGACGCCCCGCTGGGCCTGGTCGTGGCGGGCGGGGTCCACATCGACCGGTGCAAGGAGCACGGCCTGTGGTTCGACGCCGGCGAGCTGATGCGCCTGCTGGTCGAGGCGGGCGTGACCGACGCGCAGGAAGCGGTGACCACCGCCCAGCTGCTGAAGGTGCTGCGCGGGGCGATCTCGCCCCCCGCCTGACCGCGTCCAGAGCCCCTCCAGGAGCGAGTTCACCCGGGGCGGATTTTTCCGTGACGTTCCAAGCCATTGATCCGCCTCACGTCCCGGGGGTTCAATGGAGTGGAACTGCGGGGGGAACCATGCCGGTCACCAAGAGCGACCTCATCGAGAGGCTCTCGGAGGCGCTGAAGCTGCCCAAGGGCAAGGCCGAGGCGGTCGTGAACGTGATGTTCGACAGCATGATCGCGGCGCTCGAGCGCGGGGAGCGCATCGAGATCCGCGGCTTTGGCAGCTTCGAGGTCCGCAGCTACAAGGCGTACGAGGGCCGCAACCCGCGGACGGGCGAGCCGGTCCACGTCAAGCCCAAGCGCCTGCCGTTCTTCAAGGTCGGCAAGGAGCTACGCGAGCGGGTCAACGCCGGCACGGGCACGGTCGAGGGTCCGGATCCGGATGATCCCGACGATGCGGACGATCACGACGACGGGCCCGACGACGACGCCGACGACAGCAACGGCACGGACTGACCGTCGAGCGCCAGGCCCTCGCCCGCCTGGCGCAGCGCCCGCGACCGGCCGCGCGCGCGCCACACGTGGCGCGCCAGCGCGCCGTAGAGCCGCAGCTTCTGGTCGGCGAGGACCTCGCTGCCGGCGACGCGCGCGGCGTACATCTCGAGCACGTCCGGGTCGTACAGCACCAGCGACATCCACCGCCGCCACCCCTCGCCGCGCTGGTAGAGCAGCCGCGCCAGCCACCGGTCGAGCGCGAGCTCGCGCCCGACCACCGCGCGGCGCAGCGCGCGCCGGTAGCCCGCGAACCCCAGCTCGCCGGTGCGCAGCCCGCGCGCGACGAGGTCGCCCGCGACGACCGCCTGCTCCATCGCGACCGCGATGCCCTCGCCGGTGAGCCCGTCGATCCCGGCGGCGTCGCCGACGACGAGCACGCGCGGCGCCGACACCGGCGCGCGCGGGTGGTAGCCCCACACCGGCCAGCCGTGCGCGGCCTTCGCCGGCAGCGCCACGCCCACCTCGGCCAGCCCGGCGCGGAGCTGGTCGATCAGCGCCGGCCCGCCGAGCCGCGTCGACGGGTAGTGCATGATGCCGACGTTGATCCGGTCGCCGGGCACCGGGAACACCCACAGGTAGCCGCGCACGCCGCGCAGCATCGGGGTGAAGTCGTAGAGCATCGCGTCGTCGCCGACGGCAACGCCCGGGCCGGCCGCGGCCGCGGGCATCGTCAGCTCGGCCTTGAACAGCCGGTGCGGCAGCGCCTTGGCGTTGCCGGTCAGGTGCTTGCGGACGATCGACGCCGCGCCGTCGGCGCCGATCACGACGCGGGCGGTGAGCCGGCGGCCGCGGCTGGTCGTGACGACGACGTGGTCCGGCTCGACCGAGATCGCGTCGACGCCCTCGTCCTCGACCACCTCGACCCCGCGCGCCCGCACCTGCGCGATCAGGCTCGCGTCGAAGTCCTCGCGGCGGATCACGTTCACCGGCCGGCCGAGCGTGACGGTGCGGACGAAGCTGCCGAACCGGACCCGGGCCGAGCGCGACGGCACGTGGGGCACGTCGAGGCGCAGGTCGAGCGCCGCGAACGCCTCGTCGGCGTGGCCGGTCAGCCCGCCGCCGCACGGCTTCTCGCGCGGGTGGGCGTAGCGCTCGAGCACGAGCACGTCGCGCACGCCGTGCTGGTGCAGGCGCGCCGCGACCGCGGCCCCGGCCGGGCCGCCGCCGACGACGATCACGTCACGCGCGGACACGCCGGCGGTGTACACGAGAACGCGGCGGCCGACCAGCCCGCGCGGCGCGCCGCGGGCCGGATCAGAAGCCGGCGTCGGCGTGCGCGGCGACCTTGACCTGCGCCGTCAACCGCCCCGACGGGACGGGCTGACCGGCCGTCATCGTGATGTCCGCGCCGACGATGATGTTGAACGGCGTGGTGAAGCTGGTCATGTAGTCGACCAGCGACGCCCGGCCCGCGGCGGTGATCTCGACGTCGGTGAACGGCAGCAGCGTCCCGGGGGTGACCGACGGGATGTCCCCGACCGGCTCGGCCTCGGGGTCGCCGGGGCTCATGATCGTCGACGGCGCGACGTACAGCGTGAACGGCGGCGTCGCGATGTTCATCGAGTTCTCGGACACCGCGTACTCGATCGAGTCGATCGTGACGCCGACCAGCGGCTGATCGTCGATCGTCTGCAGCTCGGGCTGCTCCTCGGTGAGGATCACCATCTCCCACAGCGACACGATCACCCGCAGGTCGCACGTCTGGGTCGTGGCGTTGCAGCTGCCGAAGCAGTTGCCCTCGGTGCACGCGGCCTGGGCCGCGGTCGCGCACACGCTCGGCGCCGCCGAGCAGTCGGTGGACAGGTAGGCGTCGGCGTCGGTCAGCCCCCAGTCCGCGGTGTCGACGGTGAAGGTCTTCTCCTCGAGCGAGAGATCGAAGTCGTCGATATCGTCGGCGATCAGGCCACACCCGGCGAGGGCGCTGCCGGCGAGGGCGACGAGCCCGGTCGCGAGCACAGCACGAAGACTACTAGGCATAGATAAGCCAACCTCCAGCGGGCGATCGTAGCATCGGCGTGGATCGGCCGCGACGTGATCCTCGCCGCAGGGTGTAGGGCGGCACCCGACGTGGCGTATCGGACGGCGCGCTACTTCCGGAACCGCTGCTCCGGGCCGGCCGGCGTGTACAGCTGGTAGGCGTCGAGCGCCGCCGTGACCGTGGCGCTGTGCTCGATCCCCGGCGGGATCTGGACCACCGAGTCGGGCCCGACCTCGAGCGTGACGCCGTCGACGACCATCGTGGCGCGGCCGGCGACGACGTAGAGCAGCTCGGTCGCGCCGTCGTGGACGTGCGGCGGGATCACCGCGCCGGCGTCGAACCGCAGGCGCGACGCCGACAGCACGTCCGAGCCGGTCGTGGCCCGCTCGGCGAGGATCTGGACGCGCCCGACCTCGGCGCCGGCCGCGTCCTTGCGGACGAGCGGCGCGACGTCGGCGGCGCGGATCACCTTCGCCTTCGGGCGCTGCTTGTCGCGCAGGCCCGCGGGCGACGCCGGCAGCACGCCGGTGGCGCGGGTCGCGTCCTCGTCGCCGCCGGGCACCGCGACGATCAGCACGCGCAGCTCGGCGTCGGCCGGGGCGGCCGGCGCACGCGCCGCGCCGGGCGGCAGGAAGATCGCGTCCCCCGCGGCGGCGGCCGGGACCGCGCCCGCGCCTGGCGCCGACAGGTAGAACCACACCTCGGCGCGGTCCGACGCGGTCGGCGTCGCCGTCGTGCCCGCCGGCAGCCGCAGCTCGAACATCGACACGCCGCGGTTGCCGCTGTTCTTGCCGTCGAGCAGCACGCGCGCGCCGGCGGCCGGCTCCGGGACGTAGCCGCGCTCGACGACGAACTGGCCGCTCGGCGCGGTGAACGCCAGCGGCAGCCGCGTCGCGGCGCCGGCCATCACCGCCGGCCACGGGTACGCCGCGGCGACGCGGCGCAGGCAGTCGCCGAGCGCGGGATCGCCGGTGGTGTCGTCCTCGACCGTCACCGCCGCGGCCGCGGCGGCGTCGAAGTCGATCGCCAGGGTCAGGGTCCCGGCGAGGCGGAAGTCGTCCGCCGCGGCGACCGCCCAGCACGCGTTCGCCGCCGGCGCGAGGTCGTTCATCGCCTTCTCGATCACCGCGACCTGCTCGGCGTCGCGCGCCTCGTCGTCGGGCGCCACCGCAGCGTCGGCGACGGTGACGCCGCCGCTCCCCGCGCCGCCGCCCGCGCCGCCGCCCTCGGCGCCCCGCTTCGGGCCGCAGCCCGCGCCGACCACGACCGCGCACGCCAGCGCGAGCCCGCGGGCCGTGGCGCGATCGATGCCCGCCGCGGTCACAGCCCGCGCACCAGCTCGCGCGCGATCACGATCCGCTGGATCTCGCTCGTGCCCTCGTAGATCCGGGTGACGCGGACGTCGCGGTAGGCGCGCTCGATCGGGAAGTCGCGGGTGTAGCCGTTGCCGCCGTGGACCTGCAGCGCGACGTCGCACACCTTGCCCGCGGTCTCGGTCGCGAGCAGCTTGGCCATCGCCGCCTCGCGCGTGAACGCCGCGCCGGCCTGCTTGCGGGCCGCCGCCCGCAGCGTCATCAGGGTCGCGGCGTCGAGCCAGGTCGCGGCGTCGGCGAGCAGCGCGCCGACGCCCTGGTGCTTGATGATCGCCTGGCCGAACGTCTCGCGCTCGCCGGCGTAGCGGATCGCCGCCTCCAGCGCGCCGCGCGCGATGCCGATCGCCTGGGACGCGATGCCGATGCGACCGCCGTCGAGCGCCATCATCGCCAGCCGGAATCCGCCGCCGACGCCGCCGAGCACCGCGTCGTCGCCGACCTCGACCCCGTCGAGCGCGAGCTGGGCGGTGGTCGAGCCGTGCAGGCCCATCTTCTCCTCGAGCCGGATCACCGACAGCCCGGGCGTGCCGTGCGGGACGCCCGGGACGAGGAACGCGGTGATGCCGCGGTGGCCGGCCGCGGCGTCGGTCACGGCCCACACGACCATGACGCCGGCGCGATCCCCGCTGGTGATCCACGCCTTGCTGCCGGTGAGCCGCCAGCGATCGCCGACGCGCGTCGCCGTCGTCGCCATCGCCGCCGGGTCGCTGCCGGCCTGCGGCTCCGACAGCGCGAACGCGCCCGCCACCGCCTCGCCCGACACCAGCGCCGGGACGAACGCGCGGCGCTGCGCGTCCGTGCCGACCTTGGCGATGAGCTCGGCGACCATGTTGGTCACCGACACCGCGACCGCGACCGAGGCGTCGGCGCGCGCGATCTCCTGCATCGCCAGCGCGTAGGCGATCACGTCGGCGCCGGCGCCGCCGAGCGCCTCGGGGACGACGATGCCGAGCAGGCCGAGCTGGGCCAGCTCGCGCAGCTCGGCCTCGGGGAACGTGCCGGCGACGTCGCGCGCCGCCGCGCGCGGCGCGAGCAGCCGGTCCGCGACGTCGCGCGCGAGCCGGCGGACCGCCTCCTGCTCCTCGGTCGGGGCGAAGTCCACGGCTACCAGCTCCCCTCGTCGACGTCGCCGCCGTCCTCGGTCGCCACCCCGACGCCGGGGTTGTGCTTGAACGCGAGCTTGGCGACCTTGCCCTTGGGATCGCTGAGGGTCCACGCCATCACCCGGGCGTGGGCGCAGTCGGCCCACGCGTCGGCGATCGGCTCGACCGCAGGCGAGCTGAACCCGGCGGCCTGGACCTTGCCGCGGGTGCCGACGTAGACGGTGACGGTGACGTCGCCGGGGTCGGCGACGCCGGCCTCGGCCGCGCACTCGGCGAGCTCGGCCTTGCGCTTCGACACGACCGCCTCGGCGCGATCCGGCTCCCACCACTGGGCGCTGCCGCGGGCCGAGAACTCGAGCGGGATCGAGAAGTCGGCCGGGCCGCCCCTGGGCGCCGGGAACGTCATCGCGCGCGCGACGTCGAGCAGGCACTTCTCGATCGGCCAGCTCCCCAGGTCGCTGGTCTCGAGCTGGACCTTGACCAGCGCGCCGGTCTTGTCGAGGTGCCAGTGGATCGACACCGCGCCGCCCAGCCACTTGTTGCGGCCGACGGCGGACGCGTAGCAGTCCTCGAGCGCGGCGGCGTGCGGCTGCAGTGCGGCCTCGATGTCGGCCGGATCCATCTTGCCGCGGGTCGAGACCAGCTCGACGCCGTCTTCGTCCTCCCCCTCGTCCTCGTCGGGGCGCTCGTCCTCGACGACCGGATCGAGGGCGGGCTCCTCGACGCGCGTCGAGTCGGCGGCGCCGCCGCACGCGGCGAGCAGCAGGGACAGTCCGAGCAGGCGGTACGTCATGGACAAGCTCCTGAGGACACGGCTGGAACGCCTGGCGGGTCGTCTCCGGCGGGCTGCGCCCGACGGGCGGGGCGACGAGCCCCGTGTGGTCAAAACGCCTCGAACGCGAACGTGTACGACCAGTCGAGGTCGTGGGGCAGCTCGGGGAACGTCATGCCGGACACCAGGTCCGTGACGCAGCCGTGCAGCAGCTTGGAGTCGATCGAGGCCTCGAGCACCTGGACGTCGCGCGGCTGACCGCTCGGCGCGATCACGAACCCGACGGTGACCGCGCCGCGCGCGTTCTTGTCGAGCTCCCCGGCGTCGATCGCCTCGGTCAGGCAGCGCGTCGCCGCGTTGCGCTTGCGATCGAGCGCCGTCTTGATCTCGTCCATCCGCTCCGGCGGGATCATCCCGTCGTCGCCGTCGCTACCCTGGCCGTCGTCGACGGCGTCGCCGCCCCCCTCGTCGGGATCCGGCGTCGTGTCCCCGCCCTTGCCGCCGCCGCCGCACGCGGCGAGCGACGCGATCATCGCGAACGTGATGAACCGACCCATGGCGTCCTCCTCGGATGTTGTCACGCGCCCTTGGCGAGCGCCCCCGCGATCACCAGGCGCTGGATCTCGCTGGTGCCCTCGTAGATCTCGGTGATCTTGGCGTCGCGGAAGTGGCGCTCCACCGGGAACTCGGTGACGTAGCCGTTGCCGCCGAAGATCTGGATCGCCTCGCGCGCGGCCTTGTTCGCGACGTCGGACGCGTACAGCTTGGCCATCGCGGCCTCCTTGCCGTACGGCCGCTTGTGATCCTTGAGCCACGCCGCGCGCAGCGTCAGCAGCCGCGCGGCGTCGACCTCGGTCGCCATGTCGGCGAGCTTGAACGCCACCGCCTGGTGCCCGATGATCGCCTTGCCGAACGTCTTGCGCTGCTGCGCATAGGCGAGCGCGTCCTCGAGCGCGGCGCGGGCGATGCCCACGGCCTGGGCGGCGATGCCGATCCGGCCGCCGTCGAGCGTGCTCATCGCGACCTTGAACCCGCCGCCGACCTCGCCGAGGAGGTGGTCGTCCGACAGCCGGACGTCGTCGAGGAAGATCTGGCACGACTTGCTGCCCCGGATCCCGAGCTTGTCGTCGGGCGGCCCGGTGCGGACGCCCTTGGCGTCCATCGGCAGGATGAACGCGGTGATCCCGCGGTGGCCCGCGGCGCGATCGTTCATCGTGAACAGCACGCACACGTCCGCGACCGGCCCGTTGGTGATCCAGTTCTTGACACCGTTGATCACCCAGCCGCCGTCGACGCGCTCGGCCGTCGTTCGCTGGGCCGCGGCGTCGGAGCCGGCCTCGGGCTCGGACAGCGCGAAGCACCCCAGGAGCTTGCCGGAAGCCAGCGGGGTCAGCCACCGCGCCTTCTGCGCGTCGGTCGCGAACCGGCTGATCGGATCGCACACGAGCGAGTTGTTGACGCTCATGATCACGCCGGTCGAGGCGCACGCCCGGCTGATCTCCTCCATCGCCAGGACGTAGGCGACGTGGTCCATCCCGGCGCCGCCCCACTTGTCGTCGATCGCGATGCCGAGGAACCCCAGCTCCGCCATCCGCGCGACCAGCTCCTTGGGGTGGCGGTGCTCGCGGTCGATCTCCGCCGCCTTCGGCAGCACCTCGGCGGTGGCGAAGTCGCGGGCGGTCTTCTGGACCATCTGCTGGTCGTCGGTGAGCTCGAACTGCATGGGTGGCTCCTAACGTCCCTCGAACTTGGCCGGGCGCTTGGCGAGGAACGCCGCCATGCCCTCGCGCTGATCCGCCGTGGAGAACAGGATCCCGAAGCTGCGCTGCTCGAGCGCCAGCCCGGCGTCGAGCGACACCGACGAGCCCTGCAGGATCAGGCGCTTGACCTCGGCGACCGCGAGCGGGCCGTTGGCCGCGATCTTCCTGGCGAGCGCGCGCACCTCGTCGAGCAGCGCGTCCTTGGGCGCCTTGCCCTCGGACGCGACGACGAGCTTGTCGACCAGGCCGACGCGCAGCGCCTCGTGCGCGTCGATCGGGTCACCGACCATGCACAGCTCGCGCGCCTTGGCGGTGCCGAGCCGGCGCGCCAGCCGCTGCGTCCCGCCGAAGCCCGGGATGACCCCGAGCTTGACCTCGGGCTGGCCGAACTTCGCCTTCTCCGAGGCGTAGATGAAGTCGCAGCACAGCGCCAGCTCGCACCCGCCGCCGAGCGCGAACCCGTGGACCGCGGCGACGTAGGGCTTGGACGAGCTGGTGATCGCCTCGCCGAGGGCGCCGCCGAGCTCGGCGAACGCCTGGGCCTGGACCGGCGTCATCGTCGACATCTCGGAGATGTCGGCGCCGGCGACGAACGCCTTGTCACCCGCGCCGACGATCGCGACGACGCGGACGTCGTCGACCAGCTCGAGCTCGCCGACCGCGGTCGTCAGCTCGGCGATCACGGTCGTCGACAGCGCGTTGAGCTGCGCCTCGCGCCGGATGGTCAGCAGGGCCAGCGGGCCCTCGATCTCGATCGCGATGCTCTCGTACCCGGTGAGATCCGCCATGGCTCAGCCCGCCTTTGCAGAGGTTTCGATCTTCTGGCCCTTGTCGTCGTAGGCGTAGAAGCCCCGCCCGACCTTGCGCCCGAGCCAGCCGGCCGCGACGTGCTGGCGCAGCAGCGGGCACGGCCGGTACTTGTCGTCGCCCAGCTCGTGGTGCAGCACCTCGGCGATCGCCAGGACCGTGTCGAGGCCGATCAGGTCGCCCAGCTCGAGCGGGCCCATCGGGTGGTTGAGCCCGAGCTTGACGCCGGTGTCGATGTCCGCGGCGGTGCCGAGGCCCTCGTAGAGCGCGTAGCACGCCTCGTTGAGCAGCGGGATCAGCACGCGGTTGACGATGAACCCGGGGATGTCGCGCGCCGCGACGGTGATCTTGCCGAACCGCTGGGCCAGCGCCGCGGTCGCCTGGTACGTCGCCTCGCTCGTCGGCAGGCCGCGCACCAGCTCGACCAGCTTCATCAGCGGCACCGGGTTCATGAAGTGCATCCCGATCACGCGATCGGGGCGCCCCGACGCCGCGCACAGCTTGGTGATCGAGATCGACGAGGTGTTCGACGCGAGGATCACCTCGGGGCGGGTGTGCTTGCCGAGCGAGGCGAGCAGCTCGAGCTTGAGCGCCTCGCGCTCCGGCGCCGCCTCGATCACGAAGTCGCACTCGATCAGGTCCGCGTGGCTGCCGCCCGGGCGCAGCCGCGCGACGGCGGCGTCGCGATCGTCGGCGGGGAGCTTGCCGCGCTCGACCAGCCGGTCGAGCGTCTTCTTGAGCTTGCCGACCGCGCCGGCGGCGAGCTCGGGAGTCATGTCGACGAGCGTCACCGCGAGGCCGGCCTGCGCCGCGACCTGGGCGATGCCCTGCCCCATCTGGCCGCCGCCGACGACGCCGAGCCGCTCGATGGACGCGATCACGCGCGCTCCACGAGCAGCGCGATGCCCTCGCCGCCGCCGATGCACAGCGAGGCGCCGCCGCGGCGCGCGCCGCGCGCGGCCAGCTGCGCCAGCAGCGTCACCAGCACGCGGGTGCCCGAGGCGCCGATCGGGTGGCCGAGCGCGACCGCGCCGCCCCACACGTTGACCCGCGCCGGATCGAGGCCGAGCAGCTGGTTGTTGGCGAGCGAGACGACCGCGAACGCCTCGTTGATCTCCCACAGATCGACGCCCTTGACGTCCCAGCCCGCGCGGTCGGCGGCCTTCTGGATCGCGCCGGCCGGCGCGGTCGTGAACCACTCCGGCGCCTGGGCGTGATAGCCCCAGCCGGCGATCTTCGCCAGCACCGGCGCGCCGCGGCGCTTCGCCTCGTCGGCCGACATCACGACCACCGCCGCCGCGCCGTCGTTGATCGACGAGGCGTTGCCGGCGGTCACGGTCCCGTCCTTCTGGAACGCCGTGCGCAACGACGGCAGCTTCTCGATGTTGCCCTTGCCGGGCTCCTCGTCGGTCTCGACCTTGACCGCGCCGCCCTTGCCGCCGACCTCGACGGCGACGATCTCGCCGGCGAACCGCCCTTCCTTCTGCGCCGCGAGCGCGCGGCGGTAGCTCTCCGCGGCGTACTCGTCCTGGGCACCGCGCGAGATGCCCTTCTCCTTGGCGCACAGCTCGGCGCAGTTGCCCATGTGCTGGTTGGAGTACGGGTCCCACAGGCCGTCGTGGACCATCGCGTCGACGGTGTCGAGCCCGCCCATCTTGACGCCGCCGCGCAGCCCGCGGACCAGGTGCGGCGCGCTCGACATCGACTCCATGCCGCCGGCGACGACGACGTCCGCCTCGCCCGAGCCGACGATGCGCGCGGCCTGGACGACGGCCTCGAGGCCCGAGCCGCACACCTTGTTGACGGTCACGCACGGGACGCTGTTCGGCACGCCCGCGCCGAGCGCCGCCTGGCGCGCGGGCGCCTGGCCGACGCCGGCCTGGAGCACGTTGCCCATCAGCACGGTCTGCACGTCGGCGGCGGCGACGCCGGCGCGCTCGAGCGCGGCCTTGATCGCGGTCGCGCCGAGGCGCGGGGCCGACAGGGACGCGAGGGTGCCGAGAAAGCTGCCGATCGGCGTACGGGCCGCACCGACGAGGACGACGTCACGCATGAGAGCCTCCGGAAGTCTGGCGGCAGGGTCGCGGGCTGGGCGCGGCGTGGGCGCCGCGCACAACCACTGGCCGCCGAGCGGGGGAAGGGATAGCGTAGGGCTCGTGTCCGCGTCAAGCCGACGGCCGGCCGGCCTCCTCGGCAGATCCAGAATGAATTCCAGCGATTTGGCCTCGGTGAACCGAGGTCGGCTCGGACGGGCGCGGCGGGGTGTCGCGGCCGCGGTGCTCGCCCTGCTCGCCCCCGCCTGCGACGAGGACACGTTCGCGCCCTCGGTCCGCTACCGCGCCCTGGGCTATCCCGCGGCGAGCGCCGGCGCGTGCCCCGAGGCGGGCACCGACGCGCCGCCCGCGATCGCCGGCGCGACCCGCGCGCGCCTCACCTACGTGGACGCCGCCACCGACGAGCTGCGCTGCGACGTCGTGATCGCGCTCGGCGAGGCGGCGCCCGTGATCGCGGTGCCCGACCGGGTGCGCCCGGTCGATCTGACGATCGAGTACCTCGACGACGCCGGCGCGGTCCTCGGCCGCGGCGCGGTGCGCGACGTCGATCTCGCCGCGACCGCGGTGGTCGACGTCCGCGTCGCCGCGACCTCGGCGTTCTCGTGCGGGCTCGACCGCGCCGCGGCGCCGCGGGCGCTGCACTCGGCGACGCTGCTGCCCGGCGGCGAGGTCCTGCTGCTCGGCGGCGTCGCCGGCCCCGGCGGCGGCGGCGACATCGACCCGGCGGTCGGGCTGTTCCTGCAGCCGACCGCGGAGCTGTGGATCCCGGCGACCGGCGAGGTGCGCACCGCGAGCATCCCCGGCCTGGTGCCGCGCGCGATGCACGAGGCGTGGGTGACCGGCGTCGACGCCAGCGGCGTGGTGACGATCGTCGTCCAGGGCGGGCTCAGCGTCACCGGCGACGCCGCGACGACGCCGGCGCTGATCCCGGGCGCGTCGTACCGGCTCGCCCCGTCGCCGAGCACGACGGCGCCGGCGGCCGAGCGGCTCACCTACGACCCGCGCACCCAGACGTTCACGCGCGCCGCGCTGCCCGACGACGACGCCGTCGCGCCGCGCGTGTTCGCGGCGCTCACCGGCGCCGGGCCCGCGCTCGCCGCCGTCGGCGGGCGCGACCTGCCCCCGGACAACACCCCGCGGTCGACCGCCGATCACCTCGCGCCGACCACCGGCGCCGTGACGACGCAGATCGGCGGGCGGCGCGCGCGGGTCGGCGCGACGGTCACGGCGCTCGACGCCAACCGCCTGCTGGTGTGGGGCGGCGACGTCGGCGCCGGTGACGGCAGCGGCACGGCCGAGGTCGGCGAGCTGCTCGCGTCGTGGTCGACCTCGCCGGCGTCGGCGCCGCTGTCGATCGATCCCGCCGGCGAGGCGGGCACACACCGCGCGTTCCACGCCGCCGCGGTCGCCGGCGACGGCAGCGTGATCCTCGGCGGCGGGTTCCGCATGCTCGTCAACGACGCGCTCGACGTCGCGCCCGAGGTCGTGCAGCGCGTCGCCGTCGGCGCCGCGATGCAGACGATCACGACGCTGCTGGACGACGCCGCGGCGACCGCGGCGGGCTACACCGCGGCGGCGACGCTGCCCGACGGCGACGTGCTGATCACCGGCGGCAACCCGGCGCCGGGGACCGGCGGCTGCGACCCCGGCGCCAACGGCCTGCCGTGCGCGATCGCGCAGGCGCTGCGCTACGACTCGGCGACCGGCGCGATCGCCGCGACCGGCCCGCTCGGCGTCCCTCGCTACGGCCACCGGTCCACGACGCTCGCCGACGGCCGGGTGCTCGTCACCGGCGGGCTCGCGGTCGGCGCGACGCCGACGACGCTGCGCGCCGTGATCGACGTCGAGCTGTACGAGCCACGCGGCGCCGCCGACGACCCGCTGCTGCCGGCGATCGTCCGCGCGCCCGGCGACGTCGCGCGGACCGAGGGCGGCGAGCCGCTCGCGCCGTGCGAGGTGGTCGTGCGCTACGACGACGCCGGGCCGTGATCGGCGCCGCCCGCGGCACCGCCCGCGCCAGCACGACGCTGCGCCGCGGCGCGGACGCGGGCGACGACGTCCGGCAGCAACGCCAGCACGCGATCGACCTCGGCCGCCGTCGTCGTCGGGCCGGTCGAGAACCGCACCGCCTCGGCCGCGCGCGCAGGCGGCAGCCCGAGCGCGCGGATCACCGGCGACGGGCGGACCGAGCCCGAGGTGCAGGCCGCGCCGGTCGAGCACGCGACGCCGGCGAGGTCGAGCGCGATGACGATCGCCTCGCCGCGCGCGCCGTCGAACGCGGCGTTGACCGTGGTGCCGGCGCGCGGCGCGCCGGCGCCGTGGATCCGCGCGCCGAGCGCGACCAGCCCGGCCTCGAGCCGCGCCGCCGCCGCGATCGCCGGCGCCCACCGCGCGGGCGCGGCGAGCGCGGCCTCGGCCGCCGCGCCGAGCCCGGCGATCCCGACCAGGTTCTCGGTCCCCGGCCGGCGCTCGCGCTCGTGGTGACCGGCGGGGAACGCGGCCGCGACGTCGACGCCGGCGCGGATCCACAGCGCCCCGACGCCGGCGGGGCCGCCGAGCTTGTGGGCCGAGATCGCGACCGTGTCGGCGACCGCGGTCAGGTCCGCGAGCGGGCGCTTGCCGGCGGCCTGGACCGCGTCGACGTGGAGCCACGCGCCCGCGGCGCGGGCGATCGCCGCGACCGCCGCGACGTCGTGCACCGTGCCGAGCTCGTGGTTGACCGCGCCGACGGCGATCACCGAGGCGCCGGCGGCGCGCGTCGCGAGATCGGCAAGATCGAGCGCGCCGTCGCCGTCGACGCGCGCGGCATCGACCGCAAAGCCGAGCCCCGCCAGGCCCCGCGCCGCGCCGGCGACCGCCGGGTGCTCGACCGGCGACACGACGACGCGCGGCGGCCGACCGGCGGCGCGCGCCGCCAGCGCGAGCCCGACGACGCCGAGCACGTCGGCCTCGGTCCCACCCGAGGTGAACACGACCTCGTCGCGCGCGCCGCCGAGCAGCGCGGCGACCGCCCCGCGGGCGTCGTCGATGACCGCCCGGGCAGCGCGGCCCTCGGCGTGGATCGACGACGGGTTGCCCGCGACGTCGAGCGCCGCCGCCATCGCGGCGCGCGCCTCGGCGCACATCGGCGTCGTCGCGTTGTGATCCAGGTAGATTCGCACGGTTCGTTTGACACCCGTCGGGCGTTGCCGACATCATCGCCGGTGCGACCGCGCCCGGGTATTCGACGTACCACCCATTCGCGGTCGCGCGAACCACCATGGCCGACGACGCCGGCGCCCTCCTCGTCCGAACCGGGCTGATCGACCACCAGGCCCTGGTGGCGGCGCGGCAGGGGTGCACCACCACCGGCGGCACGATCGGCGAGCAGCTCGTCCTCGCGGGCACGATCGGCGATGACGCGCTGACCGAGTTCTACCGCAGCCGGCTTCTCGTGCCGCAGGTCAACCCCAACACGCTGGCGCGGCTGTCGCCCCCGGTGATCGCCGCGATCCCCGCCGACATGGCGATCGAGTTCCGGTGCGTGCCGGTCGCGCTCGACGGCGAGGGCAACCTGACCGTCGCGATGTCGGATCCGAGCGATCGGCACGCGGTCGACGAGATCGGGTTCTTCACCGGCAAGTACGTCGTGCGCGCGGTGGCGACCCAGATGCAGATCGCGTGGTGCCTGGCGCACTACTACGGGCACATCACCGAGCTCGGGCGACGGCTGCTCAAGCCGACGGCGGCCGCGGCGGCCGCGCCCGCACCGTCCGCCGCGCCGTCATCGGCGCCCTCGCCTGGCCCGGCGGCGACGCCCGCGACCGGCGTGCCGGCGGCGCCCGTGCCGCGGCCGCGCGGGTTCACCGGCCGCGTCGAGGCCTCGCGCCACAAGGTGCTCCCGCCCGGCGTGTCGGTGATGTCGGTCGCCACGCGACCGACGGACCAGCTGCTCGAGCCGACGCCGGACGACCTCGCGCGCGTCGCCGCGGCGCGCGTCGCCGCCGGCGCGGCGGCCGCGCCGCGCGGCCCCGCCGCGCCGGCCGAGTCGGGGCCGTACGCCCAGGTCCATGTGTCGCTGCTGCACGCCGACGAGGCCACGCCGCCGCGCGGCGTGCCGCAGCGGCGGGTCCAGCCCGATCCGCCGGAGCTTGCGGCGCGCAGCGGCGAGATGGAGGCCCACGTCGCCCGCGGCCCCTCGGCGAGCGACGCGCTGCCGGCGGTCGTGGTCGCCCTGGACGACGATGCCGACGAGGGCGACGCGCCCGCGAGCGTGGCGGCCGGAGATCGCGCGCGCACGCTGGACGACGTCGCCGGCGAGGCGCCCGAGCTCGACGGCGAGGTCCTGCGCCCGGTCGAGGACGACGACGAGGACGACGAATACGACGACGACGACGCCGCCGCCGGCGACGAGGACACCGGTGACCGCGACGCAGCGGTCATCCACGACATGGCCGGCGGCACGGAGTCGCAGCCGATCCTGCTGATGACCGCCAAGCGCACCTCGGCGGAGCTGGGCGCGGCGACGCCGGTGGCGCGGCTCGAGCACGGCGCCGCGATCGCGGTCGCAGCCGAGGGCGTGGCGCTCGGCGAGCCTGACGAACCTGACGAGCCTGACGACGGCGCGGTCGTGCTGCTCTCTCGCCGCAAGTCGGACCCGCCGCCGCTCGGCGGCGAGGCTCCGGCCGACACGATCGCGGCCGCGGTGCAGGAGGCGACGCGGCGGACCCGGCGCGAGAAGCGGACAGTCGTCGGCGTCGGGTTGCCGGCGGCGCGCCCGCGCGAGGTCGCCGCGGGCGCCACCGGGGACGCCGCGCCAGCCGCCGCGATGACCGACGTGGCCACGGCGCCCCTGCCGGCGATCGGCCGACTCCCGGCGCCGCCCACCCTCGTCGACGCGCCGCCAGTCGCCCCGCCGTTGGATGTCCCGACGCCGGACGTCCCGGCGCCAGATGTCCCGGACGTCCCGACGGACGTCCCGACGGACGTCCCGACGGAGCGCCCGCTGACGCCCACCTCCGGCGTTCCGACGCTCGTCCCCGAGTCCGCGAGCGATCGGCTGACGCGTCCCCACCTCGCGCTGCCGAACGAGCCGCCCGCCATCGCCGCCGCCGACGACGTCGACGAGGGCTGGGGGCCACCCGGCACGACGATCCCGCCGCCATTTCTCGGGGCGCTGCCCGGCACCGACTCGGGCTGGCGGGGCGGGATCCCGCTGTCGACCGACTCCGAGGACTCCGCGCCGCTGCTCGTGGCGCCGCCGTCGCCGCCGGTCGCGCGGCCCGTCGCGCCGCCGCCGGTCGCGCCGGCGCCTGTGCCCGCGCCTCGCGCCGCGCCGCCGTCGCCGCCGACCGACCCAGCGGCGCTGGTGAGGGAGCTCGAGGCGGCGTCGACCCGCATGGTGGAGCTGCTCCGCGCGCTCGACCGCGCCGCGACGCGCGACGACGTGATCGACCAGCTCGTCGCCTACCTCGGGGAGAGCCACGCCCACGTGTCGTTCCTCGTGCTCAAGGGCCAGGCGCTGGCGCCGTTCCGCCCGGGCCCGACCACGCCACCTCCCCTGACCCTCGATCGGCCGTCGACGCTCCAGGACGTCGTCGGGACGCGCCTGCCCTACCACGGCGCCGTCGCCGACGAGCCGACCCGCGCGTTCGTCGCGTCGCTGTTCGGCGCGCCCCCGGGCGAGCTGCTCGCGCTGCCGATCGCGGTCCGCGACCGCGTCGTCGGCGTACTGTGCGCCGAGGGCCGCCACCGCCACACCTTCGACGAGCACTTCGCGGTCGCGGCGCGCGCCGCCGGCCTGTCGCTCGAGCGCGTGCTGCAGGCGCGACGCGCTGGCACGTCGAGCTGACCTCCGCGCCGGCGACGATCGGCGTGCGATGGCGCGGGGCGGCGGACGAATGTCCGACCCCCTTGAGGTAAGATCATCGGACCGACCATGTCGGGGAAACGATCGATCCGCGAGCTGGAGCGGCAGTGCAAGAAGGAGCCCGACAACCTCGTCGCGCGCCTGCTGCTCGCCGCGGCGTACCGCGAGGCCGGGCGCACGGGCGAGGCGGTGCCGCTCTACCGCTCGGTCGCGTCCGCTTACCAGCGCCAGGGGCGCAAGACCCAGGCCGTGGCGGTGCTGCGCAGCCTGCTCGAGATCGATCCCGCGGACGGCGAGAGCCGGACGCTGATGCACCAGTTCGATGACGAGCCGCCCGCCGCGACGCCGCCGTCGGCGCCGCCGGGCGCGGGCCAACCTCCGGGCGCGCCGGCCGCGCCGGGCGCCACGGCCGCGCCGCCGGGCGCCACGGCGCTGTCGGCGACCGCGGCGCCCGAGTCGGGCCGCCAGACGATCCCGTCGCTCGACGGGCACCGGCTGCGCGCGACGGGCCAGGCACTCTCGGCGCGGGTGCTGTCGGCCGACGTGCCGCCGCGCGAGCTGACGCCGGTGCGGCCGCCCGGCGTGCCGGCGACCGTGCGCCCGACGTCCCCGCCGACGGGCGGCGGCGCCTCGGGCGCGGCCGAGCCCTCGCCGTCGAGCACGCTCACCGGCCTGGGGCTGGCCGGGCCCGGCGCGCGCGCCCCGACGCCGGGGCGCGGCAGCTCGGCGCTGTACACGCCGACGCCGCTGCCCGCGCCGATGCCGTTCCACGAGGCGGATCACACCGGCCACCCCGAGCGCAGCTCGGCGCCCGCGGGCTTCGACGAGGACGACGCCGCGACGCGGATCGCCGACGCGTTCCGCACCGGGCGCGGCGCGGCGATCGCGACGCCGGCCGCGGCGACGCCGGCGCCGAGCAGCCCGCCCCGCGCCGCGCCAGCGCGCCCCGCGCCGCCACCACCAGCCCGGCCCGCCGCGCCGCCGCCGCCTGCCCGGCCACCCGCGCCGCCGCCAGCCCGGCCACCCGTCGCGACCGCCCGGACGGTCACCCCCGCGACCGGCAGGCCAGTCACGCAGCCGGCGTCGCCGACCGCGCGCCTGGCGCAGCGACGGCCCCCGACGGTCCCTCCGCCGATGTCCGCGCCGAGCCCGGCGCTGACCCCGCGACGACCGCCCACCTCGCCGCCGCCGCCCGCCGTCGCCTCGCGCGTCACCCGCCGCACGACGACCGACGCCGACACCCGTGACGACCTCGACGTCGCGGCCGAGCTGGACACGCGCCGCGTCCGGCGGCTGTCCGATCACGAGCTCGACGTGCTGTCCGGGCCGGTGCCGGGCTCCACCGGCCTGGTCGATCGCATCGACACTGCCGAGCTCGACGGCGAGACCAACCCCGAGGCCGTGCCCGCGGGCGTCCACCGCACCCGACCGTCGTCGACGGCGCCGTCGCCGCCGCCGGCGTTCACCGCGCCGATCACGCGCCCGCTGCCGGCCCAGCGCGGAGCGACGGGCCCGACGGCCGCGACGCCCGCGAAGGCCGCGAAGGCCCCGACGGCCCCGACGGCTGCGACGATCGACGACGAGCCGACGCGACCACCGGCGACGCCCGGCGCACCGCAGCGCCCGACCGACGAGCTCGAGCCGCCGACCCGCGTCTCCGCCGAGCCCGGCGCCAGCGCGCGCGGCGACACAGGCGGCGGTGACACCGGCGACGGCGACGCCGGCGACGAGCTGACGCGCGTCGCCCCGGACACCCACCCGACGCCGCGCGCGACGCCGTGGCCCCACGGCGGCCTCGAGGAGGCGACGGATCCGCGCGGCGACGCCGGCGCGCGGGCCCGGATCTCCAAGCCCGGCATGCACCGCAGCCGGGCGTTCCCGGCGACGTTCTCCGACACGCTGGGCGAGATGGATCCCGACGGCGCCGCGATCGAGACGCCGCTCGACATCTTCTCGATGCTGCCGCCCGAGGCGATGGCCGAGCTCGAGCGACGCATGGTGCTGCGGCGGTTCGCGCCCGGCGAGCTCGTCGTCCGCGAGGGCGACCCGGGCAACGCCTGCTACGTGATCGTCGACGGCGAGGTCCGCGTGCTCAAGCAGGATCCGCTGCACCCCGACGACGGGCCGACCGAGGTCGCGCGGCTCGGCGCGGGGTCGCTGTTCGGCGAGTTCGCGCTGCTCGCCGACCGCCGGCGCCACGCCACCGTGCAGTCGACGACGCACACCGACCTCTACGAGATCCCGCGCCAGCTGCTGCGCGAGCTCGCCGCGAGCTACCCCGGCGTCGGCCCGGCACTCGAGTCGTTCTACCGCCAGCGGCTGCTCGCGACCTTGCTGCGCACCGCCCCGTTCTTCGCGCCGCTGCCCGAGGACAAGCGCGCCGAGCTGCTCGCGCGGTTCGTGCCCGTGCGGGCCGAGTCCGGCGAGATCGTCGTGCACGAAGGCCAGCCCGCCGGCGGGCTCTACCTCATCGTCATCGGCGCGGTCGAGATCACCAAGCGGCTCGGCCGCCACCGCTCCGTCATCCTCACCACGCTGCGCGAGGGCGCGTACTTCGGCGAGATGTCGCTGCTGTCGGGAGACCCGACGACCGCCACGGTCGTCGCCGCCGGCCGGGTCGAGCTCGCGCTGCTGCCGCCGCGTGACTTCTACGAGGTCGTGGCGGAGCACCCGCAGCTGTGGGCGCACATCCGCCGGGAGGCCAAGACGCGCTCGCTCGAGATGGCGCGGATCCTCGCGGGCGAGACCGGCGCGGTGTGAGCTCGCGGCGAGCCCGCAGCGCCGCAGATCAGAGGGCTGCGCAGAAGGCATCGACGACGAGGAAGGCGCGCGCGACGATGGCGACAGTCGTGGCTCGCGTCGCCGCACACCGTCGAGGCCCCAAGTGCGCGGGCGTTCGGCGCTGCGAGCGCCCGCCCGACGAGCCCACCGCGGACGCGCGAGACGGCGGCGGCGTGGCGGTGCCAGGCGCCGTGGCGTGGCGCGCCTCACCCCACACGACCGTCCGGGAGACCGCGAACACCGGCGCCGGGCCAAGTAGGGGCCCGGCGCCTCCGTGCTCGAGCGATCGCCACGGAGGGTCCGAGAACCGGACAGCAGGGATGTGGGATTGGTCGATTCTCGCGCGGGCGTGCACTTTGGGCTTGACGGGGTATGCGGCGACGCGCGAGCGCTTCGTCGGGGATCGACGTGAGGCCGCGCGTCAGATGCGTCGTGCGACGCGTGGAGCGAAGAAGCGAGGCGCGAGGTCGAAATCGTGGTCGAGGGTGCGTTCGCGGGCTCCTGGCGCAAACGGTGACGTCGAGAATGTCGTGATAGACGTGAATCTCACCGACGAGGAGTGGGCCGTGTTCGAAGGTTGGAGCGTCCACGTGGACGCACACGAGGTCGTGATCGACACCGAGCGTGAGCGGGGCGACCGCGCGGATGGCCAGGACTGGCAGTCGGTCGACCGTCAGCTCCGCTCGCTTGCGCAGCGCCGCGCGGCGTTCGACGTCGAGGAGGCGCGGCTGCTGTTGCTGGCGCGCCGGCTCGCCGTCCACATCCCGCTCGGCTACGGCACGTTCATCGAGTACGTCGAGCGCGTGCTGGGCTACCGGCCGCGCACCGCGCAGGAGCGGCTGCGCGTCGCCGAGCGCCTGGAGGAGCTGCCGGCCACACGGGCAGCGCTGGCAGCGGGAGAGGTGAGCTACA
>WYBA01000045.1 GCA_011526095.1 Myxococcales bacterium | reverse complement strand
GGCGGCGGCAGGCTCGCGGCCGCACGCGCGGCGGGCGGCGTCGCGAGCGGCGTCGCGGGCGGCGTCGCGGTGGACGAGCCGTTGCGCGGCGCAGGCGCCGCGGCGGCCGCCGCGTCCGAGGCGACCTCGGCCTCGAGCTTGGCCAGCGTCGCGGCGAACAGCGGTCGCGGCTCGTCCTCTGGCGGCGGGGCCGGCTTCGCCGCGGCCCGGGGTGCGCTGACCACCGGCGCCGGGGTCGTGCCGGCGCCGCCGGGTCGCCGCCCGGCCGGCCCCGACGAGGTCGACGTGCCGGAGGTTCGCCCGCCGCCGCGCAGCCCGCGGAAGTGGCTGACCTTCTCCACCGGGAGCCAGTCGTCGAAGCCCTCGCACCAGCAGTACAGCTCGTCGTCGGCGGCGCGCGCCGTCACCCACGCCTGCGCCTGCGGCAGCGAGAACGGCCCCTGCTGGTCGCCGTCGAGCGAGACGTACCACTCCTCCTCGAGCTGCTGCGGCGCCGGCGGGGTCGCCGTCATCACCTGGGCGAACGCCTGCTGCAGCGGCGACTTCGCTGCCACCATCACGTTCGGCGCGTGATCGGTCGGCCGCGCGCCACGACGCGCCTCCGGCGCGGCCACCGCGGGCTCCGGCTCCGGCTCCGGCATGCCCTCCCGCACCGTGATGACGTTCGAGCAGTTCTTGCAGCGGATCTTGAGGATCTTGCCGCGGACGCGCTCGTCGGCGATCGAGTACCGGGTCTTGCAGCGGTCGCAGAGGAACTTCATGCGCCGTGCACGTCCGTCGCCAGGCGTGTCGATTCGGTGGCCACCAGCCTCCGTATTCTGCAAAAGGTCCGCGGGGATCGCAAAGGCTTCGGCCGCCCGATGCACGCGATCGAGCGGGCGGTGATCGCGCACCTACACGGCCCCCGGCGCGTGTCATCATCGGCCGTGCTCCGCGGCTGGCCCTCGCTCCTGGTGCTCCTGCTGTCCACGGGACGTGCCGCCGCCGACGACGGCGCGTCCCCGCAGCCGGACGCGGCCCCCGACGCGCCCGACGCGGCCCCGCCCGCCGCGTCGACGCCGGACGACGAGCCCGACTGGCGCGTCGACGCGGCGATCACCGCCGCCGGGACCGTCACCTATTTGCTGTCCGAGTACGCGGTGAAGGGCGCGTTCGCGCCGTCGACGTGCCGGTGGTGCGCGCCGCCCGGGTTCGACGACGCCGTGCGCGACGCGCTGGTGTGGGACGACCGGGCGCGGGCCGACACGCTGTCCGACCTGCTGGGGTTCGGCGCGACGCCGGTGGTGACGCTCGGCCTGCTCGGCCTCGCCGCCACCCAGGACGACGCGCGCGCGCAGTGGCCGCTCGACGCGCTGCTCGCGGTCGAGTCGCTCGTCGTCGCGTCCAACCTCAACCAGGCGGTGAAGATGGCGGTCGGGCGCGAGCGCCCGTTCGTCCACCAGCTCGCGCCCGACGACAAGGCGGCCACCGACCACCCGGACGACAACAACCTGTCGTTCTACAGCGGCCACACCAGCTACGCGTTCTCGATCGCGACCGCGGCGGGGACGATCGCGTCGCGGCGCGGCCGGCGGCTCGCGCCCGTGGTGTGGGCCAGCGGGCTCGCGATCGCGACGACGACCGGGTGGCTGCGCGTCGCCGCGGACAAGCACTGGGCGTCCGACGTCGTCACCGGCGCCGTGCTCGGCGGCGCCGTCGGCGTCGTGCTGCCGCGGCTACGGCTGCGCCGCGCCCGCGTCGTGCCGATCGCCGGCGGCGTCGCGCTGCACGGCACGTTCTGAGCCGGCGGGCCCGGCGTCGCGCGGGGCGGGCTCGCCCGCGGGCGCGGGCGCGCCACCGGGCGCGGGCGCGCCACCGGGCGTCGGCTCGCCGCCGCCGCGGCGCCGCCGCTGCACCTCGACCTGCGACAGCGGCGCGACCTCGCGGATCCGCCCGGGCCCGCCGTGGACGAGCGCGCCGCTCACCACGTAGCGCTCACCGCGCGCCTCGACCACGACGAGGAGCTGGAGGTCGGACAGCGAGGCGCCGATCCACTGGCCCTCGTTGCGGCTGACCCGGTAGACGGTGTCCTCCGCGACGCGCGTCAGCTTGCCGCCGTCGAGCCGCAGCACGACGAGCCCGACGGTGAGCTCGTCGGCGGTGAGCCGCTCGACGACGGCGACGATCTCGTCGCGGCCTGGCTCGGCGCGCAGCGCCGCGGCCCACGCCAGCCCCGGCAGCTCCGCGCCGGCGAGGCGCCGCGGCCGGGGATCGTCGAGCTCGACGATCGCGAGCGCGTCGGCGCCGGTCACCAGCACCTGCGGCGAGCCGTCGAAGCAGCCGATCACCGCGCGCCGCGGCGCGCCGAGCTGCGCGAGCGCGGCGACCTCGGCCACGGGCGGCGGCGCGCCCGCGCCGCACGCCATCGGCGGCACGCCGGCGTCCCCGCCCGCGGCCGCGACCGGCGCCGGCGCGAGCCCGGCGTCGCGCGCCGCGGCGCCCTCGGCGGGGACGGGCGCGGCGGTGGCGTGGAGCAGGATGGCCCGCACCGCGCCGTCCCTCATCAGGAACCACGCGCCCGGCATCGCCGCGCGGACGTCGATGTCGGGATCGCGGGCGAGCGCCGGGTCGAGGCTCGGCGGGCCGAGCGTGTCGAGGTCGGCCTGGCGCGCGCCGACCGTCACGCCGCCGTCGGTCCCGCCGATCTCCTTGGTCAGGACGGCGATGAACGTCGCCTTGGAGAAGCTGGTCTTCTCGGCGCGCGCGCCGCCGATCAGGATGGCGTCGTCCTCGGCGCGCACGACGCTGGCGTCGACGACCCCGGGGATCCCGAGGATCGCGACGCGCGGCACCGACAGCAGGCTGGCGATCTCCGACGCGGTCGCGCCGAGCCGGTACGGCCCGACGCCGCCGGCGCCGATCGCGTACGGCGGCAGCGGCCGCACCGTGCCCTGCGGCGGCTCGATCACGCGCTGGGTCGCGCGCCCGGCGTCGCGGCCCGCCGGCAGCGCCGGGCGCGAGCCCTCCGAGCACGCCGGCAGCGCGCCGGACGCGAGGGCGAGGCCAAGGGCGATCCGCTTCACAGCGCGAAGTATGCGATGGCCGCGACGATCGCGACACCCACTCCGCCCAGCACGACGTACGGCAGCACGGACGGGGGCGGCCCGGCGACCACGGCGCCGCCCGGGCCCGCGGCGAGGGCCGCGCCGGACGAGCCCGCGGTGGGCGGCGCGGCAACCGGCGGCGGCTCGGCGACGCGCGCGGCGCCGGCAGGCGGAGACGGAGTCGGGGCCGGAGACGGAGTCGGGGCCGGAGACGGAGTCGGAGACGGAGTCGGAGTCGGAGACGGAGACGGAGTCGGAGTCGGAGACGGAGTCGGGGCCGGAGACGGAGACGGAGACGGGCTCGACGCCTGCGCGCCGTCCGCCTCGCTCTCCTGCCCCCCCCGGTCGGGCCGCAGCGACATCCGCGGATCCGGCGTCCGCGCCGGGGCGCGCAGCGGCAGCCCGCCGCCGCCGGCCGTGACCGTCGGCACCGGCGTGCGCAGCGCCCGCAGCTGCTCGAACTCCATGCCGAGCGCCGCGGCGACCGCCTCGTCGCCCTCCTCGTACTCGTCCCACTCGGCGGCCTTGCCGGCGCGCGCCGGCTCGATCTCCGCCGCCTGGAACGCGTCGAACACCTTGCTGTCGAAGTCGAGGTCGTCGCCGTCGCGCTCGCGATCCTGCTGCTCGGCCTCGGAGATCAGCTCGGGGCGGCGCGCGCCGCCCGACGCCATCACCAGCTCGTCGAGGTAGCGAGCGATCTTGACCGGCCCGGAGTGGAGCTGGCTGACCCGCAGGAACTCCTCGAGGTCGTCGGCGAGGTCGTAGGCGCTCTGGTAGCGGTCGTCGGGGTGGCGCTCGAGGCAGCGCATCACGACCGCCTCCAGCGCCGCGGGGAAGTCGCGCCTGGCGAACGTCGGCGGCTCGATCCGGCCCTCGGTGAGCTTCTTGACCACGTCGGCCGCCGGCCCCTTGAACAGGCGCCGCCCGACGGTGATCTCGTAGAGCACGACGCCGAGCGAGAAGATGTCCGAGCGGTGGTCGACCTTCTGCCGCAGGATCTGCTCCGGCGACATGTACGACAGCTTGCCGGGGATCGCGGCCTCGTCGCGGAACCGCTGGCCGCGCGCGCGCGCGATCCCGAAGTCGATGATCTTGAGGAAGCCGTCCTCGGTGACGAGCAGGTTGGTCGGCGAGATGTCGAGGTGGACGATGTCCATCGGCTCGCCGTGCTCGGCGACGGGGCCCTTCCGCTTGTTATGGAAGTAGCCCATCCCCGCCGCGGCCTGGCGCATCAGCTCGACCGCGTGCTCGAGCGGCAGGAACTTCTTGAGCCCCAGCCCGCGCCGGCACAGCTGGTTGAGCTCCTCGCCGACGATCAGCTCCATCGCGATGTACGGCACCCCGTCCTGCTCGTCGACGTCGTAGACGTGGACGATGTTGGGGTGGTTGAGCTGCGCGCCGATCCGCGCCTCGTCGAGGAACATCTCGACGATCCGCGGATCGACCGCGAGCTCCGGCTTGAGCCGCTTGATGACGACGTCCTTCTCGAACCCGGCCATCGCGTTCTGCCGGGCGAGGTAGATCTCCGCCATCCCGCCGACGGCGAGCGGCTGCGCCAGCCAGTAGCGCTGGCCGAACGGCGCCGGCTCGAACGCCCCCTGGGCGACGGCGGGGCTCATGGACGGCCTCCCGCCGCGCGGGCCTCGAGCGTCGCGGCGAGCGCGGCGCGCGCCGGCGCCGAGATCACGCGCGGCGGGGCCTCGGCGAGCTGGTCGAGCGAGACGGCGACCGCGTCGTCGGCGAGCGCGCGCAGCACCTCGGACATGCCGCCGGCGAGGCCGTCGAGGTCGTAGCCGCCCTCGAGCGCGACGACCAGCCGGCCGCCGGCGACCCGCTCGGCGACCGCGCGCATCCGGTCCGCCATCGCGCCGAACCCGCCGCGCGACACGCGCATGCTGGCCAGCGGATCGGCGCGGTGCGCGTCGAACCCGGCCGACACCAGGATCAGGTCCGGCGCGAACGACACCAGCGTCGGCACGAACACCTCGTCGAACGCCGCGAGGTACTCGTCGTCGCCGCTGCCGGCCGGGAGCCCGACGTTGACCGTCGCGCCGCGCGCGTGCTCGCCGCCGATCTCGACCGGCGCGCCCGTGCCCGGGTAGTAGGGCCACTGGTGCACCGACAGGTACATCACCGACGGATCGTCCCAGAAGATCCGCTGGGTGCCGTTGCCGTGGTGGACGTCCCAGTCGAGGATCGCGACCCGCGCGGCGCCGGCCGCGCGCGCCGCGCGCGCCGCCACCGCGACGTTGTTGATCAGGCAGAAGCCCATCGCGCGGTCGGCCTCGGCGTGGTGGCCGGGCGGCCGCACGACCGCGAGGCCGCGCGGCAGCTCGCCGGACAGCACGCGCAGCGCCAGCTCCGACACGCCGCCCGCCGCGGCGCGCGCCGCGTCCCACGTCCCCGGCGAGAAGTAGGTGTCCGGATCGAGCCAGCCGGTGCGGCCGGGGACCGCCCGGGTGAGATCGTCGAGGTAGCTGCCGGTGTGGACCGCCGCGAGCTCCTCGTCCTTGACCGGCCGCGCCGGCACCGCGTGGCCGCGCTCGCGCACGCCCGCCGCGAGCAATGCGTCGCGCACCGCCTCGACGCGCGCCGGCCGCTCGGGGTGGCCGGCCGGCGCCCGGTGGTGCACGAAGACCTCGTCGAGCACGTAGCCGAACATCGGTGAGGTGGAATAGCACGTCCGCGCACACCGTGGCCGCCGCGCGGCGGCAAGAACTGCCACCGGCGCGCGCGTCGACCACCGCCGAACGCCGGGTCAGTGCGGCGGACGGCGCGGGTCGACCTCCGGCGTCAGTCCCGCTCGGAGCGCAGCGCGCGGGTCATCAGGCGCTGCATCGCCTCGCGGGCCGGCGCGCCCTCGTGGATGATCGCGTGCATCACCGAGGTGATCGGCGCCTGGACGCCGAGCTTGCGGGCCAGCTCGTGGGCGACCTTGGTCGTCTTGACGCCCTCGGCCACCATCCGCATCTCGCCCAGGATCTGCGCCATCGTCTGGCCGCGCCCGAGCGCCAGGCCGACGCGGCGGTTGCGCGAGGTGTCGCCGGAGCAGGTCAGCACGAGGTCGCCCATGCCCGACAGCCCCGCGAACGTCGCGGCCTCGGCCCCCATCGTCACGCCGATCCGCGTGATCTCGGCCAGGCCGCGCGTGATCAACGCGGCGCGCGCGTTCGAGCCGAACCCCAGGCCGTCCGACACGCCGGCGGCGATCGCGACGACGTTCTTGATCGCGCCACCGACGAGGACGCCGACCACGTCCTCGGACGAGTACGGGCGGAACCGCTCCGTCGACATCGCGCGCTGGACGAACGCGCACGTCTCGCCGTCGCGCCCGGCGAGCACGATCGCGCTCGGCATCCCGGCGGCGATCTCGCTCGCGAACGTCGGGCCGGACAGGTACGTCGCGCGCGCGGCGATCCGCGCCGGGAAGATCTGGCGGTAGACCTCCTCGATCGTCGCGAGCGTGCCCTCCTCCAGCCCCTTGCTGGCGTTGACGACGACCACGTCGGGGTCGAGCGCCGGCGCCGCGCGCCCGAGCACGTCGCGGATCGCGTGCGACGGCGTCACGCCGAGGACGATCGCCTTGCCGCGCACCGCGTGCTCGAGGTCCGCGGTGACGTCGACCGAGGGCGGCAGCGGGTAGCCCGGCAGGTAGGCGGTGTTCTCGCGGCCCGCGCGCAGCTCGGCGGCGGCGTCGGCGCCGCGGCACCACAGCGTCGTGCGGTGGCCGGCGGTCGCCATCAGGATGGCGAGGCACGTGCCGTAGCTGCCAGCGCCGATCACGGCGACGTCCTGGGGCGGGATCGACGAGGTCATGGCCCGCCGGACGTTACCGCAAGCGGCGCCGCGCGGCGCCCACGAAGCCGACCGACCGAGACGAGGCGGGGGCGCCGGGTCAGCCCGGGCGCTCGCCCGACTGCTCGGCGATCGACGGCGCCAGCACGACGCGGTTGCGGCCGGCGCGCTTGGCCGCGTACAGGCTGTCGTCGGCGGCGCGGATCAGGCTGACCGAGTCGATCGCGTCGTCGGGGAAGGTCGCGACGCCGATCGACACCGACAGGCAGCCGCCGGGCTGCTGCGCCGCCTCGGGGAACGGGTGGGCGTTGATCCGCTCGCGCAGCCGCTCGGCCAGCTTGGCCGCGGTGAACTTGTTGGTCTCGACCAGGATGATCGAGAACTCCTCGCCGCCGTAGCGCGCGACGACGTCGTTGGCGCGCCGGCCCTCGCCGAGCAGCCGCGCGAGCTGGCGCAGCACCTCGTCGCCGGCGGGGTGGCCGTGGTGGTCGTTGTAGTGCTTGAAGTGATCGACGTCGATCATCAGCAGGCACAGCGGCAGGCCGTTGCGCCCCGAGCGCTCGACCTCGAGCGCGAGGCGCTCGTGGAAGTGGCGGTGGTTGTACAGGCCGGTCAGCCCGTCGGTCACCGCGAGCTGGGCGAGCCGCGAGTTGGCCTCCGCCAGCTCGTGGGTGCGCTCGTGGACCTTGGCCTCGAGCTCGCGGTTCATCTCGATCAGCGCCTGGTTCTTGGCCGACAGCGTGTCGATGAGCGTGCGGTTCTCCTCGGCGAGCCGGTACTGGCGCAGCAGGTTCTCGACCGCGAGGTGGAGGTTCGCCTCGTCCCACGGCTTGTGGATGTAGTGGTTGAGGTGGGCGCGGTTGATCGCCGAAACCACCGCGTCGAGGCCGGCCTGGCCGGTGAGCAGGATCTTGGTCGTCGTCGGCGAGCGGCGGTCGACCGCCTCGAGCAGATCGACGCCCTTCATCCCCGGCATGATCTGGTCGGCGATCACGACGGCGATCCGCTCGCCGTCGCTCTCGAGCTCGTCGAGCAGCTCGAGCGCCTCGGGGCCCGACGACGCGGTGGCGATCTCGCACTCGTGCCCGAACCGCTGGCCGAGCTGCAGCCGCAGCGCGGCGAGCACGCCCTCCTCGTCGTCGACGCACAGGATCGTCTCGCGGCCCATCGCCAGCATCAGGCCGCCCCTCCGCCGCGATCGCCCGCGTCTGAGGCCGGCAGCAGCGAGCGCTCGATCGTCATCTCGCCGGTGAGCTCCGCCGACAGCTCCGCCTCGGTCGGCGGGGGCACGGCGGCGACGGGCGCCGCGGCCGGGTCCTGCGGCAGCCACACCGTGAAGCACGTCCGGCCCGGCCGCGACTCGCACGAGATCTCGCCGCGGTGCTTGTCGATGATGCGCTTGACGATCCCCAGGCCGAGGCCGCTCCCCTCGCCCTTGCTCTTGGTGGTGAAGAACGGCTGGAAGATCCGTGGCAGCACGTCCGCCGGGATCCCGGGGCCGTCATCGATCACGCGCACGAACACCCCGGCGCGCGCGCCAGGGTCTCGCGACTCTATGCCTGTCTCGATCGAGATCGTTCCGTGCCCTTCCAGCGCCTGCGCCGCGTTCTGGAGCAGGTTGGTCCACACCTGGTTCAGCTCGTCGACGAAGATCGGCACCCTCGGGAGGGTCCCGTAACTACGCGAGACGGTTATAGCACGCAGCGCATAGTCGAGGATGGTGAGCGTCGTCTCGATCCCCTCGTGGAGATCCGCCTCGACCAGCCCCGCGCTCTGATCGAGGTGCGAGTACGACTTCAGCGCGCCGACGATGCGCTGGATCCGCCCGATCGCGTTGTGGATCGTGAGGACGTTGCGGTGTAGGTGCACGTACTCCGCGAGGTAGCCGGCCACCACCACGGGCAACCCGCGCGGCTCGCCGGCGACCAGCGCGACGAACGGCGACAGCGCGTCGGGGTCCAGCCCGATCTCGGCGAGGTCACGCGCCTGCGCCGCGACGTCGTCGAGCCCGGCGGCGTCGAGGCGCGCGCGCAGCTCGCGCTGGGCGCGGCGGACCGCGGCGCCCGTCGGCAGCCGCTGCGCCGCGAGCGCGCGCCCGGTGGCCTCGACCCACGCCACGATCGCCTCGCGCCGCGCCGCCGCCAGGCCGAGGGCCGCGAGCGCGTCGAGGTGCCGCGTCAGCCGGGACACCACCTCGCCCATCGCCTCGACCGAGCCGCGCACCGCCGCCGACGGCGAGTTGATCTCGTGGGCGACGCCGGCGACGAGCAGGCCGAGCCCGGCCATCCGCTCGGACAGGATCAGCTGCGACTGGGTCTCCTGCAGGTCGGCGAGCGTCTTGCCCAGCTCGAGGTTGATCTGCGTCAGCTCGGCGGTGCGCAGCCGGACCTTGCGCTCGAGCTCCTCGCTCGCGCCGACGACCTGCGCGTACAGCCGCGCGTTCTCGATCGACGTGGCGGCCTGGTCGGCGAACGTGGCCAGCAGGCTCGCGTCCGCCTCGGTGAACGGGCGCTCGCCGGGCGCGCGCGCGACGAGGATCACGCCGACGACGGCGCCCTTGCGCTCGAGCGGCGCCGACACCATCGAGCCGTCGACGCCGGCCGCGCGCAGCGCGTCGCCGCGGCGCGCGTCGTCGCCGACGCGCTCGATCCGCAGGTGGGCGCGGGTGTCGGCGACCTCGCGCGCGATCGGCGTCAGCCCGGCCGCGGCGCCGGAGGCGTCCGCGCCCGCCTGGGTCCCGCGGCCCGGCCGGCGGGCCCGCGCCGCCGCGATCGTCAGCTCGCCGCCGCCGTCGAGCAGCCACAGCGCGCACAGCTGGCCGTCGAACGTCCGCGCGACCGCGTCGACGACCTTGCGCGACACCTGGCCGGGCTCGATCACCGACGACATCGCGCGGCCGGCGTCGTGGAGCGCGACGATCTCGCGCATGCGCGCGGCGAGGCGCTGCTGGTTCTCCTTGAGCGCGGTCGTCATGTGGCGGAACGCCTGGGCGAGCTCGCCGATCTCGTCGGTGCCGCCGACGTCGATCCGGTGGTCGAGGTCGCCGCGCGCGATCGCGACCGCGCCGCGGTGGAGCCGGCCGATCGGCTGGCCGATCCGGCGCGACAGCACCGCGGCGAGGCCGAGCGCGAACATCAGCGCGACCGCGCCGCCGATCGCGAGCGAGCGGAACGCGACGGTCTTGGCGCTCGACACGCTGCCGCGATCGACGGCGACGCCGAACACCCCGACGGTCGCGCCGCGGTGGTCGACGAGCGCGGTCCACGCGACCTCGTACTCGCGCCCGCCGATCGGCTGCGACGCCGTCGTCGCCGCGCCGCCGGTGATCCGCGCCCGCACCGCCGCCGGGACCGCGACGTCGGGCAGCCGCGCGCCGAGCGCGTCGCGGAACGACGAGCGGGCGCCCGCCGAGCTCGCCGCGGCGATCAGCACCTCGGCGCCGAGCGCGCTGCGGATGCCGTCGGCGAACGCGCCGTCGAGCGGCACGGTCAGCACGACGACGCCGAGCAGCGCGAGCGAGCCGTCGACCACGGGCGCGACCGCGCGCATCACCAGCCGGTCGCCGACCAGCTCGAGCGTCACCCGCCGCCCCCACCGCCGCCCGAGACGCACCGCCTCGGACGCGCCGTCGAGGCCGAGCCCGGCGAACCGCGCGGCGTCGCCGCCGACCACCAGATCGGCGACCGGCTGGCCGTCGGCGTCGGTGACCTGGACGAGCGACGACGGCAGCTGCGCCGCCTGGCCGGCGAGCAGCATCGCCACCGCGGCCTTGCCCTCGACCATCGCGCGCGCCAGATCGCCCATCGCCGACAGCCGCGCCGCGTCGTCGCCGAGGCGCTCGACGGTGCGCAGCACGAGGTTGAGCCCGACGCCACGCTGGCGCGCGGTCTCGGAGTGCAGCCCGCGCTCCAGCGTCGACAGCACGACGCCGACGGCGATCGTCGCGACCACCGCCATCGGCACCAGCGCCGCCAGCACCAGCACCGCGGTGAGCTTGGCGCGCAGCCGCAGCCGCACCCAGCCGAGCGGCCCGGCGCGCCGCGGGGCGCGCCCGGTCTGCGACGCCCGGCCCGTGGCGTCGCGGTCGCGCGCCGGCGGTCGGGCCATCAGCGGGGGCTCCGGCGCACCGCGCGGTACAGCACCTGCCCGGTCGGGTTGAGGATGATCCCGGAGATGTCGTCGCGCGCCGCGAGCGGCACCTGGGTGTGGGCGAGCGGCACCCACGGCACGTCCTCGGCGACGCGCTCCTGGACGCGGGCGTAGAGCCGGGCGCGCTCGAGCGGGTCCTCGGTCTCCTGGGCGCGCACGATCAGCCCGCCGACCTCGCCGTCGCCGTAGAACGCGACGTTGACCGCCGAGCCGAGCGTGGTGTTGCGCGGGTCGAGCTGCTGCAGGAAGTTGTCGGGGTCGCCGTTGTCGCCGACCCAGCCGAGCAGGCACAGGTCGTGCTGGCCGTTGCGCACGCTCACCAGGTGGTCGCCGAACGGCTGCAGCACCAGCCGCGTCCGGATCCCGACGTCGGCGAGGTTGGCCTGGATCGCGCGCGCGACGCGATCCGGCCCGGGCAGGTACGGCCGCGGCGTCGACGGCGCGTACAGCACGAGCTCGGCCTCGGGCGCGAACACGCCGCGCGCCTGCGCGTCGGCGAGCAGCCTCCGCGCCTCGGCCGGGTCGTAGGCGTGGCGCGCGCGGGGCCGGTGGTAGCCCCACTGCCGCGGCGGCAGCGGGCCCTCGGCCGGCGTCGCCAGGCCCTGGAACGCGAGCTGGACGATCGGCTCCTTGTTGATCGCGTGGGCGATCGCGCGGCGGACGCCGACGTCGCGCAGCGGGCCGCGCGTCGTGTTGATCGCCAGGTACGAGACGTTGTTGGCGGTGCTCTCGTGCAGGACGAGGCCGGGGTGGAGGTCGACGAACTGCAGCTCCTCGGGGAGGATCGACGCGGCGATGTCGATCGCGCCCGACTCGAGCGCGACGAGGCGCTGCCGGGGATCCTGGATCGTCGTGAACACCAGCCGCTCCATCGCCGGCGCGCCGCCCCAGTACGCGGGGTTGCGGCGCAGGATGAGGTGCTCGCCGCGCTCCCACCGCTCGAAGATCCACGGGCCGGTGCCGACGGGGTGCTCGCCGTAGGCGTCGCCGTACTCCGTCACCGCGGCGGGCGAGACGATCGACACCGGGAACATCGCCATGTTCGCCGCGAACGGCGCGTACGGCCGCTCGATCGTGATCCGCACCGTGTAGTCGTCGAGCTTCTCGACCTGCTCGATGTTGCGGTAGACGTTGGGCCAGTACTGGAAGTCCGGCCGGTGGAACGGGTGCGACGGGTCGCGCTGGCGCTCGAGCGAGAACACGACCGCGTCGGCGTCGAACCGCGTGCCGTCGTGGAACCGCACCCCGCGGCGCAGCTCGAACGTCCACACCTCGCCGCTGGGGTCGACCGACCACGACGTCGCCAGGCCGGGCGTGACGGTGGCCGTGCCTGGCTCCCACTGGACGAGCGTGTCGTAGACCTGGAACGCGATCTCGGCCGACTCGTTGTCGGTGACGCGCGCGGGGTCGAGGCTGATCGCGTCGAGCGGGCGGCCGATGACCAGCGTCGCGGGATCGCGGGTGCCGAGCCGGTGCCCCTCGGCGGCGGCGCCGCCGCCGAGCACGGCGTCCACCGAGTCGCAGCCGGCCCCGAGCGCGGCCGCGACGGCGGCCACGGCCGCGGCGAGCCGACGCACCCCGGGCGACATGGCGCATCGTACCCCGATTGAGCCGGCCTTCGCTCGTCGCGGTGGCGGCCTGCGATTGACTCGGATCGGGCGGTTCACCTAGCCTCGGGCGTCGCCGACGCCGGCGCCGTGGAGAGGCCCGGCGCCGGCCTGAATCAACCCTGGTCGACGTTCGTCGAGAGGATCCGCCACGATGCGAACAGTCTCGCTAGCCGCCGCGGCGCTCGCCGCCTCCGCCACCATGATGGTGGCGGGGTGCGACATGGGCAAGCTCACCGTCAACACCACCTCGAAGGTGCTGATCCGCGCCCAGCCGTCGCTGAAGATGGAGTCGGACTGGGAGATGGCGTCACGCGCGATCCCCGGCGCGCTCAAGACGGTCGAGGGCTTCTGGGTCGTCGATCCCGAGAACGAGCGCCTGCGCGCGATCCTGACCGAGGGCTACTGCCAGTACGGCACCGGCTTCGTCGAGGACGAGGTCGAGCAGGCGGTCGTGCGCAAGGACTTCGACGCCGTCGACTACCACGCCGCGCGCGCGACCAAGATGTTCCTGCGCTGCATGAACTACGCGCTGATGGCGATGAGCAAGTCGTTCCGCGACCAGCTGTTCACCGCGGACGTCGAGACCATCGACAAGCTCATCGCCGGCGTCGGCGCGGGGCAGCGCACGCCGCTGATGTGGGCGGCGATGGGCCTGGGCTCGGCGATCAACCAGAACAAGGACCGCATGGAGATGATCAGCCACCTCAGCACGGCGACGGCCATGCTGAAGCGCGTCATCGAGCTCGACGACAAGGGCGCGCGGCCTTCGGACAAGGCGCTGGCGGCGATGCCGCACATCGCGATGGGCCTGGTGCTGTCGGCCCGCTCGGAGCAGCTCGGCGGCGACCTCGAGGGCGCGAAGAAGTCGTTCGAGCGCGCGATGGAGCTGACCGATCAGAAGTTCTTGCTGGCTTACGTTTATTTCGCTCGTCGCTACGCGGTGATGAAACAGGATAAGAAGCTGTTCCATGACACGCTGGTGAAGGTCCTGAGCACTGACCCGTCCATCTGGCCGGAGCAACGCCTCGCCAACGAGATCGCCCATCGCCGGGCCCGCCGCTACCTCCAGCAGGAGAAGGAGCTCTTCCCATGACTCGCTCGCTCGACTCGCATAGCCCCAAGCTCGCCGGCCGCCTCGCGTCCGTCCTCGCCGCCGCGACCTGCCTGGTCGCCGGAGCCTCCGTCGCCGCCGCCGAGAACGTCGAGCTGCGCATGGCGACGCTCGCCCCCACCGGCAGCTCGTGGATGAAGATCCTCGACAAGGCGGCGGTCGACGTCGACAAGGCCACCGAGGGCCGGGTCAAGGTCAAGTACTACGCCGACGGCGTCCAGGGCGACGAGCGCGAGGTGATCCGCAAGATCAACCTCGGCCAGCTCGACGGCGCCGCCGTCACGTCGATCGGCATGTCGATGATCGACGAGAGCATCCGCGTGCTCGAGCTGCCGATGATGTTCGACGACATCAAGGAGCTCGACTACGTCGCCGACAAGATGTGGAAGCACTTCCAGAAGAAGTTCGCGAAGAAGGGCTTCCGCCTCAACGATCGCGGCGACGTCGGCTGGGTCTACTTCATGTCGAAGACCAAGGTCGAGTCGCTCAAGGACCTCAAGTCGCTGAAGGTCTGGATGTGGGGCGACGACGCCCTCGTCAAGGCGATGTACAAGAAGCTCGGGATCAGCGGCGTGCCGCTCGGCGTGCCGGAGGTGCTGCCCGCGCTCGAGAGCGCGCGCATCACCGCCTGCTACGGCTCGCCGCTGGCGGCGATGGCGCTGGGCTGGGGCGAGAAGGTCAAGTTCATGACCTCGATGCCGATGAGCTACGCGATCGGCGCGACCGTCCTCAAGGAGGACGCGCTCAAGAAGATCTCCTCCGAGGACCAGAAGGCGGTGGAGAAGCTGACGAAGAATGCCTCGAAGAGCCTGCGCAAGAAGATCCGCAAGGACAACGACGACTCGAAGAAGAAGATGAAGCGCAAGGGCGTGAAGATCGTCGACTCGCCCGCCGACATGGTGCAGGAGTTCCGCACCGCCGCCGAGGCGGTGTGGAAGGAGCAGGTCGGCAAGATCTACTCGCAGGCCGAGCTCGACGACGTGCTCAAGTACCGCGCCGAGTACCGGGCCAAGAAGGGCGGCGGCGCCGCGGCGACGAAGGCGGCGAAGTAGGACGACACCGCGTGGAACGCCGGGCAGCCGCGTTGTCGGCGCGCGCGCGCAGGTGTTAGCCTGCGGGACGTGTCAGCTCAGCGCGGCAGTGCGCAGCCACGGCGAGGGCCGGTCCACGTCATCACGGCGGTGGGCGCGGCCCTCGTCGTTTTCGGCCTGCTCGGTCGGATGTGGTGGGTCGGGCCGGTCACCCTGCCCGACGCCACCAAGATCAACACGGCCACCGGTCTGCGCGACGCTCAGGCGTGCGTGACCGAGTGCAAGGACGCCGCGCCCGACGCCCAGGGCAACGTGCGGAGCGTGTGCACCGATCGCTGCACGTCCGCGGACCTCGGCGACACTGGCGACGACCACGGGACGTGGGCGACGTTCGGGCTGATCACGACCGGCGTCGGCGGGCTCGCGGTGGCGCTCGCGCTGGGCGTGGTCCTGCTGCCCGGCGGGCTCGCCGGCGCGGCGGGGCTGCCGCGGACGCTCGGCCTGGCCGCGACCGGCGCCACCGGCGCCGCGCTGCTGTCGGGCCTGACGTTCATCGCGCTCGCGCCGACGGAGACGCCGGCCCTGTGGTTCGGCGGGCACGCCTACCTGCTCGGCAGCGCCCTGCTCGTCACCGTGTCGGCGCGCGCGCTGACGGGCGGCTGGACCCCCGCCGCCGAGGCGAGCGCGGAGACGCCGTTCGCGGGCGACCCGCCCACCGCGGCGATCGTCCGAAAGGTCGACCGCGCCGTCGGGCTGGCCGAGCAGGCGACGCTGTTCTCGATCCTGGTGTTCCTCGTGCTGGCGTCGTTCGCGTGGTTCCTGCTCGGCCTGCTGCGCGAGCCGAAGGCGTGGGGCCTGCTCGACGAGAGCATCGACGGGGTCGGGGTCGACATCCGCTACGGCGTGTTCCTGTCGGCGATGGTGGGCGGCGCGTTCGCCACCCACCACAAGCGACTGCTGTCGATGGACGTGGTGTCGCGGATGATCGGCGCGCGCGCCCGGGCCTGGCTGCGCGTCGGGCTCACGTTGTTCGCCGCCGAGATGGCGCTGGTGTTCTTCTCGTTCGCGCAGGTGATCGCGCGCGAGACCGGCAAGGAGCACGAGACCGAGCACTGGATCCCGGCCGAGATCGCGTCGTGGTCGCTCGGCATCGGCGCCGGGCTGATCGCGCTCCACCTGTTCTTCCAGATCGTGACCGACCTCGACTACCTGCTCCGCGGCAAGACCCCGCCGGAGCCCGAGCAGGGGGTGGCGTGATGTTCTACCTGCTGCTGATCGGCCTCTTGCTGCTGTTCTTCTCGGGCGCGCCGCTGTTCGCTGTGATGCTGGGCGCCGCGGCGCTGGGCGCGTACGGCCTGCCGCGCGACTTCACCGCCGAGTTCGGCGGCCCGCTGTCCTCGATCTACGGCCTGGGCACCAAGGACGAGGCGATCATCTTCGCCACGATCCCGCTGTTCATCTACGCCGGCTACATGATGGCCGCGGCGAAGACGAGCGATCGCCTGGTGCGGTTCGCCAACGGCCTGCTCGGCTGGATGCCCGGCGGCCTGGCGATCGTCACGATCGTCGCGTGCGCGATCTTCACGATCTTCACCGGCGCCTCGGGCGTCACGATCGTCGCGCTCGGCGGCCTGTTGATGCCGGCGCTGCTCAAGGCCGGCTACCCCGAGAAGTTCGCGCTCGGCCTGGTCACCGGCAACGGCTCGGTCGGCCTGCTGTTCCCGCCGGCCGTGCCGCTGTTCGTGTTCGGCACGGTCTACGGGCTGCAGCGCGAGCTGGCCGAGAAGAACAACTGGGACACCGGCCGGTTCCTCGGCGCCGGCCTCGTGCCGGGCCTGGTGCTGGTCGGCTGCCTCTGCATCGTCGCCGTCGCCGCGGCGATCAAGTGGAAGGTGCCGCGGCAGAAGTTCGAGCTCGGCGAGCTCGGCCGCGCGTTCCTGGTCGCCTTTCCCGAGCTGATCATCCCGCTCGCGATCATCGCGGTGCTGGTCAACGGCTGGGCCAACCCGGCGCAGGTCGCGGCGCTGACCGTGCTCTACCTGTTCATCCTCGAGATCTTCGTCTACCGCGACTTCAAGCTGAAGACGCTGTGGGGCATCTCGACCGAGTCGCTGGCGCTGGTCGGCACGATCTTCCTCGTCATCTACACCTCGTCGGCCTTCTCCAACCTGCTCGTCACCGCCAAGGTCCCGCAGGATCTGGTCGAGTGGGCGCGCGACAACGTCGACTCCAAGTTCACGTTCCTGCTGCTGCTCAACGTGCTCCTGCTGCTGGTCGGGATGATGATGGACATCTTCTCGGCGATCATCGTCGTGCTGCCGCTCGTCGCGGGCGTCGCCGACTACTACGGGATCAACCCCTACCACCTCGGGGTCATCTTCCTCATCAACCTCGAGATCGGGTACCTCACGCCGCCGGTCGGGCTGAACCTGTTCATCGCCTCGTTCAAGTTCCAGCGGCCGGTGATCGACGTGACCCGGGCGACGCTGCCGTTCATCGGCGCGATGGTGTTCGCGCTGATGCTCGTGACGTACATCCCGGCGCTGACCTGGGTGCCGCCCCCCAAGCGCACCGGCACGATGTCCGGCCTGCAGTCGATCGTCCAGGAGGGCGTGCAGTCGGTCGGCAGCATCGACGAGATCAAGCTGCCCGACGGCAGCGCGCTGTCGAAGGCGAGCTGCGAGCAGAAGTACGCCGAGGACGAGGACATGAAGGACTCGTGCCTGGGCGTGCTGATCGACATCACCGACTGCCGCAAGCTGCCGGCCGCCGAGGCCAAGGAGTGCGAGGACACGGCGATCGCGGACTGGATCGAGTACAGCAAGCCAGACGAGGACGAGGGCGACGGGGACGGCGAGGACGAGGACTCCGAGGACGAGGACTCCGAGGACGAGGACTCCGAGGACGAGGACTCCGAGGGCGAGGAGGCCGACGCCGGCCCCGAGGACGAAGACTCCGAGGACGAGGACTCCGAGGAAGAGGACAGCGAGGACGAGGAGGCCGACGGCGGCCCCGACGGCACGGGCACGGGCACGGGCACGGGCACGGGCACGGGCACGGGCACGGGCGTAGGCACGGGCACGGGCACGGCGACCCCGTAGCTGCGAGGAGGCGCGTGGCCGTGCTACGAAGCCGCGGATGTTGCTCGCGGCCCTGAAGACGCTCCGCCCACACCAGTGGGTGAAGAACCTCTTCGTCGCCGCCCCGCTGGTGTTCTCCAAGCACCTGCTCGACGCCGACTTCGGGGTCCGCGCGGCGCTCGCGACCCTGGCGTTCTGCGCGCTGTCCGGCGCGGTCTACACGTTCAACGACCTGCGCGACGTCACGGCCGACCGGCTGCACCCCACCAAGCGCCACCGCCCGATCGCCTCGGGCGCCCTGCCCGAGCGCGCCGCCCTGGCGCTCGCCGGCACGCTCGCGGTCGGCGCGCTCGGCCTGTGCCTGGCGCTGCACTGGAAGGTCGCCGCGCTCGCCGGCGGCTACCTCGTGATCAACCTCGCCTACAGCATGGGCCTCAAGCAGGTCGCGTTCGTCGACGTCGGGATGATCGCGGCCGGGTTCCTGCTCCGCGTGCTGGCCGGCGCCGCGGCGATCGACGTGCCCGCGTCGCGGTGGCTGCTCCTGTGCACGGCCCTGCTGTCCGCGTTCCTCGGCCTGGGCAAGCGCGCGCACGAGCTGGCCGCCGCCGGGCGCGCCGGCCGCGACGCCGCCGCGACCCGCGCCGCGCTCGCCGGCTACCGCGCGCCGATCGTCAAGGCCGCGATGGGCGTGCTCGCCGTCGCGACGATCGTCGCCTACGCCGCCTACACCCTCGACGACCACACCGCGGCGTTCTTCGGCACCGACCAGCTGATCTGGACCGCGCCGTTCTCCGCCCTGGGGGTGGGGAGGTTCGCGTGGCTGGCGCTGGCCAGCGACAAGGACGGCTCGCCGACCGAGCAGATGCTCAGGGACTGGCCGTTCCTGCTCAACCTCGTCGCGTGGGGCGCGGTCACCCTCGGCATCATCTACGGTGGCGCGTAGTGCCATGACCGTCGCATAGTGCGCGCGCCCCGGCAGGAGTCCCCGCATGGTTCCCCCCGATCCCAAGGACGGCAGCCAGGCCGTCGCGGACGCGAGCGCGATCGCCCGCCGCAAGGCCGAGCACCTCGAGGTCGCCGCGTCGGGCGCCGCCGACTTCGTCCGCCCCACGCTGCTCGACGACGTCCACCTCGTCCACCAGGCCCTGCCCGAGCGCGCGCTCGCCGACGTCGACCTCGCGACGCCGCTGCTCGGCCGGACGCTGCGCGCGCCCCTGGTGATCACCGGGATGACCGGCGGCACGCCGGAGGCGGCCACGATCAACCGCGACCTCGCGCGCGCCGCGGCCCGCGTCGGCTGCGCGTTCGGCGTCGGCAGCCAGCGCGCGATGGCCGAGCACCCCGAGCTCGAGCCGACGTTCCAGGTCAAGGACGCGGCGCCGGACGTCGTGCTGATCGGCAACATCGGCGTGGTCCAGGCGGCGCAGCTCGGCGTCGCGCGCGTCGTCGAGCTCGCGGCCCGGATCGGCGCCGACGCGATGGCGATCCACCTCAACCCCGGCCAGGAGATGATCCAGGAGCGCGGCGACCGCGACTTCTCCGGCGGGCTCGACACGATCAAGGCGGCGCTCGACGCGCTCGGCGCGCGCGGCGTGCCGCTGGTGGTCAAGGAGACCGGGTGCGGGCTGTCACCCCAGGCCGCGACCGCGCTGCGCGCCGCCGGCGTCACCACGGTCGACGTCGCCGGCGCCGGCGGGACGAGCTGGGTCGCGGTCGAGGCCAAGCGCGCCGCCGCCGGCAGCGACGCCGCGGCGCTCGGGCGCGAGCTGTGGGACTGGGGCGTGCCGACCGCGGTCGCGACCGCGGCGTGCCACGCCGCCGGGCTCACCGTGATCGCCTCGGGCGGGCTGCGCTCGGGCCACGACGTCGCGCGCGCGCTCGCGCTCGGCGCGACGTGCGGCGGGATGGCGGCGCCGGTGCTGCGCGCGCACAACGCCGGCGGGCTCGACGGCGCGATCGCGCTGCTCGAGCGCGTGATCACCTCGGTGCGGACGATCGCGCTGCTCACCGGCGTCGGCGCCGCGGCGGAGCTGGCGCGCGCGCCGCGCCACCTCGGGCCGACGCTGCGCGGCTGGCTCGACGACCTCGGAATCGCCGCCGGAGCCCGCCGGTGACCGCGCAGGCCGGCGCGTCGGTCCGCGCCCTCGGCAAGGTCATCCTCCTCGGCGAGCACGCCGTCGTCCACGGCCACCCGGCGCTCGCCGGCGCGATCGACCGCGGCGTCCGGCTGACCGCGACGGACGGGCCGCTGCGGCTGCGGATCGCGTCGTGGGGCCTCGACGTCGCCGCCGGAGACGACCACCCGGTGGCGCGCGCGCTCGCCGCGGTCGCCGCCGCGCTCGGCGTCACCCGCGGCGCGCTCGACGGCGACGCCGACCTACCCGCCGCCGCCGGGCTCGGCTCGTCGGCCGCGACGACCGTCGCGGTGGCCCGCGCGCTGGCCGCGCTCGCCGGCACGGCGCCGTCGCCCGACGCGCTCGCCGACGCCGCGAACGCAGGCGAGCGCTGCTTCCACGGCAACCCGTCGGGCGTCGACGTCGCGCTCGCGCTGCGCGGCGGGCTGGGGGTCTACCGCCGTGGCGCCGGCCTGGCGCCGCTGGCCGCCGCGCCGCTGCCGCTCGTCGTCGGGCTGTCGGGCGAGCCGCGCTCGACCGCGGCGATGGTCGCGCGCGTCGCCGAGGCGCTCGCCGCGGCGCCCGCGCGCGCAGGCGACCAGCTCGCCGCGCTCGGCGCCGCCGCGACCGAGGGCGCCGCGATCGTCACCTCGGCCGCGCCGGACCTGGCGCGGCTCGGCGCGCTGTTCACCGCCGCGCACCGCACGCTCGCCGCGCTCGGCGTGTCGTCGCCCGGGCTCGACGCGCTGGTCGAGGCCGCGCTCGGCGCCGGCGCGCTCGGCGCCAAGCTCACCGGCGCCGGCGGCGGCGGCGCGGTGATCGCGCTGGCGCCCGGCCGCCAGGACGAGGTCCTCGCCGCGTGGCGCGCCGCCGGGCGCGTCGCGTTCCCCTGCCAGGTCGGAGCCACGCCATGAGCCCGTCGAGCCCGCTGCCCCGCGCCGTCACCGCGCGCGCCCACGCCAACATCGCGCTCGTCAAGTACTGGGGCAAGCGCGACGCCGCGCGCAACCTGCCCGCCGCCGGCAGCCTGTCGCTCACGCTCGACGCGCTGACCACGGTCACCCACGTCGCGTTCGACCCCGCGCTACCCGCCGACACGATGTCGCTCGACGGCCGCCCCGCCGGCGCCGGCGAGCTCGGCCGCACCTCGGCCTGGCTCGACCTGGTCCGCGCGCGCGCCGGGATCGCGACCCGCGCGCGCGTCGACTCGACCAACCACTTCCCCACCGCGTCGGGCCTGGCGTCGTCGGCCTCGGGCTACGCCGCGCTCGCGCTCGCCGCGACCCGCGCCGCCGGGCTGACGCTGACCGCGCGCGAGCTGTCGATCCTGGCGCGCCAGGGCTCGGGCTCGGCCGCGCGGTCGATCTTCGGCGGCCTGGTCCGGCTCCACGCCGGGACGCCGACCGACCGCGGCGCCGACGCGCGCTCCTCGGACGACGACGAGGCCTACGCGGTCGCGCTGCCGTCGCCGCTGACGTCGACCCTGCGGATGGTGATCGCGATCGTCGGCGGCGGCGTGCCCAAGACGATCGGCTCGCGCGACGCGATGGATCACTGCGCCGAGACCTCGCCGTTCTACGCCGCGTGGATCGCCGCGGTCGAGCGCGACCTGCCCGCCGCCGAGGCGGCGATCGCCGCGGGCGACGTCGCCGCGCTCGGCGCGCTGGTCGAGGCCAACGCGCTGGCGATGCACGCCGCCGCGATCGCCTCGCGCCCGGCGATCATCTACTGGCAGCCGGCGACGCTGGCGTGCCTGGCGACGGTGCGCGCGCTGCGCGGCGCCGGCCGCGCCGCGTGGGGCACGATGGACGCCGGCCCGCACGTCAAGGTGCTGACCACCGCGGCCGACGCCGACGCGGTCGCCGCGGCGATGCGCGCCACCGCCGGCGTGACCGAGGTGATGATCAGCGCCGCGGGCGGCCCGGCGGTCGTCGTCGAGGACGCGGCGGCGTGCTGACGGTCAGCGCGCCGGGCAAGCTGATCCTCGCCGGCGAGTACGGCGTCCTCGACGGCGGGCTCGCGGTCGTCGCCGCGGTCGCGCGGCGCGCCCGCGCCACCGTCGGCGGTCCCGGACGCGAGCCGTCGCCGTTCCTCGACGCCGCGGCGGACGCGCTCGCCGCCGACGGCCTCGCCGACGCCGCCGCCGCGATCGCCACGATCGCGGTCGACAGCTCGGCGCTGCGCGACGACGGCGGGATCAAGCTCGGGCTGGGGTCGAGCGCGGCGGCCACCGTCGCGGCGATCGGCGCCGCGCTCGCGGCGACCGGCCGGCCGGTCGACCCGCGCCACGTCCACCGCCTCGCCCACGCCGCCCACGCCGCGGCCCAGGCCGCGCGCGGCGCCGCCGGCTCCGGGGCCGACGTCGCGGCGGCCGCGCACGGCGGCGTGATCGCGTTCCGCGCCGGCGCCGCGACCCCGCTGACGCTCCCCGCGGTGACCTGGCTGCCGGTGTGGACGGGCGTCCCGGCCGACACGGTCACCCTGGTCGCGGCGGTGAACCGGGCGCGCGCCGCCCACCCGACCGCCGTCGGGGCCGCCCTGACCCGCACGTCCGCGGCGGCCGAGGCGCTCGCCGCCGCCCGTGACGCGGCCGCGGTGATCGCAGCGATCGACCAGGGTTGCGCGGCGATCGCGGCGCTGGCGCAGGCCACGAGCGTACCGCTGGAGCCGCCGGTGGTCGAGACCGTGCGGTCAGTGGTCCGACAGGTCGGCGGGGCGGTCAAGACGACCGGCGCCGGCGGCGGCGACGTGGCGATCGCGGTGGTCCCGGCCGCAACGGATGTAACGCTCCTCGCCTCCGCGCTCATCCAACACGGGTGCCAGCCCCTCGACCTGCCGATCGATCAACGCGGCGTTTACATCGAGGGGGGCGTTTCGTACCTTCGCGCCTGATGTCGTCCCGTCTGCCCGGCCTCTACCGCCTCGGCGTCCCCGAGCGCCGCGCGCAGGTCGCGGCGGCCCGCGGCCTGTCGCCCACCGCGTGGAGCGAGCTCGACGGCGGCGGCCTGTCCCTCGACGCCGCCGATCACATGATCGAGAACGTCGTCGGGACGTTCGCGCTGCCGCTGGCGATCGCGACGAACTTCGTGATCGACGGCGTCGATCGGCTCGTCCCGATGGCGGTCGAGGAGCCGTCGATCGTCGCGGCCGCGTCGAACGCGGCGCGGATGGCGCGCCCCACCGGCGGGTTCCTCACCGAGGCGACGCCGCCGGTGATGATCGGCCAGATCCAGGTCGTGCAGATCGACGACGTCGAGGCCGCGGTGCGCGCGCTCGAGGGCGCGCGGCCGGAGCTGCTCGCCGCCGCGCGCGCGCTGGTGCCGCGGCTGGTCGAGCGCGGCGGCGGCCCGGTCGATCTCGAGGTCCGCGTGCTGGCCCAGCCCGGCACCGGCCCCGACGGCGGCGTCGTCGTCGTCCACCTCCACGTCGACTGCTGCGACGCGATGGGCGCGAACCTGGTCAACACGCTGTGCGAGGGCCTGGCCGACCGCGTCGCCGAGCTCGCCGACGGCGACGTCGGGCTGCGCATCCTGTCCAACCTCACCGACCGCCGCACCGTGCGCGTCACCTGCCGGGTGTCGCCGGCGGAGCTGCGCGACGCCAGCGACGCGTCGATCGAGGGCGCCGAGGTCGCGGCCGCGATCGCCTCGGCGTCGCGGTTCGCCGAGGTCGACCCGTACCGCGCCGCGACCCACAACAAGGGCATCATGAACGGCATCGACGCCGTGCTGGTGGCGACCGGCCAGGACTGGCGCGCGGTCGAGGCCGGCGCCCACGCGTTCGCCGCGATCAGCGGGACCTACCGCCCGCTCGCGACGTGGCGGGTCGACGCCGACGGCGCGCTGCGCGGCGCGCTGGCGCTGCCCCTGGCGGTCGGCACCGTCGGCGGCGCGCTGCTCGCCCACCGCGGCGCCAAGCTCGCGCTGCACCTCGCCGGCGTCGAGACCGCGACCGACCTCGCCGCGATCGCCGGCGCCGCCGGGCTCGCCACCAACCTGGCGGCGCTGCGCGCGCTCGCCACCGAAGGCATCCAGCGCGGCCACATGGCCCTGCACGCCCGCAAGCACGCCCGAGGAGCCCGCCCATGATCCAGCGCATCGGTCACCGTTCCTCCGCCGCCGCCCTGGTCCCGGCCGCCGCCGTCCCGATGCCGCCGACGCTGGAGCTCGACGCCTGCTACAGCTACTGCGAGGCGCTGTGCCGGTCGCGGCACCACAACTTCCCGGTCGCGTCGTTCTTCACCCGCACCGCGCTGCGCAAGCACATCTACGCGATCTTCGCGTTCGCCCGCGTCGCGGACGACTTCGCCGACGAGGCGCAGTACGAGGGCCGGCGCGCCTACGAGCTCGACCGGTGGGAGGAGCAGCTCCACCAGTGCTACTTCGGCCAGCCGGCCGAGCACCCGGTGTTCGTCGCGCTGCGCGACACGATCAAGACGTTCTCGCTGCCGATCACCGAGTTCGTGGCCCTGCTGTCCGGGTTCCGGACGGACCTCGAGGTCAAGAGCTTCGCCCGGTTCGACGAGCTGCGCAGCTACACCGCGCAGGCGGCCGAGCCGCTCGCGCACCTGTGGCTGTACATCGCCGGCTACCGCGGGCCCGAGCTGCACGCCTACGCCGACGACCTCGCCACCGGGCTGGCGTTCGCGCGCCTGCTCCAGGACATCCCGGCGGACCTCGCGCGCGGCCGGATCTACATCCCGCAGGACGACCTGCGCCACTTCGGCGTCACCGCCGACGACCTCGCCCAGCGCCGGGTGACCCCGGCGGTCGGCGCGCTCGCCCGCTACGAGGTCGCGCGGACCCGCGCGCTGTTCGAGCGGTCGCGGCCCCTGGTCGACAAGGTCGGCGCGGACCTCGCCGTCGAGCTCGCCCTGATGTGGCACGGCGGCATGCGGATCCTCGACAAGATCGCCGACGCCGGCGACCACCTGCTCGAGCACCGCCCGCGCCTCGACGCCGCCGACAAGGCCGTCGTCGTCACCCGCGCGCTGGCGTGGCGCGGCGAGACGCTCGGCCCGCGCGCGATCAACCTGGCCCGCCGCCTGGCGGACTGGGTCAAGGAAGTCTGAGAAGCGGCGCCAGAAGCGGCGCCAGAAGCGGCGTCCGCGGCGCCGACGCCCGGGTCAGTCGAGCCCGAGCCAGCGCGACTTCGCGGCCTGGATCTTCGAGCCCCAGGCGTCGGGGAAGCACTTGAGGACGTAGGCGATGGCCTGGTCCTTGAGGTCCTTGTCCAGGCCCTCCGGGACATCCATCATGCCGTCCTCGGAGTTGGGCCGGATGCCGAGGCGCACGACCTCGGTCAGGCGGAGGACGTGCAATCGGTTCATGAACAGCGCGTGGGCGATACCGAGGAACAGCTCCTCGTGAGCGGGGTCCATGGCCTGTGACATCGGCCCCACGAATACCACATTTCGCGGGTCTACACGCCCTTCTTCGAGGGCTGGCGACGCGCCGCCCACGCCTCCAGCCGGGCCCGGAGCTCGGCCTCGTAGCCCGAGTCGGTGGGCTGGTAGAACCGCTCGCCGCGCAGCGCCTCCGGCAGGTAGTCGGCCGGGACGTAGGCGCCCTCGAAGTCGTGGGGGTACCTGTAGCCCTCGCCGTGCCCCATCTTGCGGGCCAGCTCGGTCGACGCCGGCCGGAGCTCGGGCGGCACCGGCAGGGCACCGCGCTCGCGCACCGCCTTGCGGGCCGCCGCGTAGCTCGTCAGCGCGGTGTTCGACTTCGGCGCGGTCGCCAGGTAGACGACCGCCTGGGTCAGCGGCAGCACGCCCTCGGGGAGCCCGACCAGCTCGTAGGCCTGCAGCGCCGCCACCGCCACGACCAGCGCCTGCGGGTCGGCGTTGCCGACGTCCTCGGACGCGAAGATGACCATCCGGCGGATGACGAACCGCGGGTCCTCGCCGGCCTCGAGCATCCGCGTCATCCAGTAGACCGCGGCGTCCGGGTCCGAGCCGCGCATGCTCTTGATGAAGGCCGAGACGACGCCGTAGTGCTCGTCGCCGCTGCGGTCGTAGGTCAGGGTCTTCTGCTGCGACGCCTCGTCGAGGTGGGCGTCGGTGATCGCGGCGCCAGCCCCGGCGAGCTGCGCCGCGACCTCGAGGATGCCGTACATCCGGCGCGCGTCGCCGGCGGCGCGATCGACCAGGTGCGCCAGCGGCTCGTCGGCGATCGTCACCTCGAGCGCGCCCAGGCCGCGGTCGCGGTCGGTCAGCGCCCGCCGGGCCAGCGCGGCGAGCTGGTCGTCCGCGAGCGGCTCGAGCCGGACCACCCGGCACCGCGACAGCAGCGCGGCGATCACGCCGAACGAAGGATTCTCCGTCGTGGCGCCGACCAGCGTGACCGTGCCCGCCTCGACGTGGGGCAGCAGGGCGTCCTGCTGCGCCTTCGAGAACCGGTGGATCTCGTCGATGAACAGGAGCGTCCGGTGACCGTACTGGTCACGCCGCGTGGCCGCCTCGGCCACCACCTCGCGCACCTCCTTCACGCCCGACGTCACCGCCGAAAGTGCGATCAGGTGCGCGCGCACCGCCTCGCCGAGCAGGCGCGCGAGGGTGGTCTTGCCGCTCCCAGGGGGGCCCCAGAGGATGAGCGATGGGAGCGTCCGCCCCGGCGCGAGCTGACCGAGCAGCCGGCCCGGCGCCAGCAGGTGGCCCTGACCGACCAGCTCCGCCAAGGATTGCGGGCGCATGCGCTCGGCGAGCGGCTGGTGCGTGCGGCGCTTCTCCGCGCTTTTCTGGAAGAGGTCCATTACAGCAATCCGCGGCGCTTTCCGTTCACTCTGTAGGAATCGGCGACCACATCGTGTGTGCAGTGCAACGGGGCTCGTGTCCCCTGGTGACGCCGAACCCGGCCAGCCCCCCTGCCACCCCCCTCCCCCGATCCCGGGATTTCCATCGGTTGCGCTCGTTCGAGGGATCGCGCGGCGATGGCATTTGCCTTGCTCTATTCGCGGACATGACCGCGCTCGACCTCGTCTACCAGTACCGCGCGATGCTCGGCAAGTGCGAGGCCGGGGTCGGCCTGGAGATGGACGAGGTCATCGAGCTGACCGCGCTCGAGGCGGTGTTCGCCACCGAGGCTACCTTGCCCCGGCGCGAGCGGTCCGAGATGACCTGCGTGCTGCGCGGCGCGGGCCGCGGCGATGGCCGCGGCGAGGCGATCAACGACCGCGTCCGCATCGGCGAGCTGACGCCCGGCGGCCTGGTGTGCCGGCAGGCGCCGTATGTCGAGGAGGGTGACGTGGTCGAGGTGGTGATCGACGACGAGGCCGCGCACCTGTCCTACCGGTTCAAGGCGCGGGTGAGCTGGCTGCGCGAGGACGTCGGCGACGACTTCGCGCTCGGGCTGGCGTTCGTGGGGACGCCGCTGCTGGTCCACTACGGCGCCAGCGAGCACGTCGAGGACGCGGTCGACCGGATCGCCGCGGCGGCGTAACCAGACGACCACTCGACGTGGTTCCTGGGGTGTGCGGTGGAGAAGACCGCGAGCCGCCGGCCCGGGGCCTGCCGCTCGCGCGGGGGCGCCCCCGCCGGCTCAGACAGTCCTCGCGGTGACGCGACCGCGAGGCGCCGTGCCCGCGCGTGCGCCGACGCAGTCACGTGCTGGCACGACCCCGCTGCGGAACTCGCCGGCGGAGGCCCCCCGACGCTCGCGTCACCCGGGCCGGCGTGGCGCGGCGCGAGCACCGGCAAAGGCTCCCGGGGTGCGGGCACTGACTGGTCTCACTGACGTCGTTGGAGAACGCCTTTGGACGCACAGCCAGGGTCCGCTCGTCCTGAGCAGCGCCGAGCGCCAGCGAGGCGCGTGTCGAAGTACGGTGACAGTCTTCGACGCGGTCGCGCGAGCCGAGACTGTCAGCAGCAGCTGATGGCTCAGCGCTTCTCGACCGACGCCAGGCCGCCGAAGCGGGCGTTGGGGAGGATGCGGTAGCCAGTCACGGTGTGGTTGGCGAGGACGACGTTGTCCTCGTGCCACAGCGCGATGATCGGGACCTCGGCGGCGATGATCTGCTGGGCCTCGCGGTAGATCGTCTTGCGGCGCTCGAGGTCGAGCTCGCGGCGGCCGGTCTCGGTCAGCTCGTCGATCCGGGCGTTGCGGTAGCGCCAGCGGTTGCCCGCGTTGGGGTCCGACGGCGACGGGATCCGGCCGGAGTGGAAGAACGTGCGGTAGAAGTCGGGCTCGCCGATGTCGGTCGACTGCATCGTGGCGAGCTGGTAGCTGCCCTTCTTGACGTCGGCGAAGAACGTGCCGAACTCGAACGCGCGGACCTCGACCGCGATCCCGACCTCGGCGAGCTGGGCGGCGATCACCCGGGCGACCGCGACGCGGAACTGGTCGGCCGAGGTCTTGTAGACCAGACGCAGCCGCGGCGCGGGCCCGTCGCCGTCGGGGTCGGGGTGGCCGGCGGCGTCGAGCAGCGCCGCGGCGCGGGCGCGGTCGTGGTCGTAGCGGGCGACGTCGGCCGCGTAGGCCCAGTGCCCGGGCGGCAACAGCCCGGTGGCGAGCACGGCGCGGCCGGAGAACTTCGCGTCGATGATCGCCGGACGGTCGAGCGCGAAGGCGATCGCCTGCCGGACCCGGACGTCGGCGAGCACCGGGTCCTCGTTGTTCATCATCAGGTAGGTCAGGATCGAGCTCGGGCCCGCGGCGAGCTCGACGCGCGGGCGCGCGGCGACGTCGTCGATCAGATCGAGGCGGACGGCGTTCTGGATCAGGTCGGCCGAGCCGCCGACGAGCATCAGGATCCGCGCCGAGGCGTCGCGCACGACCTTCACGACCAGCCGCGGCACGCGCGGGCGCTCGCCGTGGAAGTGCGGGCTGGCGACCAGCTCGATCTCGGTCGCGGACAGCGAGCGCACCGCGTAGGGGCCGGCGCCGACGACGCGGCCGCCGGGGAACCGGCCGTCGGGCCCCGCGGCGTGGCGCGCCAGGATGCCGAAGTCGAGGTCGGTGACGAACGTCGCGAGCGGCGCGACGAGGTGGAACCTGACGCGGCGGTCGTCGAGCGCCTCGACCCGCGAGAACCGCTCCTGGTACGACTTGCGGTAGACGCTGTCGGACGACGGGGCGATCGTCGTCTCGTAGGTCCACGCCACGTCGGCGGCGGTCACCGGCGCGCCGTCGGAGAACCGCGCGTCGGCGCGCACGGTGACGTCCCAGGTCACGTCGTCGACGCGATCGATCCGCTCGGCCAGCATCAGCGCCGGCGCCTGGTCCGGGGTGTCGATGTGGATCAGCCCCGGCGCGATCAGCCGCGACAGCTTGGTCTCGTAGCTCGACAGCGTGTAGCGCGGGTCGGTCGTGGCCACCGGGTTCTCGATCAGCAGCACGATCGCGTCGTCGGGCGTGCGCCGCCGGCGCGCGGCGCACCCGGCGGCGACCGTCGCCGCGACGACGACGGCGGCCAGCGCGGCGACGGCGACGAGCGCGCGCGCGCGCCGCCCGTGATCTGGCTGCGCCGATCGCGCTCTGCTACCGTCGGGGCGTGGGGTCATCTCGGCTCGTCGTCGCGCTCGCGCTCGGGCTGGCGCTCGCCAGTATCCACACGCCCACGGCGCGGTCGCAAGAAGGCGAGCCGGCGACCGCCGCCGACGAGCCCTCGGCGGAGCCGGCCGATCCCGCGCCAGAGGGCGAGGGCGCGTCGACCACGCCCGCGGGCGCGGCCGAGCCCGCGCCGGCCAGCCCGACCAGCGAGGACGACGTCGCCGGCGACGCCGCGCTCCCCACCGCCGCGCCGCTGCCGGACGCCCAGGACGCCGCGGCGCGCGAGCTGTGGCTGGTCGAGCGGCTCCAGTCCCTCACCGGCGCGCGCCCGCAGCTCGGCGCCGCGAAGGTCGGCGTCGCGATCGTCGACGTGACCTCGGGCCGCACGCTGTTCGCGGCGAACCCGGACGCCCCGCTCAACCTGGCGTCGAACACCAAGGTCCTCACCGCCGCGGCGGCGCTGGCGCGCCTGGGACCCGACTTCCGCTGGCGCACCGCCGCGTTCGCCGAGAAGTGGGACCCGGTCACCGGCACCGTCGAGGGCGACCTCTACGTCCGCGGCAAGGGCGACCCGACGCTGCGCGCGCGCGACCTGCGGGCGCTCGCCCACGATCTGCACATGGCCGGCGTCCGGTCGATCGAGGGCAAGGTGATCTTCGACGTGTCGTACTTCGACCGCGTCGACGAGCCGCCGCACTTCGCCGAGCAGCCCAAGGAGCGGGCCGGGTTCCGCGCGCCGATCGGCGCGCTCGCGATCGAGGGCAACGCGATCACCGTCGTGATCGAGCCCGATCCGGCCGGCGTCGCGCCGGCGACGGTCACGATCGAGCCCGACGTCGGCGACTACGTCACCCTGCAGCTCGCCGAGGTGTCGACCACGACGACCGGGCGCAGCCGGCTGTCGGTGGCCTCGATCGTCAAGAAGGACAAGATCGAGCTGTCGGTGCGCGGCCAGCTCCGCCACGACCACGGCCCCGACTGGATCCGCCGCCGCATCGACGACCCGCTGCGGATGATCAGCGAGGTGCTCCGCGCCGCGCTCGACGCCGAGGGCATCCGCGTCGCCAAGGGCAGCAAGAAGAAGGTCGTCACCGGGCTCGTCCCCGAGAAGGCGACGCTGCTGGCGTGGCACGACAGCGCGCCGCTGGCCGAGATCGTCCGCGAGATGAACAAGCAGTCGAACAACTACTACGCCGAGGTCGTGCTCAAGACGCTCGGCGCCGAGGTGCGCGCCCGCGCCGCCGCGCCCGGGGCGCCGCCGGCCCCGGCGAGCTGGCAGGACGGGCTCGACGAGGTGCGGCGGTGGATGGTCGAGGACGCGGGCATCACCGGCGACCTCCGCGTCGGCAACGGCTCGGGGCTGTTCGGCTCGACCGCGGTGTCGGCGCTGCAGCTGGCGCGCGCGCTCGACGCGGCGTGGCGCGACTTCCGGGTCGGCCCCGACCTCGCGGCCTCGCTCGCGGTGATGGGCGTCGACGGCACCGTGCGCAGCCGGATGCGCGGCACGCCCGCCGAGGGCCGCGTCCGCGCCAAGACCGGCACGCTCGCCGCGGTGTCGACCCTCGCCGGCTACGCCGCGGTCGACGGCCGCCGCCCGCTGGCGTTCGCGATCCTCGTCAACGACATCCCCGCCGGCGCGCGCGGCCACGCGCGCGCGCTGCAGAACGACCTGCTCGCCGCGTGCGTCGAGTTCCTCGGCGGGACGTGACGTCGGGCCGGGCCGTTGTCGCTCCCGGAGCGCGCGTGGTACGAATGCGCGCAACACAAGGGAGGATCCCATGGCCGAGCTCAAGGGCAGCAAGACCCACACGAACCTCAAGGAAGCGTTCGCCGGCGAGTCGCAGGCGAACCGCCGCTACCTCTACTTCGCCAAGGTCGCCGACGTCGAGGGCCACCCGGACATCGCCGGCCTGTTCCGCGACACCGCGGAGGGCGAGACCGGCCACGCCCACGGCCACCTCGACTACCTGAAGAAGGTGGGCGATCCGGCGACGGGCGAGCCGCTCGGCGACACCGCGACCAACCTCAAGGCGTCGATCGCCGGCGAGACCTACGAGTACACCCAGATGTACCCGTCGTTCGCCAAGACCGCGCGCGAGGAAGGCTTCGGCGAGATCGCGGAGTGGTTCGAGACCCTCGCCCGCGCCGAGCGCTCGCACGCCGGCCGGTTCCAGAAGGGCCTCGACAGCATGAAGTGACGCGAGCGCGCGGCCGGCGCGGGAGCGCCGGAAGCGTGCGTCCGAGTGAGCCGGCGCGGGCTCCCCCGCGCCGCCGCACGCGAGCCGGCCGTCACCACGGCCGGCTCGCTTGTTTTTCGGTATGCTCGGGATACAAGTCGGGCATGAGCCTCCTGCGTCCCATCACGCCGGCCGACATCAAGGGCCCTGCCCTGTACGGGCCGATCCGCGACGACTTCCGTCGGCGGATCATGGAGCTCAAGGCGCCGCGCCGCGTCCTCGTCGGCGACCGCGTGTCGCTGGTGTTCGAGAACCGCCACACGCTGACGTTCCAGATCGAGGAGATGCTGCGCGCCGAGAACATCACCTCGCCGGCCGGCATCGCCGAGGAGATCGCGGTCTACAACGCCCTGATGCCCGACGACGACTCGCTGTCGGCGACGCTGTTCGTCGAGCTGCCGCGCGACGCGGACGCGCGCGCGGAGCTGGGCAAGCTGGTCGGGCTCGACGAGCACGTCGTCCTGTGGATCGGCGACCACGCGCTGCGCGCCGCGTTCGAGCCCGGGCGCGCCACCGCGGACCGGATCTCGGCGGTCCAGTACCTGCGGTTCCCGCTGCCGCCGGTGGCGCGCGTCGCGCTCGCGACGGCGGGCACGCCGCTCGCGCTCGAGATCGACCACCCCGCCTACCGGCACCGCGTCGCGCTGGCCGAGGCCACGCGCGCGTCCCTCGCCCACGACTTCGAGTGAACCCATGAAGCCCATCCCCACCGCGATCTCGCTCGCCGTCGCCGCGTCGCTGATCGCACCGGTGGGGTGCGGCGGCGACCCCAAGCCGCGCCGCCGCTCCGCCTACGCCGACTTCGACTGCAAGGAGCGCCGCGCGATGTACTTCGCGGTCGGGACGCTCGCGGCCCAGGAGGCCGGCGTGTCGATCGACTGCGCCGAGGTCGGGCCCCGCGTCACGCGGTGGGTGCTCACCGACGACGGCAACCGGATCGAGGACTCGGCGGAGCTGGCGCCCGACGAGTTCGACGCGGTGTGGAAGCGGATCGACGGCGCGGGGTGGCGCAACCTCAAGGACTGCGATTCCGACGCCGGCCCCAACGAGCCGGTCTACACCTACGAGGTCGGCGACTGGACCGACGTCAAGACGTTCCAGTGCGACGGCTTGCACCAGCCGTTCCCGTACAACACGATCGTCGACGAGCTCGATCAGCGCGCCGCGAGCATCCGCGGCAAGGGCAGCGAGAACACGCTCGAGATCGACGACTCCGAGCTGAGCGGACCGAACTGAGGCCGCCATGCCGCACTCCGACGATCCGCATCCCAAGGCGAAGGCGAAGGCGAAGACCAAGGCCAAGGCCAAGGCGAATACGCAGGCGAACGCCACGCCGCAGCCGAAGGCCGCGAGGAAGCCGGCGGCGAAGGCCCGGGTGAAGGCAGAGCCCCCCGCGACCGAGGCCGGGCCCGGGGCCGAGACCGAGGTCGCCCCGCCCCGCTCGCCGGCGCCGGTGATCGCGGCGGGCGAGGAGCCCGACGGCGACGAGCCGGGCGACGACCTCGCCGACGAGGTCGACGACGAGCTCGACGACCGCGACGACGACGACGAGCTCGACGACGACGACGGTCACGATCACGACGACGACCACGACGACGCCTCGCGCCGCTACCGCCTCGCCGAGGTCAACGAGCTGCTGCTCGGCGTGCGCCGGCTGTTCGACACGGTGATGGAGCTCAAGGCGCAGCTCCGCGGGCTGCGCGCGCGCCTCGAGGATCGCGGCCACGCGCCGCCGCGCAAGCTGCCGCCCACCGCGCCGCCCGACGTCGTGCGCGACCGCGCCGTGTTCGACGCGCTGGCGGAGACGCTGCGCGACCACGTCGAGGAGATCGCGGCGACCGGCTGCGTCGTGCGCGACCTCGAGACCGGGCTGTGCGACTGGCTCGGCGAGCACGACGGCCGCGACGTGTGGCTGTGCTGGCGCTACGGCGAGCGCGAGGTCGGGTTCTTCCACGAGCTCGACACCGGGTTCGCCGGGCGGCGCCCGGTGAGCGAGCTGCGCGAGAGCACGCTGCGGGTGCCGTCATGACCGCGCCGCTCGCCGGCCGCGTCGCGATCGTCACCGGCGCGAGCCGCGGGATCGGCCGCGCGATCGCGCGGTCGTTCGCGGCGGCGGGCGCGCGCGTCGGGTTGATCGCGCGCTCGGGCGGCCGGCTGCGCGAGCTCGCCGACGAGCTCACCGCCGCGGGCAGCGTCGCCGCGTGGGCGGTCGCCGACGTCGCCGACTCGACCGCCGTCGACGCCGCGGCGGCGACGCTGCGCGCGGCGCTCGGCCCCGCCGACATCGTCGTCAACAACGCCGGCAACGTCGTGCGCCAGGCGACCGCCGCGCTCGACGACGCCGCGTGGAGGCGCGTGCTGTCGGTCAACCTCGACGGCACGTTCTACGTCACGCGCGCGTTCCTGCCGGACCTCACCCGCGCGCGCCCGCCCGCGGAGCCGGCCGGCCGGATCATCAACATCTCGTCGATCGCCGGCCGGCAGGGCACACCCGAGCTCGCCGCGTACTGCGCCGCCAAGCACGGGGTCGTCGGCCTCACGCGGTCCCTTGCCGAGGAGCTGCGCGGCGCTAAGGTGGCCGTGAATGCGATCTGTCCCGGCAGCGTCGACACCGAGATGCTCCAGGAAGGTCGCCCGGGCGCGCAGCCAAACATGACCCCCGAGGACATCGCCCGGACCGCCCTGTTCCTCGCCGCGGATGCCCCGTCGGCGATGACCGGCGCGTGCGTGGACGTGTTCGGTTAGGCCCGAGGCCCCGCATGAGCGACGACCACCAGCGCGATGACGGCGACGCCCGCGACGCTCGGCCCCGGACAGACGCCGGAGACGGCGGCGACAGCGCGCGCGCCCGCCGCCGGCCGACGACCGCGCCCCGCGTCGTGGTCGACGAGCTCGACCCGTCGGCGCTGCGCCGGCTGGCGATCTTCCCGCTGCCCAACGCGGTCCTGCTGCCTGGCGGCCTGCTGCCGCTGCACGTGTTCGAGCCGCGCTACCGCGAGCTGACGCGCGACTGCCTCGACGGCTCGCGGCTGATGGCGATCGCGATGCTCCAGCCCGGGTACGAGGCCGACTACCACGGCCGCCCGGCGGTGCGGCCGGTGTGTGGCCTGGGCCGGATCCTGTGCAGCGAGGAGCTGGCCGACGGCCGCTACCACATCCTGCTGCGCGGGATCGGTCGGGTGCGGATCGACGAGGAGCTCGACCCGACGACGAGCTACCGCCAGGTGCGCGCGTCTCTGCTCGACGACCGGCAGAGCGTGCAGAACGGCGCGCTGGTCGCGTCGCACCGCCAGCTGCTGGCGATCTGCGACCGCCTGGCGATGGCGCTCGAGCACGGCGGCTGCGAGCTGTCCGAGCTGATCCACGCCCAGCCGACGCCGGGCGAGTGCGCCGACGTGATCACCGCCGCGCTCGTGACGGACCCGCGCAAGCGCCAGGCGCTGCTCGAGACGCTCGACGCCGGCGACCGCGTCGCCGCGGCGATCGATCTGGTGGGGCACATGCTGTGCCAGCTCGCCCCCGACACCGGCTGCATCAACTAGAGCTCGAGCCGGCGGACCGGCTGCGGAGGTCGGCGCCTTCGTTGCTGGGTCCCCCCCCTCGTCCTCACGTACGTGAGTACGCTCCGGCTCGGGGCCCCCCCAGCGCCTCGGCGCCGACCTTCCTCGCGCGGTCCTGCCCGAACCACGACACGGTCGGGCTCGAGCCCACGCACCCACGGAGCCCAGATCCGGATCTGACTCCGGCCGGCGTGGGCTCGAGCCTCATCGTCACGTGATTCGGGCTGGACCGCGCGAGGACCTCTGCCGGCAAGGAGACGGTGGGGCCCCGACGCCGGAGCGTAGTCGACTACGTGAGGACGGCGGGGGGGACCGGCGACGCAGCCGGCAGAGGCCGCAGCCGGTCCGCCGGCTCGAGGGCCATCAGAGGGTGTCGGCGGCGACGCGATCGACGGAGTAGACGCCCTTGATGCGCGACAGCTGGCGGATCACGCTCTTGAGCTGCTCGAGGTCCTTCACCGCCGCGCGGAACGTGTTCACGGCGCGGCCGTCCTCGGTGGCGCGGCAGTGGGCCTGGGTGATGTTGACGCCCTGGTCGGTGAACGACTGCGAGATGTGCGCGAGCAGGCCGGGCTTGTCGGCGCACAGCACCTGGATCGCGACCTCGTGACTGCCCTTGGCGCGCCCGTCCCACTCGACGTCGATCCGGCGATCGGGGTCGAGGTCGAGGCCCTTGTCGCAGTCGCGGCGGTGCACGGTGACGCCGCGGCCGCGGGTGATGAACCCGACGATCGGGTCGCCGGGCAGCGGGCTACAGCACCGCGCGAACCGCACCAGGATGTCGTCCTCGCCCTGCACCTTGATCCCCGTGGTGCTGGTGCGCCGCGTGACCTTCTTGAGCAGGTTCTTGAGGATGCCCTCGGACTTCTCCGCGACCGCGGCGGTCTTGCCGCCGCCCGCCGGCACCAGCTTGTCGACCACCTGCTGCGTCGTCACCTTGCCGTAGCCGACCTGCAGGATCAGCTCCTCGCCGATCCCGGTGCGCAGCTCCTTGCCGACGACGTCGAGCTCGCCCGACTTCTCGAGCTTCTGCAGCGACAGGTCGTGGCGCCGCATCGCCTTCTCGAGCAGGTCGCGGCCCAGCGACATCGCGCGGTCGCGCTGCTCCTTGCGCAGCAGCGAACGGATCTTGCTGCGCGCGCGCGCGGTCTTGACCAGCTTGAGCCAGTCCTTGTTCGGCTTCTGGTTGGGGTTGGTGATGATCTCGATCGTGTCGCCGTTGCGGAGCTGGTAGCGCAGCGGGACGATCATCCCGTTGACGCGCGCGCCCGAGCAGTGGTCGCCGATCGTCGAGTGCACGGCGTAGGCGAAGTCGATCGGGCAGGCGCCCTTGGGCAGCGCCTTGACGTCGCCCTGCGGGGTGAACACGTAGACCTCGTCGCCGAACAGGTCGATCTTGACCGTCTCGAGGAACTCGGTCGGGTCGCGCAGCTCCTTCTGGTGCTCCATCAGCTGGCGCAGCCACGCGAACTTCTTGTCGTCGTCGCCGCCGGTGACCGGCCGACCCTCCTTGTACTTCCAGTGCGCCGCGATGCCCTGCTCGGCGACGAGGTGCTGCGACTGGGTGCGGATCTGGATCTCGATCCGCTCGCCGTGCGGCCCGATCACCGCGGTGTGCAGCGACTGGTACATGTTCGGCTTGGGCAGCGCGATGTAGTCCTTGAACCGGCCGGGGATCGGCGTCCACTTCTGGTGGGCGACGCCGAGCGCGTGGTAGCAGGACATCTCGCTGTCGGTGATCACGCGGAAGCCGATCGCGTCGTGGATCTCCTCGAACGGGCGCCCGGTCTTCTTCATCTTCTGGTGGATCGACCACAGGTGCTTGGCGCGCCCCTGCACCTCGCACGTCACGCCGGCGGCCTTCATCTCGTGGAGGATCAGCCCCTCGACCGCGGTGATGTAGTCGAGGCGCTCGCGCCGCGTCTTCGCCACCTCCGACGCGAGCTGCTCGTACTCGCCGGCGTGGAGGTACTTGAACGCCAGGTCCTCCAGCTCGATCTTGACCCACTGGATGCCGAGCCGGTTGGCGAGCGGCGCGTAGATCTGCATCGTCTCGGCCGCGATCCGCTCCTGCTTCTCCGGCGGCAGGTGATCGAGGCTGCGCATGTTGTCGAGGCGATCGCACAGCTTGACCAGGATGACCCGGATGTCCTTGGCCATCGCCAGCAGCATCTTGCGGAAGTTCTCCGCCTGCTGCTCCTCGCGCGTCGACCACGGCAGCTTGCCGAGCTTGGTCACGCCGTCGACGAGGAACGCGATCTCCTTGCCGAACAGCTCGGTCAGCTGCTCGACCGTCGCCGAGGTGTCCTCGACGGCGTCGTGGAGCAACCCCGCGCACACCGACGCCAGGTCGAGCTTGAGCTCGGCGATGATCTGCGCGACCGCCAGCGGGTGGGTGACGTACGGATCGCCGGAGCGCCGGGTCTGGCCCTCGTGGGCCTTGGCCGCGAACTCGTACGAGCGCCTGACGAGCTCGAGGTCCGCGGCCGGGTGGTAGTGGGCGATCGCGTCGGTGAGCTGCTCGAGGCGGGTCATGGGAGGCAAACGACCCGGAATCGTACCCCACCCGCCTGCGGGCCGCCATTTGGCGCCGGCCCGGCGGCGACCTCGGGGCTACTCGGAGTCCGACGCCGCGACGACCTGGTCGTCGAACCGCCACGTGAACTCGAACGCGACCCCCGACCGCTTGACCTTCAGCTTCATCCACTTGACGTCGGCCGAGAAGATGTCGCGCTGGTAGAACACGAAGTCGGCGCGGCCGCGGAACACCGACAGCGAGCCGAGCGGGACGCGTCGCTTCCACCCGTCGTCGTTGATCGCGACGATGTCGCCGTACATGTTGCGGCGGACCGAGCGGATCTCCTGGTCCCACATCGTGACCATGTGCTTGGTGCGGACGTGCTCGGTCGACTCGGGCCGCCACGTACGCCCCTGGTCGTCGACGAGCTCGATCTCCCACGTGCTCGGGTCCGCCCACTCCTGCCACTTGTGCTCGAGCTGGACGTGGAACCGCAGGCGGTCGCGCGACACCATCGTGAAGCTGGCGCTGTTGGTCAGCGGGTAGCGCTGGTACGAGATCGGCGCCGCCCGTCGCGCGCCGCCCGTCTTGGGCACGTTCAGCTCCATGTCGCCGGTGACGATCACGACCTCCTCGGAGTCGCGCAGCGTCTCGGTCGGGTTGACCAGCGGGTTGGGCTGGACCACGGCCGCCTGGAACGTCCGCGTGCAGCCCGAGGCGCCGGCTGCCAGCCCCGCCACCGCCACCGCCGCGACCACGAGGTTTCGTAGGCGACCACCCATGCATCTAGCGTGGCGCCGTCCTCGGTCGATCGTCAACTCGTTTCTCGACACAGCACTGACCGCGCGGCGCCCGGGTCGCGGCGCGGAGTTCGCGGCGCCACGAGCGAGGTGTCGCACCCGGCGCAGGCCGGCGCAGGCCGGCGCAGGCCGGCGCAGGCCGGCGCCGCTACGCGCCGCCGGCCGCGACCAGCCGCTGCGCGTGGGCGGCGGCGGATCGATCAGCCTCCGCCGGCGCGTCCGGGCGGATCCGGCGCGCCAGGTAGATGTCGCGCAGCCGCGCGTAGGCCCGCTCGAGCTCGTCGTTGACGATCAGGAACGGGTACTCGTCCCACCGCGCCAGCTCCTGGATCGCCATGCGCAGCCGGCGCTCGATCACGTCCGGCGCGTCGGTGGCGCGGCGGCGCAGCCGGTCGGCCAGGGTCGCGAGGTCCGGCGGCAGGATGAAGATCTTGAGCGAGTCGTCCGGCCATTGCGACGACAGCGCCCGCCCGCCCTGCCAGTCGACGTCGAAGATGACGTCGCGCCCGCCGGCGAGCGCCTGCTCGACCGCGGCCTTGGCGGTGCCGTAGCGGTTGCCGTGGACGATCGCGTGCTCGGCGAACTCGCCGCGCGCGACCATCGCCTCGAACGTCGCCGGATCGACGAAGTGGTAGTCGACGCCGTCCTGCTCGCCCGGGCGCATCGGCCGCGTCGTGTACGAAACGGAGAACGACAGCGCCGGGTGCTCCGCGAGCAGGCGGCGCGTGAGCGTGGTCTTGCCGGCTCCCGACGGGGACGAGACGATGACCAGGATGCCGCGGGCGTTCACGACGGGGCGATTGTAGCGTCAGTTACTCGAGGTTCTGCGCCTGCTCGCGGATCTTCTCGAGCTCGGCCTTCGCGTCGACGACGCGGCGCGAGATCTCCGCGGCCGAGGACTTCGAGCCGATCGTGTTGATCTCGCGCCCGAGCTCTTGCACGAGGAAGTCGAGGCGCCGGCCGGCGGCGCCGGTGCCGCCGAGCAGCGCGCGCGCCTGGGCGAGGTGGCTGCGCGCCCGCACCAGCTCCTCCGTGATATCGAGGCGATCCGCGATCAGCGCGACCTCCTGGGCGAGCCGGCCCGGGTCGAGCGCGACCTTGGTGTCGTCGAGCAGCCGGCTCAGACGTTCCTGGAGGCGACGGCGCGCATCGTCGGGCTGGACGGCGGCGACCGCCTCGATCGCGTCGAACCCGGCGGCCAGGGTGGCGAGCCGCGCCAGCAGGTCCGTCGCGAGGGCGCGGCCCTCGGCGGCGCGCATCATCGCGAGCTGGTCGAGCGCGGCGGTCGCGGCGTCGAGCACGGCGTCCGCCGTCGCCGGATCGTCGGCGTCGTCGCCGCCGCCGACCATGACCCCGGGCTGGGCGACGACGAGCGCGAGGTCGGGCGGCGGCAGGCCGAGATCGCGGGCGAGGTGCGACAGCGCGTCGTGGGCGGCGCGCGCCGCGACGCGATCGAGGCGGGGCGCGGCCGCCTCGCCGCGGCGCTCGACGTGGACCGTGACCGTGACCGAGCCGCGCTCGAGGTCCTTGCGCAGCCGCGCGGTCAGCTTCTCCTCGACCGCGGGGTCGAGCGAGGCGCCGCGGAGCTTGAGGTCGAGGTGGCGGTGGTTGACGGCGCGGATCTCCACCGTGGCGCGCCGGCCGGCGCGTTCGGCGGTCCCGCGGCCGTGCCCCGTCATGCTGCGCATTGGGTCGTGATACCACGATCGCCGTGATCCGCGCGCTCCTGTGCCTGGGCGGCCTCGCGGCCGCCGCGTGCGACGGCGAGGCCGCCGCGCCGCCCGCGGCGGTGCGCCTGCTCCACACGTTCAACCCCGCCGAGAGCGCCGCGCTCGACGAGCTGATCGCGACACGCGGGCGCCCGGTGACGACGACGCTGCTGCCGTTCGCGCGCGCCCAGAGCGTGCTGCACGAGGTGCTGCGCGCCGGCGAGGACTGCCCCGACCTGGTCCGGATCGACGCGACCTGGCTGCCCGGGCTGATCGAGGCCGACCTGCTCGCGCCGGCGCCGGCGCCCGGGCGCGGCGGCTGGCTGCCCGAGGCCGAGGAGCTCGCCGGGTACCGCGGCGCGCGGTGGGGCCTGCCCCACAGCCTCGACGGGCTCGCCGTCGTCTACCGCCAGGACGCGATCGCGGAGGTCGCGTGGCCGCCGGCGACGCTCGACGCGCTGGTCGCGGCGGCGCGCGCGCTGACCCGGCCGGGGCGGTGGGGGCTGGCGCTGCGGGTCGACGGCTACTGGCTGGTCGCGTTCCTGCGCGCGGCCGGCGCCGACGTCGCCGACGGCACGACCGGCGCGCTCGGGGTCGACGGCGACGGCGCGGTGCGCGCGGTCGAGCGCTACGCCGCGCTGCTCGGCCCGGGCGGGGTGTCGCCGCCGCCGCCGCCGCCCGGCGAGGAGGCGGTCGACGAGGCGCGGCGGTTCCGCGCCGGATCGATCGCCGCGCTCGTCACCGGGCCGTGGGCGCTGCCCGAGCTGGCCCCGGCGCCCGCCGACAGCGGCGCGATCGGCGTCGCGCCGCTGCCCGGGGCGCCGCGCGGCGGACAGCTGCTGGTCGTGCCGCGGTGCGCGCGCGACGCCGCGGCCGGCTGGCAGCTCGCGGCGGAGCTGACCGACCCGAAGGTGACCGCGGCGTGGTCGCGCCGGACCGGCATGATCCCGGCGACGACCGAGGGGCTCGCGGCCGGCAGCCCGCTCGCCCGCCAGTTCCACGCCGCGCTCGCGACGGCGCGCCCGCTGCCGCGCCACCCGCTGTCGGCGCAGCTGTTCGACGATCTCAACCCGGCGCTCGCCGCGGTCGTCGCCGGCGACGCCACCGCCGAGGAGGCGGTCGAGGGGCTGCGCCGGTCGTGGCGCCGGCTGATCGGCGGGGCCGCCGCGGTCGACGCCGGCGCGGGCGCGGGCGCGGTCGTCGACGCCGGCGCGGGCGCCGCGGTCGACGCCGGCGCGGGAGGCGCGCCGTGAAGCGCCGCGGCACCCTGACCTGGCGCGTCCTGATCATCCTCGCGCTCGCCGCGGTGCTGCCGACGGTCGTCGTCGGCGTGCTCGCGATCCGCCGCGCCCAGGGCGATCTCGAGGTCGAGGTCGTGCGCGGCAACCTGGCGCTGGTGCGCGCGGTCGGCGCCCAGCTCGACGCGACGCTGCAGGACGCGCGGCGCACGCTCGAGCTCGCCGCGGCGACCTGGGCCGACGATCGCCAGGCCGCGGCGCTCGCGGACGCCGCCGACGCGCGCCGCACCGCGCGGCTGGTCGGCCGGCTGCGCCGCCAGGTCCCGGTCCTGTCGGCGCTGACGATCGTCGACCCGGCGGGGCGCCCGGTCGGCCTCGACCCGCTGCCCGCCGGCGTCGACACCGGCGCGCACAGCTTCGGTGGCTACGTCGGCGACGTCGTGCGCACCGGCGATCGCTCGGTCGTCCACGTCGTCGTCCAGGCGCGCAGCCGCACCGGCGAGCTCGTCGGCGCGTTCGTCGCCGAGCTCGATCTCGGCTTCGTCGCCGAGGCGCTCGCCGCGGTCCGCCTCGGCACCGGCGCCCTGCTCTACCTCGTCGACGGCGCCGGCATCCCGGTCGCGCGGTCCGACGGCCAGCCGCCCGACACGACGTCGTGGCGCGCCAGCCGCCCCGCGGTCGATCGCGCGCTCGGCGCCGCGGTCGAGGGCCACCTCACCGCGCGCGGCACCGTCGCGGTCTACCGCAGCCTCGCCAGCTACCAGAGCCTGCGCGGCGTGCGGTGGGCGCTGGTGCTCGAGCAGCCCGAGGCCGACGCCTACGCGCTGGCCGAGAACACCCGCAAGGACACGCTCGCCGTCGGCGCGGCGGTGCTCGCCGCGGCCCTGATCCTCGGCTTCGTGCTCGCGGCCCGGCTGACCCGGCCGCTCACCGCGCTCGCCGCGCGCGCCGACGCGATCGCCTCGGCCGAGCCCGCGGCCCTGCGCGCCGGCGATCACCCGACGATCGACGGCCCCGGCGAGATCGGCGTGCTCGCCCACCGCGTCGAGGAGATGGCGCAGCGGATCGCCGATCGCGCCGAGCTGCAGGCGGCGCTGGCGCGCGGCGACCGGCTCGCCACCGTCGGCGTGATGTCGGCGTCGGTCGCGCACGAGATCAACAACCCGCTGACCACCGTGCTCGGCTACGCCAAGCTGCTCGCCGAGGACAAGCCGGAGGATCACCCCGACCGCGCCGGGCTCGAGCTGATCGCGGGCGAGGCCGATCGGATGAAGGCGATCGTGTCGAGCCTGCTCGACTACGCGCGGGTCGAGAAGGGCACGCGCGGGCCGACCGACGTCGCCGCGGTGATCCGCCACGTCGCCGCGCTGATGCAGCCGCAGCTGCGCCGCGCGAAGGTCACGCTGCGCCTGCAGCTCGATGACGCGCTGCCCGAGGTCGCGGCAGACGCCCACGCGCTGCAGCAGGTGCTGGTCAACCTGGTCCAGAACGCCGGCCAGGCGATGCAGCCGGACGGTGGCGCGGTGACCGCGCGCGCGTCATCGGGGCCCGGCGGCGCGACCGTGATCGTCGAGATCGCCGACGAGGGCCCGGGCGTGCCCGTCGCCGAGCGCGCGCGCGTGTTCGACCCGTTCTACACGACCAAGGACGCGGGCGTCGGCACCGGGCTGGGCCTGGCGGTGTGCAAGCACCTCGTCATCACCTTCGGCGGGACGATCGAGGCGGCCGAGCCCGAAGGCGGCCGTGGCGCCGTGTTCCGCGTCGTGATACCCACGAGCCCACCGTGAGCGGACCTGCCATCCTGGTGATCGACGACGAGCGCGGGATCCGCGCGCTGTGCCAGGACACGCTGCGCCGCGCCGGGCTCGACTGCGAGGTCGCCGACTGCGCCGCCGCCGGGCTCGCCGCGGTCGGCCGGCGCCGGTTCGACCTGGTGTTCTGCGACATCAACCTGCCCGACCAGGACGGCATCTCGCTGTTGCCGCGGCTGCTCGCCGGCGGCGAGGCCGCGCCGACGGTCATCCTGATCACCGCGTTCCCGTCGGTCGACACCGCGGTCAAGGGGATGAAGCTCGGCGCGCGCGACTACCTCGCCAAGCCGTTCGGCCCGGACGAGCTGCGCATGGTCGCGCGCCGCGCGCTCGACGAGGACGCGCTGCGCCGCCAGAACCGCGAGCTGCGCGAGCGCCTCGCCTACGGCGGCCTCGTCGGCGGCTCGCCGCCGATGCTCGAGCTGCGCCGCACCGTCGACAAGGTCGCGGCGTCGTCGGCGACGGTGCTGGTCACGGGCGAGAGCGGCACCGGCAAGGAGCTGGTCGCGCGCGCGCTGCACTACGCCGGCGACCGCGCGAGCGGGCCGTTCGTCCCGGTCAACTGCGGCGCGCTGGTCGAGTCGCTGCTCGAGAGCGAGCTGTTCGGCCACCTCCGCGGCGCGTTCACCGGCGCCGACCGCGACAAGCGCGGGCTGTTCCTCGCCGCCCACGGCGGCACGCTGTTCCTCGACGAGATCGGCGAGCTGCCGCTGGAGCTGCAGCCCAAGCTGCTGCGCGCGCTGCAGGAGAGCGAGATCAAGCCGGTCGGAGGCACCGAGCCGATCAAGGTCGACGTCCGCGTCGTCGCCGCGACCAACCGCGACCTGCGCGAGCAGATCGCCGCGGGCCGGTTCCGCGAGGATCTGTTCTACCGCCTCGCCGTCATCACGATCGACGTGCCGCCGTTGCGCGCGCGCCGCGGCGACATCGCCGAGCTGGCGCGGTTCTTCGCGGCCGAGGCGGCGCACCGCGCCCGCCGCGCCCGGGTCGAGCTGTCGCCGGCGGCGATCGCCTGGCTCGAGGCGCAGCCGTGGCAGGGCAACGTCCGCGAGCTGGAGAACTGCCTCGAGCGCGCCGTCGTGCTCGCCTCGGGCGACGTGATCGACGTCGACGACGTCCGCCCGCGCTCGGCCGCGGGCACGACGCCGGCGCCGGCGGTCGTGACGACCGCCACCTCGCTCGACGCGGTGCCGACGCTCGACGAGCTGGAGCGCGCGCACATCCTGCGCGTGCTCGAGCTGTGCGAGCACCAGAAGACCAAGGCCGCGGCGCTGCTCGGGATCAACCGCACGACCTTGTGGAAGAAGCTGCGGCAGTACGGGCTGGAGTGAGCCGGCGCCGGGACCGGACCGCCTGACCGCGCGGTTTGACCGGGCGCGGCCAGCGCCGCGGCGGTAGGCTCGCCCACGATGTCCGGCGTCGAACCGACCGTGCCCGCGGCCCGCGCGTCCCAGACCGCGCACACCGACGACGACACCATCGACGCGTCGCACCCCGGCGGCCTGCCGTCGCCGGCCCGCGTCCTGCCGGCGCGCGCGCCCGCGCGCTACCAGCGGCTCGGCGAGATCGCGCGCGGCGGGATGGGGCGGATCGTCGCGGCGCAGGACCTCGAGCTCGGCCGCGTCGTCGCGATCAAGGAGCTGCACACGATCACGGCGTCGCTGGAGAAGCGGTTCGAGCGCGAGATCCGGCTGACCGCGCGGCTGCAGCACCCGGGGATCATCGCGGTCCAGGAGGCCGGGCGCTGGCCCGACGGCGCGCCGTTCTACACGATGCCCCACGTCGTCGGGCAGCCGCTCGACCGCGCGATCGAGCGCGCGACGACGCTGCCGGCGCGGCTCGCGCTGGTGCCGCGGGTCCAGGCGATCGCCGAGGCGATCGCCTACGCCCACGGCGAGCAGGTGATCCACCGCGACCTCAAGCCCAACAACGTCCTGATCGGGACGTACGGCGAGACGATCGTCATCGACTGGGGCCTCGCCAAGGACGTGCGCGACGGCGCCGACGACTCGCTCGCCGGCACCTCCAGCGACGACGGGATGGTGACCGTGCTCGGCGAGGCGATCGGCACGCCGTCGTACATGCCGCCGGAGCAGGCGCGCGGCGAGCGCAGCGACCCGCGCGCCGACGTCTACGCGGTCGGCGCGATCCTCTACCACGTGCTCGCCGGGGTCCGGCCCTACGCCGAGACCAAGGTCGCCTCGGACGTCGTCGCCCAGGTGCTCGCGCGACCGCCGACGTCGCTCGACGAGCTCGTGCCCGAGGCGCCGCCCGATCTGCGCGCGATCGTCGCCAAGGCGATGGCGCGCGACGCCGCCGACCGCTACGCCACCGCCGCCGGCCTCGCCGAGGACCTGCGCCGGTTCACCGGCGGCCAGCTCGTCGCGGCGCACCGCTACTCGGCGGCGCAGCGGCTCGGCCGGTGGGTCCGTCGCCACCGCGGCGCGGTCGCGGTCGGCACCACCGCCGCGCTCGCCCTCGCCGTCGTCGGCACGCTCGCGGTGCTCGGCATCCGCGACGAGCGCGACGCCGCCCGCGCCCAGCGCGCCCGCGCCGAGGCCAGCCGCGGCCAGGTCGAGGAGCTGATGGAGTTCATGCTCACCGACCTGCACGGCAAGCTGAAGGAACTGGGGAAGCTCGAGCTCTTGTCGATGGTGGCGAACCGCGCGGTCGCGTACTACGACGCGCAGCCTGGCGAGCCGGGAGACCTCGGGGGCGCGCGGCGCCGCGGCATCGCGCACGTGCAATCGGGTGAGGTGATGGCGACCGCCGGCGACCTCGCCTCGGCCGTCGCCGCCTACCGGCGGGCGATCGACATCCTCCACGCGGCCGGCCGCGACCTCGAGCTGGCGCAGGCGCACGAGCTACTCGGGCGCGCGCTGGCGCTGCAGGGGGATCGCAGCACCGCCCTCGCGGCTTCGCGCGAGGCCCTGGCGCTGCGCGAGCGGCTCGCCGCCGCGGGGCGTCCCGGGCTCGAGCGCGAGATCGCGTCGAGCCACCAGATGATCGGCAACCTGCTCGCGGCCGCGGGGGACGTCGACGCAGCGCTCGCGGAGCACCGCGCGGGGCTGGAGGTCGCGCAGCGCGCGTACGCCGCGGCGCCCGACGCGCCGGCGAGCATCGAGGCGGTCGCCGTGCTCGAGGTCGCGATCGGCGACACGCTCGAGGTGAAGGGAGATCTCCCAGGATCGCTCGAGGCATACCGCCGGGGTCGCGAGCTGACCGAGCGGCTCGCGCGGGCGACGCCTGGGGACGCGATGACCCAGCAGCGGTTGGCCTCGGTGACCGACCGCGTCGGGACGCTCCTGCGCCTGCTCGGCGACTTCGCCGGCGCGCTCGACGCGCACCGCGCGAGCCTGGCGATCTCGGAGCGCCTGGCCGCGGGCGACCCGACCAACGTCCGGTGGTCGGACGACGTCGCGACCGGCCACGTCAGCATCGGCGACGTGCTCGAGGCCCAGGGCGACCACGAAGGCGCGCTCGCCAGCTACCAGCGCGCGCACGCCCTGCGGATCCACAACGCCGCGATGGACCCGACCAATGCGGACCTCGCGCGCGATCTCGCCAACAGCCATGATCGCCTCGCCGACATCCTCATCGACCTCGGCAAGCTCGACGACGGCGAGGCCGGCGCGCAGGCCGCCTTCGAGATCCGCAAGCGGCTCGCGGCGGAGCATCCGGACAGCCACCAGGCCCTGCGCGACGTCTACATCTCGCACTACCGTCTCGGCGTGCTGCGCTACGAGCGCGGCAACGTGACGCTGGCGGTCGGCGCGTTCGAGCAAGGGCTGGCCCTCGCGCGGCAGGCCGCCGCGAAGTTCCCCGAGGTGTCGCATCTCGCCGACGACGTGGGCGTGATCGAGAACGCGCTCGAGCAGGTCCGAGGCGCCACGGCGACGCCCTCGGGCCGCTGACCACGGGCGGCCCGGCCCGGCACGCGCCGCCGCGCCGACGCGCCGGCGGCGCGCCCTACGCCCCCGCGCGCAGCCGCGCGAGCAGGCGCTGCAGGTCGGCGGGCGGGTCGGTGCGGAACACCAGCGGCGCGCCGGTGACGGGGTGCGCGATCTCGAGGCGCGCGGCGTGGAGCGCCTGGCGGCCGAGCTCGCGCGCGACCTCGCCGAGCAGCGGGTCCTTGGGGTACTTGCCGTAGACCTGGTCGCCGAGCAGCGGCCAGCCGCTGTCGGCCATGTGCACGCGGATCTGGTGGGTCCGCCCGGTCTCGAGCCGGCAGTGGATCATCGCGGCGGTGCCGCCGGTCGGCGTGCGGAACCGCTCGACGACCTCCCAGTGGGTCGCGGCTGGCTTGCCCTTGGCCACCTTGCTGGAGAACTTCTTGCGGTCGACGGGGTGGCGGTTGTAGAGCGTGCGGATCGTGCCGCGGTCGGCAAGCGGCGCGGGCGACACGACGGCGACGTACTCGCGCAACAGGTCCTTGGTCTGGAACGCCGCGCTCAGCACGCGGTGCGCGACCTCGCTCTTGGCGACGACGAGCACGCCGGTGGTGTCCTTGTCGATGCGGTGGACGATGCCAGGCCGCAGCTCGCCGCCGATCCCCGACAGCGTCGTGCCGCCCGGCGCGTCCTCGTCCTCGCAGTGGGCGAGCAGGCCGTTGACCAGCGTGCCGCCGGCGTGGCCGGGCGCGGGGTGGACGACCAGCCCGGCCGGCTTGTCGACGACGATCAGGTCGTCGTCCTCGAACAGCACGACCAGCGCCATCGCCTCGGGCTGGGCGACCAGCGGCGCGGGCGGCCGCACGCGCACGACGATCTCGTCGCCGGCGCGCAGCTTGACGCCCGCCTTGGCGGCCGGCGCGCCGCCGACGAGGACGTCGCCGTCGTCGACCAGGCGCTTGACCTGCGCGCGGCTCAGCTCGGGGAGCCGCGCGGCGACGAACGTGTCGAGCCGCTCGGCGACCGCCGGGTCGCCGGGCTCGACGCGGAAGCGATGCTCTACCAGATCTTGGATTTCACGTGCCCCTTGGACTTCACCAGGACATCCACGATCGCGCGCTCGTAGATGTTCTCCTTGAAGATGTCCTCGGTGACGCGGCTCTTGAACAGCTCGCGCCCCTCGTTGATCTCGTCGTTCATGACCTCGAACAGGTTGTCGTTGCTGATGCCCTCGAGGATCTTCGCCTCGTGGTAGAGGGTCAGGTCGGAGGCGATCGCGCGCGCCCGCTGGCGCGCCCGCTTCGAGTTGTCGATCAGCGTGGCCATGGCGTGATCGTAGGGCCCAGCGCGCGGCGCGGTCAAGCGACCGCCCGGGCGGGCTACTGCCCCTCGTCCTCCGCCACGGTCGCCTGGCGCACCGCGCGGTAGCGCTCGAGGTAGGTCTCGACGACGCGCCGCGACTCCAGGCCGAGGATCCGGGCGTACTCGGCCAGGAACCCGCGGACGTAGACGATCGCCGGCAGCTTGGTGAACTGTTCGCCCTCGAGCGCGACCAGGTAGCTCATGCCGATCTTCGAGCGCTCGGTGATCTCGCGCAGCTCGATCCCGAGCGCCTCGCGCACCTGGCGCAGCAGCGGCCCGGTGTACTCGGTGCGCGGGCCCAGGGCCGGCATCGGCGGGCGCTCGACCGGCGCGTCGGGGATCGGCGGCGGCTGGGTGATCCGCGGCGGGCGCGGCCCGTCGGGGCTGGTCGCCGTCGGCGGCGGCGGCGCCGGCACGCCCTCGGGGAACAGCTCGTGGTCGTACTCCTTGCGCTTGGCCGCGTCCATCAGCGTCGTGTAGGCGAGGTCGAGGCGGCGGTGGACCGCCTCGAGCCCGGCCGGGTCGTACAGGCCGCTGATCGCCACCGACTCGGCGCCGTAGATGTCGCGGATCCGACGGTTGGCCCGGCGGATGTCCTCGAAGCTGGCGGTCGGCGCGACCTCGAGCAGGTCGTAGTGGTTGTCCGACGGCAGGACCTCGCGCACGACCGGCACCTCGTCGGGCTCGCGGCGGTAGACCGCGAGCAGCCCGCGCGTGACCTTCTCGATGTTCTTGGTGATGCGCGCCTCGGGGTGCTCGATCAGCAGCGGCCGGCGGCGCCGGGTCGACGCCCACACCGCCTCGTCGTACTCGAGGTGGCCGAGGTACTGGACCGGCACGCCGAGCCGGCGGCGCGCGGAGTTGGCGACCGCGCGGCCGATCTCCATGTCGGACTTCGAGCGCGCCGCGTTGATCACCAGGTGCGGCTGGAAGTCGAGGATCGCGTGGCGCAGCGCGGGCAGGCGGTCGTCGCCGGCGGCGGTGGCCGCGAGGTAGAGATCGAGCGCCGCCGGGATGCCGCCCTCGTGGCGGCGCGGCTCGCCCGGGACCAGGCCGATCAGGTCGCCCAGCCCGAGGGCCGCGAGCCGGCGCACGAACGCGGCGCGCACGAACCGGTGCATCAGCTCGATCGACGTCGGGTCGGGGACCGCGACGATCACGCCGAGGTCGGCGGCGTCGAACAGGTCGAGGATCCACGCCGCCGTGCCCGGCCCGAGGTCGACGACGACCCAGTCGGCGGGGAGCTGGCGGAGCTGCGCGATCAGCGCCGGGACCAGCTCGGGCGCGGCGTCGGCGACCCACGCCGGATCGCCGGCGCCGGCGACCAGCCGCATCCCGGGCACGGGGGTCGCCAGCGTGACCTCGGCCAGGGGCGGCCCGCCCTCGATCAGCGCCTCGGACAGCGTGCGCGCCGGGCGCGGCACGCCCGCGAACATGTGCAGGTTGGGCGTGCCGAGCGCGCCGTCGACGACCACGACGCGCTTGCCCAGCGTCGCCAGGAAGATGCCGACGTTGGCGGCGAGCAGGCTCTTGCCGACGCCGCCCTTGCCGCTGGCCACGGCCACCACGCGCGGTTCGGACTCGGACACGGGGGGACCTTGGACCGGGAGCCGGGGCCCGGTCAACCCGCCTGGCGCTCACACGCCGAGCGCGAGCGAGGCCAGGAACGCGGCGTAGCCGGCGAGCAGCAGCACCCCCTCGGGGCGACTGACGCGGGCTCGGGTGCGGATCACCAGGGCCGCGAGCACGGTCATGCCGCCGAGCACGCCGAGGTCGAGGGCGATGTCGCCGGGGGTGGCGTGGATCGAGCCGGTGATGCCCGAGGCGCCGAGGATCAGCACGGCGTTGAAGATGTTGGAGCCGACGACGTTGCCGACCGCGATGTCGCTGTGGCCGCGCAGCGCGGCCAGCACCGAGGTGGCGAGCTCCGGCAGCGAGGTCCCGACGGCGACGATCGTGAGGCCGATCAATCGCTCGCTCATGCCGAGCGTGCGCGCGACCCCGACCGCGCCCTCGACCAGCAGGTGGCCGCCGCCGACCAGCAGCGCCAGGCCGGCGAGCCCGAGCAGGATCAGCCGCGCCCGGCCGCCCGCGGGCACCGCGCCGAGCGCGGCGGCGTCAGCCGCGTCGGCGACGGTGCGTGCCTCGGCGGTGGCCTCGGCGTCCGAGGTGGCCCGCGGCACCCCGGTGGCGGCCGGCGACCGCGCCGCGCGCACGGTCCAGACCGTGTAGCCGATCGCGAGCGCGAGCAGGCCGGCGCTCTCCCACGGCTGGACCGTGCCGTCGAGCAGCAGCAGCGGGACCAGCGCGGTCGTGACCAGCAGCATCCCGACCTCGCGACCGCGCAGCGACGGGTCGATCCGCGGCGGGGTGATCAGCGCGGTGATCGACAGGATCAGGCCGATGTTGGCGATGTTCGAGCCGATGACGTTGCCCAGCGCGATCGCGCCCTGGTCGTTGATCGCGGCGCCGATGCCGACGACCAGCTCGGGCGACGAGGTGCCGTAGGCCACGACCGTGAGGCCGACGATCAGCGGCGAGACGCCGAGCGAGACGGCGAGGCGCGACGCGCTGCCGACCAGCCACTCGGCGCCGAAGTACAGCAGGACGAGGCCCGCGAGGAGGTAACCGACGTCGAGCATCGTTGATTATCCGGTTGTCATCCCGGCGAACAGCATACGGACGGCGGCGACGACGTCCACCTCGTCGCGCGGCAGGATCGTGCGGACGTCGAGCACCACGCGGCCATCGACGATGCGGCCGACCACGGGGACCGGCGCGGCGCGCAGCGCGCGGTCGATCGCGTCGGCCGCGCCGGGACCGTCGAGCGCGAGCGCCCACGACGGCAGCTCGGCGGTGGGCAGCGCGCCGCCGCCGACGGCCGAGGAGGTCTCGATCACGGCCAGGTGCGGCGACGGCCCGCACGCCGCGGCGAGCGCGAGCGCGCGGCGGCGTAGCTCGTCGGGGGCGGCGCCGAGCATCGCGAGCGCCGGGACGTCGCGGCCGCGGCCGTCGCGGTAGAGACCGAGGGTGGCGACCAGCGCGGCGAGCGTGAGCTTGTCGGGGCGGACCGCGCGCAGCAGCGGGTGGCGCCGGCACCGCGCGATCGCGTCGGCCCGGCCGGCGAGGACGCCGGCCTGGGGCCCGCCGAGCAGCTTGTCGCCGGAGAACGTGGCGAGGTCGACGCCGATGGCGACGACGTCGCGCGCGCTGGGCTCGCCGCCGACGCCGAGGGCGCGCAGCTCGGCGGTCGACGGCAGGGCGCCCGAGCCGAGATCGATCATCGATGGCACGCCGACCTCCCGGCCGAGCGCGACGACCTCGGCGAGCGACGCCGCCTCGGTGAACCCGACGACCGCGAAGTTCGACGGGTGGACCTTGAGCAGCAGCGCCGTGTCGGGCGTGATCGCGGCGCGGTAGTCGGCGATCCGCGTCTTGTTCGTCGTGCCGACCTCGACCAGGCGGCAGCCCGACTGGCGCAGGATGTCCGGGATGCGGAAGCTGCCGCCGATCTCGACCAGCTCGCCGCGCGACACGATGACCTCGCGGCCGGCGGCGAGCGCGGACAGCGCGAGGACGCACGCCGCGGCGTTGTTGTTGACGACGAGCGCGTCGTCGGCGCCGGTCAGCTCGCGCACCAGGTGCGCGGCGTGGCCGTGGCGCGAGCCGCGCGCGCCGGCGGCGAGGTCGTACTCGAGCGTCGAGTAGCCGGCGGCGACGTCGACGACCGCCGCGATCGCCTCGGGCGCGAGCGGGGCGCGGCCGAGGTTGGTGTGGAGCACGACGCCGGTGGCGTTGACGACGCGGCGCAGGGACGGCTGCGCCAGCGCGGCGGCCGCGGCGGCGACGGCGGCGGGCGCGATCTCGCCGGGCTGCTCGCCGCGGAGGATCGCCGCGCGGTGCTCGGCGACCGCGCGGCGCGCGGCCTCGACGACGGCCCAGCGCGGCGCGGCGGCGGACGCGGCCGCCGCGGCGGTCGCCAGCTCGTGGACGGCGGGCAGCGCGCGCAGCAGCTCGTCGCGGGTGGACACGGGCGGACGGTAGCAGATGGAGGGGCGCAGACGGCGGCCGAGGCTAGCCGTGACTGTCAGCGTCCTTCGACTGCGGGCTCGCTGGCGCTCGCCCGCGCTCAGGACGAGCGGTGCTTGCGGAGGCGGAGGCGGCGACGGAGACGGAGACGGAAGCGGAGACGGAGGCGGAGGCGGAGGCGGAGACGGAGACGGAGACGGGGACGGAGACGGAGACGGAGACGGAGACGGAGACGGAGGCGGAGGCGGAGACGGGCTCAGTCACACCGGCTATGCTGGCGCCGTGGACGTCCAGGCGGTCTCCGCGCTGCTGGCCGCGCTCGTGATCCTCGCGATCGGCGCGTCGGTGGTGCTGCGCAACCGCAGCGACCGCACGTACACCTCGTTCGCCGCGTTCGCGTTCATGGTGTCGGCCTGGCACCTGTGCAACTTCGTCGCGATGGCGACCGACAGCGCGCTCGCCGGCTGGCTCGCGCTGTGGCCCGCGGCGACGATCCCGCCGACCGCGATCGCGTTCTTCCGCGCGTTCCTCGCCCAGCCGTCGATCGGCGGCCGGCACCGCCCTCCCCGCGTCACCCTGGCGTGGACGTTCGTCGCCTACCTCGGCCTCATCTACAGCGCGGTGTTCGATCCGATCCACCACGAGCTGTGGTTCGCGGTGCCGTTCGGCGCCTACGTGTTCGGCGGCCTCTACCGCTGCGTCTACGACATGTACGTGCAGTACCGCGCGACGGTGAAGCGGGTCGAGCGCACGCGCGTGCGCTACCTCGCGCTCGGCGGGTTCGTCGCGATCACGCTCGCGCTCACCGACGTGCTGCCGCGGTTCGGCGTCGCGTGGCCGACCCTCGGCAACGTCCTGTCGATCCTCTACCTCTACTTCCTGTCGCAGACGCTGTTCCGCTACCGCCTGCTCGACATCAACGAGCTCGTCGGCAAGATGGCCGTGCTCGGCACGCTCGTGCTGCTGCTGTGGGCGGTCTACGGCCTGCTGCTGGCGTGGATCGGCGGCGGCCAGGAGGGCCTGTACCTGCTCAACGCGATCGTCGCGTCGTTCGTGATCCTGATCCTGTTCGAGCCGGTGCGCGCGCGCCTCGAGAACGGCGTCAACCGCTGGCTGGTCCGCCAGCGCACCGAGCTGCGCGGCCGGATCGACCGCGTCCGCCGCGACCTCGGCAACGTCGTCGACGTCCCCGACATGGTCGCCAAGATCATCACGGCGTTCGAGGAGTCGCGGCGCGCCACCGACGGCGCGGTCTACCTGATCGATCCCGACGGCGCCGGGTTCGACCGCGCCGGCTGGTTCGGCCGCGCGCCCGACGACCGGATCGACGCCGGCAGCGCGCGCGCGTTCCTCGACGCGGTCCGCGCCGGCCACGTCGACGTCGAGGTGCTGCGCCGCGAGCTGGGCGACACCACCGGCACCGGCGCGCCCGCCGGCGCGCCCGCCGACGCCGAGCGCCGCGCGACGGTCGAGGCGGTGATCGCGATGGCCGAGCGGCTCCACGCCGACCTGGTGTTCCCGCTGCTCGGCACCGGCGAGACCGAGCAGGGGCCGTGGCTGCTCGGCCTGCTCGCGGTCGGCGACGACCGCGCCGACGGCGCGTTCGACCTCGACGACATCGACAGCTTCCGCCAGCTCGCCGCGCAGGCCGCGCGGGTGATCGAGTCGAGCCAGGCCTACGAGCGGGTCAAGGAGCGCGACCGCCTCGCCGCCCTCGGCGAGATGGCCGCGGGCCTCGCCCACGAGATCCGCAACCCGCTCGGCGCGATCAAGGGCGCGGCGCAGCTGCTGATCGGCCCCGACGGCAAGCCGATGCCGCCGTCGCCCGAGATCGCCGAGATGGTCCAGGTCATCGTCGAGGAGGCCAACCGGCTCAACAACGTCGTGACCCGGTTCCTCGACTACACCCGCGCCGACCGCGCCGAGCGGCTCGACCAGGTCACGGTCGACGTCAACGCGGTGGTCAAGAAGACCGTGTCGCTGCTGCAGCAGGCGCCCGAGGCGCGCGGCGCCGAGATCACGGTCAAGCTCGACGACATGCTGCCGCCGGTGGTCGGCGACCCCGAGGCGCTGGTGCAGGTGTTCCTGAACCTCGGGCTCAACGCGATCCAGGCGATGCCGCAGGGCGGCACGCTCGACATCCTCACGACGCGGCGCCGCCGCTCGCGCCTCGGCTACGGCCAGTTCGCCGAGGTCCGGTTCCGCGACACCGGCGTCGGCATCGCGCGCGACAAGATCATGAAGCTGTTCATCCCGTTCTTCACGACCAAGGCGCGCGGCTCGGGCCTGGGCCTGGCGATCTCGCAGCGCATCGTCAGCCAGCACGGCGGCACGATCGAGGTGCGGTCGACGCCCGGGCAGGGCTCGACGTTCTCGGTGTTCCTGCCGACCCGCCCGCAGCCGGCCCAGGCGGCCCAGGCGGCCGCGATCCCGTCGCCCGACGACGAGGTCGAGCTGACCCCGCCGCCGCCGCCCGCCGTCTGACGGCGTCGGCGCGCGGACCGCGCGGGCCGCGCCGGGTCTGGTATCTTGCGCCCGACATGACCGACCGCGCCCGCATCCTCGTGGCCGACGACGAGCCGAACCTGCGGCGCGTCCTCACCGCGATGCTGCGCCGCGAGGGTCACGAGGTCGTCCAGGCGACCGACGGCTCCGAGGCGATGGAGCTGATGGGCTCCGACGTCGACGTCGTGATCACCGACCTGCGCATGCCCACGGTCGACGGCATGGGCGTCCTCCGCCACGCCGCCGCCGCGACGCCGCACGTCCCGGTCATCATGATCACCGCCTACGGCTCGGTCGGCCAGGCGGTCGAGGCGATCAAGGCGGGCGCGTTCGACTACATCGAGAAGCCGTTCGAGCAGGACCAGATCCGCGCGATCGTCGACAAGGCCGTGCGCCAGGCGTTCGCCAACCGCATGGCGCCGCGCTCGACCCTGTACGGCACCCGCGAGGGCGAGCTGACCGAGACCGGCGAGCAGACGCGCGGCCGGTTCGGCCTGGTCGGCGACAGCGGCGAGATGCACGCGATCTTCGACGTCATCGACAAGGTCGCCGACACGCCGACGACGGTGCTGATCACCGGCGAGAGCGGCACCGGCAAGGAGCTGGTCGCCAAGGCGCTGCACGAGCACTCGAGCCGCAAGGGCGGCCCGTTCATCAAGATCAACTGCGCCGCGATCCCCAAGACGCTGATGGAGTCGGAGCTGTTCGGCTACGAGAAGGGCGCGTTCACCGGCGCGACCAGCTCCAAGCCCGGGCGGTTCGAGCTCGCCGACGGCGGCACGCTGTTCCTCGACGAGATCGGCGAGATCCCGGTCGAGATGCAGGTGAAGCTGCTGCGCGCGATCCAGGAGAGCGAGTTCGAGCGCGTCGGCGGGCTCAAGACGATCAAGGTCGACGTCCGGCTGATCACCGCGACCAACCGGGACCTCGAGCAGGAGATCCAGCGCGGCAACTTCCGCGAGGACCTGTACTACCGCCTCAACGTCGTCCCGCTGCAGATCCCGCCGCTGCGCAAGCGCCGCGCCGACATCCCGATGCTCGTGCGCCACATCATGCGCAAGTTCAACGAGCGCCTGAAGAAGAGCGTCACCGGGATCAGCGAGGAGGCGGTCGCCGCGCTGAGCGCGCACACCTGGCCCGGCAACATCCGCGAGCTCGAGAACGTCCTCGAGCGCACGATCCTGTTCTGCAAGGGCGAGCGGATCGAGCTCGCCGACCTGCCCGACGAGATCGCCGGCGCGAGCGGCGCCGGCGCGCCCGCGTCGGCGCCCGCGCCCGCGCCCGGGGCAGCGCCCGCGCCCGCGCGCCCCGACAGCGCCGATCCGGCCGACAGCGAGCCGGACCCGCACGAGGGCGACGCCGAGGGTGACCTGTCCGGCGCGACGTTCGCCGACGGCTCGCTCAAGGACATCGTCCGGGCCGAGACCGGCCGGATCGAGCGCGAGCTGATCGCCAAGGCGCTGGCCGAGACCGGCGGCAACGTCACCCAGGCGGCCAAGCTGCTCAAGATCAGCCGCAAGAGCCTGCAGATGAAGATGAAGGAGCTCGGGCTGCGCGACCCCGAGTAGGCCCACGGGTAGGCCCAGTGGGCCGATTAGGCTATGGTGCGCGCCGCGTGACGCAGTCCCCAGGTACCGCCGCCCCCCGATCCGGTCTGGGGCCGCTCGCGCCGATCTTCCTGATCGTGCTGGTCGACGTCCTGTCGCTCACGATCATGATCCCGCTGCTGCCGTTCTACGCCCAGGCGTTCGGCGCGACGCCGCTGGTCGTGGGCCTGTTGTTCGCGGTGTTCTCGGCGTGCCAGCTGGTCAGCGGGCCGATCCTCGGCAACCTGTCGGACCGCTACGGGCGCAAGCCGCTGCTGCTGCTCAGCCAGGCCGGCATGCTCGCCAGCCTGCTCGTGCTCGCCCAGTCGACCGAGCTGTGGATGCTGTTCGTCGGACGGATCGTCAGCGGCGCGACCGCCGGCAACCTGACGATCGCCCAGGCCTACATCACCGACCACACCCGCCCCGACCAGCGGACGCGCGCGTTCGGGGTGATCGGCATCGCGTTCGGGTTCGGCTTCGCGGTCGGCCCGGCGGTCGGCGGGTGGCTGTCGAGCCACCCCGACGGCCTGGCGCCGGCCGAGCAGATCCGCTACCTCGCCCGGCCGCTCTACCTCGCCGCCGCGCTGTCGGCGATCTCGATCGTGACGACGTCGCTGCTGCTCCAGCGCGAGCACCCGCACCGGCCGACCGGCGCCGGCGACGACCACGGCGGGGCCGACGGCGCGCCGCCGCCCGCGGGGCGCCGGCTCGGCCTGCTCGAGTGGCGCGGCTACCTGGCGTTCTTCCGCCGCCCGGTGCTGCGCGGCCTGCTGCTGCAGTTCTTCCTGTTCTCGATCGCGTTCTCCACCTTCATCGGCGGGTTCGCGATGTACGCGGAGCGGCGGTTCACCTGGAACGGCCACCCGTTCGGCGCCGACGAGGTCGGCTACGTCTACGCCTACGTCGGCGTGCTCGGCATCTTCATCCAGGGCGGGATGCTGCGGCCGCTGTCGAAGAAGTACGGCGACGCGCCGCTGGTCGTCGCCGGGTTCGTGTGCTCGGCGATCGGCTACCTGATGCTCGGCTTCGTCGCGACCGTCGCGCTGCTGCTCGTCGCGTCGACGATCAGCTCGTTCGGCAACGGCTTCCTGCGGCCGGCGCTCACCGCGCGCGTGACCCACGTGATCGAGCGCCACGAGCAGGGCGTCGTTCTCGGCCTGACCCAGTCGCTGCAGTCGCTCGCGGCGGTGTTCGCGCCGCCGCTCGGCGGCCTGCTGATCCAGGAGGGCCAGCTGGCGGCGTGGGCGGCAGCGGCCGGCGTCACGTCCGCGCTCGGTCTGCTCGTCGCGATCGGCGGCGGCAAGGCCCCCGCTGCCTTGCCGGCCGACGCGTCGCCGGGATAGGCTCGACCCCATCTTGCGCCGGGAGCCCAGGACCGCCGTTTCGCCCGCCCGCTCGCTCGGTCGGGCGTGCGCCCTCGTGGCCGGGACGTGGCTGGCCGCCGGCGCGCTCGCCCCGACCCGCGCCGCCGCCGGCCCCGACACCGAGGTCGCCAGCTCGTTCGATACCGGTCCGGACGCGGACGGGTTCGACCTCCACGTCTGGCTCGACTACGAGTTCCGACTGCGCACCTCGCACGTCATGCGCGAGGACGTCGGCGCGGGGGCGGACCCGACCGGCGCCATCCCGGTGATCGACGACCTCGAGTACCAGTCGAGCCAGCACCGGCTGGTGCCGCGGCTCGAGCTGGGCATCTTCCACGACCTCGCGCTCACCGCCGCGCTGCCGATCGTCGTGCTCGACGCGCGCTCGCTCGAGCTCGCCTCCGGCGTCGATCGCGGGACGTCGTCCACGATCGAGTCGGGCCTGCTGCCGACCAGCGGGTTCGACTCCGACGATCCGGCGACGGGCTTCCCCGACGCCAGCGACCCGATGATCTTCCGCGGCGTCGACCGCAGCGGCCTCGACCAGCTCCACCTCGGCGTGGTGTGGGCGCCGATGAACCAGCAGCGCGACTCGACCAAGCCGGTGTGGAAGCTCGGCGCCGAGCTGCGGCTCGCGATCGGCGCACCGGCGAAGTTCGACGCGGCCGATCCCGAGGCCGAGACCGGCGTCGGCTCGGGCGTGCACGAGGTCCGGCTCTACACGACGATGGCGAAGAAGGTCGGCTGGGCCGAGCCCTACGTCCAGCTGTGGTGGCAGGCGCCGATCAAGGCCAAGCAGGCGTCGCTGTTCCAGGACCCCGGCTTCGGCGCGAAGTCGACAGGCAAGCAGCAGCAGGCGGGCACCCGGTTCGGGTTCGAGGCGATCGGCGTCGACAAGGGCGACGCCGCGCAGCGGGTGAGCCTCGACCTCTCGGCCAAGCTGGTCGGCCACTTCGAGGGGCGCGGCTACTCCGAGCTGTGGGAGGTGTTCGCGCTCGCCGGCGACACCGAGCGCGGCGGCCCGCTGGTGCTGGACGAGTCGCCGACGACCGCGGGGCTGCAGGCGATGTCCCACCCGGGCATCACCAACATCGAGAACTACTTCGAGGTCGGCGGCCGGGTCGCGCTGCGCGCGGACCTCGGCCCGATGGTCCACATCGCGGCGCTCGCCGAGCTGACGCGCGAGACGCGGCACTCGATCTCGTTCACCGACGCGGGCACCGACCTGCCGACGTGCGACGACGGCGTCACGACCGACTGCGAGGACAGCGGCAACGACGTGGTGAACCAGGGGACCGAGGAGGTCAACCCGCTCCACGTGCCGCTGACCGACCTCGTCGGCCACCGCTACCTGGTCGACAGCGCGATCAACGTCGTCGTCGGCGTCCAGGCGCGCGTCTTGTTCTGATCCGCGCGCGGGCTGGTGGCCGCGCGCTCGAGGTCGGGGGGAGCGCGCCGGTCCCGAAGCCCCCATCTCTGGCGAGACCGCGCGCGATGAGCGGCCACCCGGCGCGCTGGCGCGCGCCTGGTCTGCATCCGTCTCCGTCTCGGTCTCCGTCTCCGTCTCCGTCTCCGTCTCCGTCTCCGCCTCCCCGCTCACCCTGAGCAGGGCCGAGCGCCAGCGAGGCCCGTGTCGAAGGGTGCTGACAGTCACCGGCGCGACAGCGCACGCCGCTACTCCACCGCGACCGCCACCTCGAACGTGACCTGAGCATCCGTGGTGCCGCCGATCGCGGCGAAGCCGCCGGCGGCGACCTCGGCCGCGGTGGTGGAGGTCTTGACCGGCTGATCGTTCACCGGCGGCAGGTGGCGCAGGGTCACGGTCAGCTCGCCGCCGGCGCCGCCGACGGTGATCGTGTTGTCGAGGCCGATCGGCAACCCGGCCGCATCCTCGTCGGCGTAGGCGTGGACGAGGCCCGCCCCCGGGCGGTCGCTCGCCGGGCCGTTCACCGCGGTGCCGGTGAAGAACACCTGGTGGTCCTCCGCCTCGTCGGCCACCTCGGCGGTGATGTCCTCCGCCGGCTCCTCGAGCCGGTTCTCGAACGCGACGGTCACGCCGTAGGTGGTGCCGTCGAACAGGCCGACGTCGTCGATCACGGGCGGCTCGCCGCCGTCGCCGTCGGGGTCGTCCGCGACCGCGACGATCGCCGCCCCGCCGCCGTCGGGCGTGAACGTCAGGATCACGGTCGTGATCACCTCCTGCTCGTTGCCGTGGTCGTGGTCGTCGCCGTCGCTGCCGCAGCCGGCGAGCGCGGCCGCGACGACGGCGAACATCGAGGTGGACAGAGAACGCAGGCGCATCACGGGATCCTTTCGCTCAGGGAGCATCGGTCGCGTCGAAGTGAACGCTCAGGCGCAGCACGAGCTGCCACCCGGGCTGGTCGGCGAAGTAGCGGAGCAGGCTCGTGTAGTCGCGGTAGCGGGCGTCGGTGAGGTTGGTCCCGACGAGCGAGGCCTTGACCGTGTGCGGCCCGACCTCGTCCTCGACGCCGACCTCGGCGCCGAGCAGGAAGTAGCCGGCCGGCGGCGGCGCGAGGTCGGCGTTCACGTCGAACCGGCGCTGGCGCGCGACGTAGCTGCCGGACACCGCGACCGAGGCCGCGCGCAGCCCGAGCACGTCGGCGCGGGCGTAGCGCGCCTCGCCGCGGACGCGGTCGGGCGGGACGAACGCGAGGTAGCCGTCGTCGTCGAGATCCTTGGCGCGCACGACCGCCACCTGCCCCGCCAGCTCCAGCCCCGGCGCCACGCGCGCGGTGATCCCGGCGTCGGCGCCCCAGAACGCCGCGTCGACCGGGCGGGTGACGAACCGCGGGAACGTGCCGCGGATCAGCACGTCGAAGATCGGCTCGCCGTCGGCGTCGAGCGCCGGCGCGAGCTCGATGTAGTCGGCGATCCGGTTGGCGAACGCCGACGCCTCCGCGGCGACGCGGTCGCCGCGGTAGGTCGTCGTCACCGACGCCGACACCGTCGTCTCGGGCCCGAGGTCGGGCTTGCCCAGGCCGACCACGGGGAACGTCGGGGAGGTGCCGTTGAGGTACTGCTCGTCGGGATTGGGCGGCCGCGAGGCGGTCGACACGTCGGCCTTGACCGCCCACGCCCGGGTGAGCTGGTACAGCCCGCCGAGCGAGGCCGAGAGCGTGTGGAACGTCGAGGCGCACTCGACCGGGTCCGGCTCGCCGCCGCCGCACGCGTCGGCCGCGAGCTGATCGCTGCGGACCAGGCGCAGGAAGTCCTGCCGGGCGATCGACGCGGTGCGCGCGAGCGCGTCGTAGCGGACGCCGGCCTCGACCTCGAAGTCGTGCCCGACCAGCCGCTCGATCGCGTAGGCGCCGGCGCTCCACGCGCGATGGTCCGGCACCAGCGGCAGGCCGCTGAACCCGTGGAACTGCACCATCCCGACGACGGCGGCGTCGCCGTGCAGGTGGACGTGATCCGACAGGTGGACCGGGTTGTGCTCGAACGAGGCGTCGGCGTCGTGGGTGGTGAGCCGGAAGTCGAACTGCGGGCCCGCCGTCGCGTCGCGCACGACGTCGAACTCCTCGCGGTGGTCGTACTGCAGCGCGTAGGTCAGCGTGACCCCGCCGACGCCGGCCGGGTGCCAGTGGGCACGCGCCACCGCGAGGTCGTGCGCCACCGCCTGATACGGCCGCTCGATCTCGAAGTCCGCGCGGAACCGCTCGACGCCGAGCGGCTCGTCGCGCTCGAGCTGGGCGTAGAAGTCGTCGGCCGACTCGATCCGCAGGCAGCTGCACACGCCGAGGTCGGCCTGGTAGCGGCGGTACGACAGGTGGAAGTCGGCGTCGCCGCGCTGGTAGCCGGCGGTCGCGCCAGCGGACCACTCCGCCGCGCCCGTGTTGTCGAGCGCGTAGTCCGGCGTGCGCGGCGCGGCGAGCCGCTTGTACGTGCCCTCGAGCTGCCACGCCAGCCCGGGGATCCGGCGCGGCGCCGCCTGGACCCGCGCCGCGCCGCTGCCGCCGTGGCCGTTGGTCGCCCCGATCAGGTGGAGCTCGCCGGCGACGCCCGGGTCGTGCGGCAGGGCCGGCGGGTCGACCAGCACCGCGCCGCCGATCGCGTCCGGCCCGTAGCGGACGCCGGCCGCGCCGCGGACGACGGTGATCGCGCCGGCGACGAACGGGTCGACCTCGGGCGCGTGATCGAGCCCCCACTCCTGCGCGCGGTGGCGGACGCCGTCGACCAGCAGCAGCAGGCGCCGCCCGAACTGGCCGCGCACGATCGGCTTTGCCATGCCGCTGGCGGAGCGCAGCTGGGCGACGCCCGGCACCTCGGCCAGCGCCTCGGCCAGCGCCCGGCCGCGGGTGCGCGCGAGCGCCTCGCCTGACACGACGGTCGTCGCGCGCATGTCGATCGCCGGCGGCGCGGCGTCCTCGATCACGATCAGCTCGCTCGCGAGCGCGGTCAGCTCGATCTCGACCGAGGCCGCGCGGTCGGCGACGGCGACCGCCTGCTCGCCGCGGGCGTAGTCGTCGCGCTCGACGACCAGCACGTGGGTCCCGGCGCACAGCCCGACCAGCGCGAACCGGCCGCTCTCGTCGGTCGTGGCCACGACCTCGCCGTCGAGGGTGACGATCGCGCCGGCGACCTCCTCGTGGGTCGACGCGTCGACGACGTGGCCGTCGAGCGCGCCGGCGCACGCCGGTGGCGGCGGCGACGCGCCTGGGTCGGGAATCGGGACGTCGGCCGACGCGGGCGCGGCGGCGGCGATGGCCGCCACGGCGCAGACCGCGGCGAACAGCAGGCGAGCAGACACGGGACACCTCGGGTGCGGGACCCGACCACGCGCCGGCGAGGCCGCGCGCGCGATCACAGCGAGACGACGGGGCAGCCGCGCGTCAGGCCGGAGGCGAGGTCTTGGGGGCGAGCCGGTACCGGGCGCCGCGCGGCGTCGGCGCGACGAGGGCGCCGGGATCGCCGTGCAGCGGCGCGACGTCCGACAGGTGATCGGCGGCGCCGTGGGCCGCGACGAAGCCGTGCGCGGTCGCGACGACGTCGCAGTGGGAGTCGCCGTCCTGCAGCGCGAACGATCCCGCGACGAGCCGCGCCTCGCCGGCATCCGCGGTGCGCGGCGGCGCCGCGTCGGCCTGCGTCCGGGTCAGGTGGATCTCGTCGCCGTGCTCGGCGCACACCCCGTGGAGCGTCTCCGCGCGGTGCCAGGCGACGAGCAGCGTGCACCCGACCAGCGCGACCGCGGCGAGCGCCGCGATCGCGGTGCGCGCACGCACCTGTAGCCGGGTTGCATCTACCACGTCCCTTGTGTTCCACGCGGCGCGCGGCGTGTCAAGCCGGCGGCAGCGCGCGCGCCGACGCGGGCGCGAACCCGGGCGCGAACACCGCGGCGACGCCCTCGGGCCGGCGCAGGCCCTGGCCGAGGCAGATCGCGTCGGCCTCGGCGACCAGCGCGGCGCCCTCGTCGCCGCCGAGCAGCACGCCCCGGGCGCGCCGCGCCGCGAGGTTGGACAGGCCCAGCCCGGACCGCGCGCTCAGCTCGTCGGCGCGGGCGAGCAGCGCGATCGCGGCGGCCCGGTCGCCCTGCAGGTGCGCGACCGCCGCGCGCAGCATCGCCGCCTCCGACTGGCAGTACAGCACGCCCTCGCGATCGATCCGCCGCGCGATCGCGGCGATCGCGCGCAGCCGACGTCGGTCGCCGTCCTGGTGCGACGCCAGGATCATCGCGCGCGCGCGCAGGCTCAGGAACACGACCCGCAGCAGCTGCACCCGCAGCATCAGCGACCGCTCGAGGTCCGGCCACGCCTCCTCGCACCGGCGCAGCGCGGTCCGCCCGTCGCCGCGGTAGAGGTCGATCGACACCCGCGAGTTGAGCGCGTTGGCGTGCTGGAGGTGGAAGCCGCGCGCCGACCACCGCGCCAGCGCGTCGTCGACCTCGCGGTAGGCCAGCTCGGGATCGTCCTGCGTGAGCGGCACGTAGAACCCCAGGCACGCGCGCAGGCTCGTCGCCGCGAACAGATCGCCGCGCTCGTTGGCCTCCTTGAGCTGCTGCGGGAACCGCGCGACCAGCTCGCGCACCCGACCGGTCAGCGCCATCGCGAACCCCTGGTAGAGCTGGGACGTCGCCAGCTCCCACCGCAGCCCCGTACACTCGTCGCGGAAGATCCGCTCGGCGCGCGCGCCCGCCTCGAGCGTGTCGTGCCACCGCCCCTCGTTGAACGCCGCGATGCACCGCGCGCCCTCGGCCAGGCCGCGGCTGTCGGGATCGCCGAGGCGCGTCGCCAGCGCGTCGAGCTGGGCCTGCACCGCGGCGGTGCGCGCCGCCGCCGGCACGCCGCGCAGCGAGGTGAACGCGACCTCGGTGGCGAGCGCGCGCGCGACGCGCCGCGGCTCGCCGACGCGCAGCGCCATCAGCACCGACCGCGACTGGAACGCCGTCGCGCGGATCGGATCGGCGGTGCCGAGGCCCTCGGCCGCGGCGAACGCGACGTCGAGCTTGACCAGCTGGCTGGCCGGGACCTCGCGCTCGTCGACCTCGCGGAAGCGGAGGCCGCGCAGCGCCAGGCGCAGCCGGGCCGTGCCGATCTGGAACAGCGCGCGCCGCGGCGACGCGGGCATGCGCAGGCCGACCAGATCGACGACCTGCTCGAGCGTCGACAGGCCGCGATCGATGTGGCCGCTGAACAACAGCTGGCTGGCGGCGCGCCCGCGCAGCTCGAGCGCCTCGGCCGGCGCGGCGCCCTCGAGCGCGGCGAGGTAGGCGTCGGCCGACTCGGCGCCGCGCCCGCTGTTGGCCAGCGCCGCGCCGAGCGCGACCCGCAGCTTGCCGTCGGCGGCGCCGCCGGCCAGCTCGATCGCGCGGCGGTAGAGCCCGGCCGCGCGATCGAACGCGAGCGCCTCGGCCGCGCGCTTCGCCGCGACCACCGACAGCTCGGCGGCGCGCGCGCGCTCGCCGGCCGCGGCGTAGTGGTACGCCAGCGTCTCCGGATCCGGGCTCGGCGCGACCTCGTGCGCCTCGGCCAGGCGCAGGTGGAGCTCCCGCCGCTCGTCGGGCGCGAGCAGCGCGACCGCGGTCTCGCGCACCTGGTCGTGGTAGGCCTCGACGTGGCGGTGCTCGCCGGCGGTGCGGGTGCGGACGAAGCTGCCGACCTTGAGCAGCGCGAGCGTCGCCGGGTCGTCGACGCCGGCGGCGCGCAGCGCGACCTGCTGGAGCAGCGGCCGGCCGGCGACGGCGATCACCGCGAGCAGCTTGCCGGCGAGCGGCGGCAGGCGCAGCACGCGGCTGCGCAGCGCCTGCTCGAGCGACGCGCCCGCGGCGTCGTCGCGGCCCTCGCGCACGTGGCGCGCCAGCTCCTCGACCAGGAACGGGTTGCCGCGCGCCTCCGCGACGATCCGATCCGCCTGCGCCTGCGCCTCGCCGCTGGCGCCGAGGTGGACCGCGGCGAGCCGGCGCGCGTCGGCCGCGTCGAGCGGCCCGAGCTCGACGTCGCGGACCTCGACGCCGGTGGCGGCGAGCGCCTCGTCGAGCGCGGCGAGGAACGGGTTGGCCTCGCGGCCCTCGCTGCGGAAGCTGGTGATCAGCAGCAGCGCGGGCGCGTCCGGCGGGCGCAGCAGCGCGGCGAGCAGCGCGACGCTGTCGACGTCGCCCACTGCAGATCGTCGATCGCCAGCACGAGCGGGCGGCGGTCGGTGATCCGCGCCAGCAGCTCGCGCAGCGCGGCGAACCCGCGGCGGCGCAGCTCGAGCGGATCCGGCGCGGTCGCCAGGTCGCGGCGGCGGCGCGCCGTGAACGCCTCGACCTGGCGCAGCGTCGGGAACAGCCGCGCCAGCGCGATCGCGTCGCGCGGCATCAGCCCCTCGACGTCGAGCTCGGTGTGGCGCGCGAGGTGGCCGGCGAGCGAGTCGACCAGGCTGTCGACCGCCTTGAACGGCACGGACTCCTGCTCGTAGCACCGGCCGCGCAGCACGACGACGTCGTGCTCGGCCGGCAGGCCGTCGAGGAACGCGCGCACGGTGCGGCTCTTGCCGGCGCCGGACGGGCCGTGGACGCGGACCAGCACCGGCGCGCCGGTCTGGGTGTGCGCGTAGGCGGCCTGCAGCGCCGCGAGCTCGCGCTCGCGACCGATCAGCGTGTCGTACGCGGCCTGCGACGACGCGACCGACCGCCCGCCGGCGCGCGTCCGCGCCAGCTCGCTGCCGAGGCGCCGCAGGATCTCCGCCGCGGCGGGCCGGCGCTCGGGCTGGCGGCGCAGCAGCTCGCGGCACAGCTGGTCGAGGTCCTCGGGCACGTCGGGCGCGAGCTCGCGCGGCGGCGGCGGCTCGAACTTCTGCTTGTCCATCAGCACGTCGTCGCGCCCGCCGAGGAACGGCAGCCGTCCGGTGAGCACGCGGTAGAGGATCACGCCGACCGAGTACCAGTCGCTCGCCGGGGTCAGCGGCGCGCGCGCGCCCTGCTCCGGCGACATGTACCCGAACGTGCCCTGCAGCGGCCGGTCCTCGGTCAGCTGCGGGCGCTCCTCGGCGAGGTCGGTGACGAGGCCGAAGTCGAGCACGACGACGCGGCCGGCCGCGTCGACCAGCACGTTCGACGGCTTGAGGTCGCGGTGGAGCATGCCGGCGTCGTGGATCGCCGCGACGCCCTCGGCGAGCTGGCGCAGCCCGGCGCGCAGCCGCGGCAGCTGGATCCGCGGCGGCGGGCGCTGGGGCGCCAAGGCGGGCGCGCGGTAGGTGTCGCCGTCACCGGATCCGGACGGCGCCCCGGACGGCGAGCCCGTCGCCGGCGCGTGGCGCAGCGATCGCGTCATCTCCGTCGGGCCGGAGTCGTCCTCGTGGGTCGACACCTCGTCGGCCGGATCGCCGCCCGCGACCCACCGATCGAAGTGGATCCCGCGCACCAGCTCCATCGTGAAGAACAGCTCGTCGCCGTCGTTGACCAGCTCGTAGAGGCTGACCAGCGCCGGGTGGACGACGTCGGCGAGCGCGCGGAACTCCTGCTTGAACCGCGCGATCGCCGCCGGGCCGACCTCGCGCAGCGTCTTGAGCGCGACCAGCGCGGCGCGCTCGCGATCGAACGCCTCGTAGACGACGCCCATGCCGCCGGCGCCGAGCCGGCGCCGCAGCTCGTACCGCGCGGTGCCGGTGAACGTCGTCCCGGGATCGCTCGCCATCGCCCCCGACATCTTACCGCTCACCGCGCCACGCGCGTCTCGACCTCGACGTAGGCGTCGGGGCCGAGCCACGCCGCGGCCGCGGCGACGACGCCGGCGCGCGTGACGGCGCGATAGCGCCGGACGTCCGCGGCCATCGCCCCGGGATCGTCGTGGTAGAGCGCGTAGCGCTGGATCGCCGGCACGCGCCGGGCCACGCCCTCGAGCCGCCACAGGAACGCCGCGTCGCGCCGGGTCCGCGCCCGCGCCACCGCCCGCTCGTCGATCACCGCGGGGTCGCCGGCGCGCGCGCGCGCGAGCACGTCGTCGATCACCGCGCGCACCGCGTCGACCTCGGCCTCGCCGCGCAGATCGACGACGACGTGGACCTCGCCGCCGAGGCGGGTCGAGCTCGTCGACACCGCGACGCGCTGCGCCCACGGCCGGTCGTAGACCAGCGCGCGCCACAGCGCGCCGCTGCCGGGCAGCGCCAGCACCGTCGCGAGCACGTCGAGCTCGGCGTCGCCGGGCGCGAACGCGGCCGGCGCGTGCCACACCCGTCGCAGCCGGCGGATCTTCGCGAACGGATCGTCGACCGCGCGCCGCGCCGGCGCGGCCGGCGGCGCGACCGCCGGCGTCGCCCGCGCCGGTCGACGCGACGCCGGGAAGCTGCCGAACCACCGCTCGGCGCGCGCCCGCGCCCGCGCCGGCGTGACGTCGCCCGCGATCACCAGCGTCGCGTTGGCCGGCACGTACCACCGGCGGTACCAGTCGACGATCGCGGCGCGGTCGGCCGCGGCGATCGTCTCGCGCCGGCCGATCGTGAGGTGGCGGTGCGGGTGGCCCTCGGGGTAGAGCAGCTCGGCGGCGGCGAACCGCTCCGCGCCGTACGGGACGTTCTCGTAGCGCTGGCGGCGCTCGCTGAGCACGACCGCGCGCTGCTGCGCGACCCGCTCGTCGGACAGCCCGGGGAGCAGGTAGCCCATCCGGTCGCTCTCGAGCCACAGCGCGAGGTCGAGCTGCTCCGCCGGCAGCACGGCGTGGTAGGCGGTGCGGTCGGCGCCGGTCGAGGCGTTGGCGTCGGCGGCGCCGGCCGAGCGCAGCACCTCGTAGTGCAGCCGCCCCGCGAGGTGCTTCGAGTTCTTGAACAGGTGCTCGAACAGGTGCGCGTGGCCGCTCTGCGCCGGCGCCTCGTCGGAGCTGCCGACCCGGTACCACACGCTGACCGCGACCTGCGGCACGCTGCGGTCGGGGTGGACGACGACGTCGAGCCCGCACGGCAGCGTGAACCGGTGCAGGTCCAGCACCGGCGCGTCGTCGACGATCCGGACCGCGGCGGTCACGACTCGCGCCCGCCGCGCCCGCCGCCCTCGCGCGCCAGCGCGAGCGCGAGCTGGTAGAGCATGCGCTTCGGCTTGCCGGTGACGACGACCAGCCGCGCCGCCACGTCCTTGGCCGACAGCCCGTCGGCGAGCAGCCGGCGCACCTCGGCCTCGACGTCGACCGCCTCGCCCTGCCCCGCCGCCGCACCCTCGACCACCAGCGTGCACTCGCCGCGCGGCGCCTCGTCGGCGTAGCGCGCCGCGAGCGCGCCGAGCGTGCCGCGCACGTGCTCCTCGTAGACCTTGGTCAGCTCGCGCGACAGGCACGCGCGGCGGTCGTCGCCGAGGCCGTCGCGCAGCGCCGCCAGCGTCGCGCCGACGCGATCCGGCGCCTCGTAGAACAGCAGGGTCGCGCGCTCGCCGCGCAGCTCGCCGACGAGCTGGCGGCGCGCGCCGTCGTCGCGCGGCGGGAAGCCGACGAACAGGAACCGCGCCCCGGGCAGGCCGCTGGCGACCAGCGCCGCGACCGCCGCGACCGGCCCGGGCACCGGCTCGACCCGCGCGCCGGCCGCGATCGCGGCGGCGACCAGCCGCTCGCCCGGATCCGACACGCCGGGCGTGCCGGCGTCGCTGATCAGCGCGACGGCGCGGCCGTCGGCGAGGTCGCCGGCGAGCGAGGCCGAGCGCGCCGCCTCGTTGCCCTCGAACAGCGAGACGACGCGCCGGCCCGGGTTCGCCGGCCCGCCGAGGTCGGCGTGGCCGAGCAGGATCGCCGCGCGTCGCGTGTCCTCGGCCGCGACGACGTCGGCCTCGCGCAGCACCCGCGCCGCGCGCGGCGACAGGTCCTCGAGGTTGCCGATCGGCGTCGCGACGACGAACAGCGTGCCGGGCGCGGTCACGCGGCCTACTCCCGGCCGAGCGCGTCGATGTCGACCGCCGAGCCGAGCTCGGCCTCGAGGTACTTGCGCAGCCGCCCGAGCAGCCGCTTCTCCAGCTGGCGCGCGCGCTCGCGCGACACGCCGTACTCGTCGCCGATCTCCTGCAGCGTGCGCGGCGAGTCCGTCAGCCAGCGCTCGCGGAAGATCGTCTGCTCGCGCCCCTCGAGCGTCTGGGCGAACGTCTCGAGCTTGGACTTGAGCAGCCGGGCGAACTCGCCCTCCTCGACCGCGCGGTCCGGCCGCGGATCGTCCGACGGCAGGTACTCGAGCCGGCTGCGCGTGCCGCCGTCGTCGTCGGAGCCCCCGACCGGCGCGTCGAGCGAGGCCTCGGGCGAGCCGAGGCGCTTCTCCATCTCCTCGACCTCCTTCTCGCTCACCTGGAGGTTCTCGGCGATCAGCGCGATCGTCGGCTGGAACCCGAGCTGCTCGAGCCGCTCCTTCTCCTTGCGCAGGTTGAAGAACAGCTTGCGCTGGGCCTGGGTCGTCCCGATCTTCACCAGGCGCCAGTTGTTGAGGATGAACTTGAGGATGTAGGCGCGGATCCAGAACGCCGCGTAGCTCGACAGCTTGACGCCGCGGTACGGATCGAACTTCCGCACCGCCTGGATCAGGCCGATGTTCCCCTCCTGCACCAGGTCGAGCAGGTTGCGGTGGGCGCGCCGGTACTCGTAGGCGATCTTGACGACGAGCCGGAGGTTGGCCTCGACCAGCTTGCGCGCGGCGACGGTGTCGCCGTGCTCGAACAGCTTGGTCGCGAGCTCCTTCTCCTGCTCCGGCGTCAGCAGCGGGAACCGCCGCGCCTCCTGCATGTAGGCCTGCAGCGGGTCGCGCTTGATCAGGGACACCCGCTCGCCCGCGTCGCGGTCCGACGCCCAGGCCGCCCCCGCGTCGGCGCCGGCCGGCTCCGCGTCGCCGTCGCCGACGTCGACGTCGATCACCGCCGCGGCCGCGTAGGCGGCGTCGGCGTCGGGCTCGGCGTCGGCGTCCGGATCGGCCTCGGCGTCGTCCGGATCGGCGGGATCATCGGGATCGGCGTCCGCGCGGGCCTTGCCGGTGCCCTCGTCCTCGTCCGCGTCCTCGCCCCCGGCGCCCCGGCCGCCGCGGGAGACGCGGACCTCGCCGGTGGCGTCGACGTCGATCACGTCGCCGGTCTCGCGGGGCTCGCCGTCGTCGGCGCCGTCGCGACCGGCGCGGCGCTTGCCGCGGCCGGCGGCCTTGCCGGCGGCGTCGGGACCAGGCGGTGTGGAGCGTCGCGCCATCGAGGGGTCCACACTCTACTACAGAGCGGCAGCGGCGCAGCCAACCCGCGGCGCCGCGCGCGATATTCCCGCCGCCGGGCGCAACGTCGGCGTGGCGTCGCCGCGCCGAGGCCCGTATCCTCGATCCCATGCGCCATCGCCCGACCCAGAGCGCGCTCGTCATCGGCGTCGCCCTGGTCTCCGCGATCTTGCTGACCACGATCCACCGCACGCCGGCGGGCGTCGTCAGCTTCTCGATCAAGCCGCAGGAGGTCCGCGCCGAGCCCGGCGCGGCACCGGTCGTCAAGCACGACCTGTCGGCGCTGAAGATCTTCAACCTCACGCTGGTGCGGCTGAAGGAGAACTACGTCGACTCGACCCGGATCGACCCCGAGCGGATGCTCTACGAGGCGCTCGACTCGGTGCAGTTCGACGTGCCCGAGGTGCTGGTCGAGCCGTTCCCCGACCAGGACGAGCTGGTCGTCGTCGTCGGCGACAAGCGCCAGACGTTCTCGACCGACGACGTCGACTCGCCGTGGCGGCTGGCGCGCAAGCTCACCAAGGTGTTCCGGTTCGTCGAGACCCACATGAACGGCGGCGCGGATCTCGCCGCGGTCGAGTACGCGGCGGTCAACGGCATGCTGTCGACGCTCGACCCGCACTCGGTCCTGATGGACCCGGAGGCGGCGCGCGAGATGGACGTGTCGACGTCCGGCAAGTTCGGCGGCCTCGGCATCGTGATCCGCATGATCGACCGCAAGCTCACGGTCGTCCGCCCGATGAAGAACACGCCAGCGTCGAAGAAGGGCATCCTCGCCGGCGACCACATCGTCAAGATCGACGGCGAGGAGACCGAGAACCTCACGCTCAACGAGGCGGTCGATCGCATGCGCGGCGCGCCGGGCTCGCCCGTCACCCTCACGATCGAGCGCAAGGGCGTCGACGGGCTGATCCGCGTCGACCTCGTCCGCGATCAGATCCGGGTCGAGACGGTCGTGTCCAAGCTGCTCGGCAAGGACGTCGGCTACATCAAGATCAAGCAGTTCTCGGCGTCGACCGGCGCCGAGGTCGAGTCCGCGCTCGACGAGCTGCGCAGCCAGGGCGCCGGCGCGTTCGTCCTCGACCTGCGCGGCAACCCCGGCGGCCTGCTCGAGCAGGCGATCACCGTGTCGGACCTGTTCGTCGACGCCGGCACGATCGTCACGACCGTGTCGGGCCGCGAGCGCGAGCCGCGCCGCGCCACCCGCGGCAACGGCGACACGGTGTCGCCGCTCGCGGTGCTGGTCAACGGCGGCTCGGCCTCGGCCTCGGAGATCGTCGCCGGCGCGCTCAAGAACCTCGACCGCGCGCTGATCGTCGGCACCCGGACGTTCGGCAAGGGCTCGGTCCAGGTGCTCTACGACAACGACGACGGGTCGAAGCTGAAGCTGACGGTCGCCGAGTACCTCACGCCGGGCGATCGCTCGATCCAGTCCGTCGGCATCGTCCCCGACGTCGCGCTCCAGCGGATGCACATCCCCGACAAGAACGACGCCGTCGGCGACTGGGTGCGCCTCTTGCCCCCGTCCCGGGTGTGGGGCGAGAAGGACCTCGACGCGCACCTCACCAGCGCCTACGCCCGCGACGTCGAGCGGCCGAGCTACGAGCTGCCGTTCGTCTACGAGCGCCCGGGCAAGGCGGCCGGCGGCGACGCGCCGCCGAGCGCCGAGGACGGCGACGACGACGAGGACGCGGCGCTCGACACCGACGAGGTCGTCGAGGACTTCGAGATCCGGTTCGCCCAGGCGCTGGTCCGCGCCTCGACGGCGAACACCCGCGAGGGCCTGATCAAGGCGATCAAGCCCGCGGTCGCCCGCGAGCGCGCGGACCAGGACGCCAAGCTGATCGCCGCGATGGGCAAGCTCGGGATCGACTGGGCGTCGCCGCCGGCCAACCAGAACGAGGCCCCGGCGCTGACCGCGGCGGTCGCGGTCACGCCCGGCGGCGAGGTCGACGCCGGCGCCGAGGTGACGCTCACCGGCACCGTGACCAACGCCGGCGCGGCGCCGGCGTGGCGCGTCCACGCCCGCGTCCACAGCGCCGACAACGTGTTCGACGACACCGAGCTGGTGTTCGGCAAGGTCGGGCCCGGCGAGACCCGGACGTTCACCGCCCGGGTCAAGCTGCCCGCCGACGCCGCCAACCGCGTCGCGCGGCTGACGTTCGAGGTGACCGAGGGCCGCGGCCAGGCGGTGGTCGCGCCGCCGGTCGAGCTGCGCGTCGTCGCGGCGCCCCGGCCGACGTTCGCCTACGCCTACCAGGTGGTCGACGCCGGCAACGGCGACGGCCTGGTCCAGAAGGACGAGGCGCACCGCCTGCGCGTCACGATCAAGAACGAGGGCCCGGGCGACGCCAGCGAGGTCACCGCGGTGCTGCGCAACGCCTCGGGCGACGGCGTCGTGCTGGGCAAGTCGCGCCAGGAGCTGGGCAAGCTGGCGCGCGGCGACGCGAAGACGCTCGAGTTCGAGTTCGACGTCACCGACCAGCTCGCCGGCGACGAGGCGATCATCGAGCTGATGATGTGGGACAACGTGCTGGGCGAGACCGCGTCGGAGAAGCTGCGGCTGCCCGTGCTGGCCCCGATCGCGATCGAGGACGCCGCGGGCGTGGTCGAGGCGCGGCGCGCGGTCGAGCTCCGCGCCGGCGCCGGCGAGGCCACGGCGATCGTCGCCACCGCGGCGCGCGGCGCCCGGTTCAAGGTGCTCGGCGTCGCCAAGGGCTGGACCAAGGTCGAGCTCGAGCCCGGCCGCCCGGCGTTCGTCGCCAGCGGCGGGGTCGCGCGCGCCAGCGGCAGCGCCGGCACCGCCAAGGTCGCGACCCGGTGGCAGGTCACGCCGCCGGTGATCACGCTCGACGCGCCGACCTACGCGGTCGACCGCGAGACGTACACGCTGACCGGGACCGTGACCGACGCCGACCAGGTCGACGACGTCTACGTCTACGTGTCCAACCAGGCCGCCAAGATCGACGGCCGCAAGGTGTTCTACCGCTCCAACCGCGGCGGCAAGGACGGCAAGTCGCTCGCGTTCTCGGTCGAGGTCCCGCTGTGGCCGGGCTCGAACCAGATCACGATCGTGGGCCGCGAGCGCGCCGAGGTCCGCACCACCGAGACCTTCTACGTCCTGCGGGAGGACACCAAGACCGCCGCGAAGTAGCGGAGGTCCACCTACATCGCCCCCGTGAGGAACCTCCCAGCGGTTCCGCGGGGATCGCACTGTGCGCCCCGTCGCTGAATCGTTCGGGTGCGACCTGAGTCAAACTGGCCAACATGCGCCCCGCCCTCACGCTCGTGTGCTCGGTGCTCGCCGTCGCGGTGACCGTCGCGTCCGGGGGTGACGCGCGCGCCGACAAGGGCGACGCGGTGCTCGGCACCTACGAGGTGCGGTACGAGGAGGTGTCGTCGAACTGCAGCCAGACGTCGATCTCGCTCGGCCGCGGCCGGCTCGAGGTGACGAAGAAGGGCAAGCAGATCGTCGTCGACATCCAGCGGTTCCCGCTGATGTACGGCACGCCGGGGCGCGCCGGCAAGCTGCGCGCGAGCTCGAAGCAGTCGCGGTCGTCGATCGAGGGCGTCGACACCAAGGTGTCGGTCGCCGGCCGCGTCGACGAAGGCCTGATCCAGCTCGTGTTCGTGGCGGAGTACTTCGTCAAGAACAAGCCGCTGTGCACCCAGACGTGGAACGTCTCGGGCAAGCGCAAGGAAGGCGCCGCCAAGGGCAAGGCCGCCGCGCTCGACGCCGACGCCACCGCGATGCTCGACTTCGACGACGTGGACGTGGTCCGCCTGGTCGACGACCGGCGCGCGCGCCGCGACCGCCGCGTCGCGCTACCGGCCGACTGACGGGTCGCGCCGGTAGACCCGGACCAGCGGCGCGCCCTGCGCCGTCACGGTGTGCACCAGCGCCGCGTCCCGCGGCACCGGGCACGGCCGGCCCGCCGGCTGGACGACGATCCACTCGGCCTCGCCGATCTTCGGCGCCAGCGTCGCCCACAGATCGGCGCGCCACCACGCCAGGTGCAGCGCCTCGACGCACTCGCGGTGGACGCGCGCGCCCGGCGCGGCGTGGCGCCCGACGTAGGCGACCGCGGCGTCGACGCCCTCCCCCCACCACCCGAGCTCGAACCGCTTGCCGCGCGCGACGCCCGCCGGGCCGCCGACCTGCTCGCCGTAGTAGTCGAGGTAGTACGGGTGGATCCGCGCGCAGGTGATCGCGAGGTAGAAGCCGGCCGCGGCGGCGAGCGCGGCGCCGGCGTGGCGCCACCGCGCCCCGAGCGCGCGCGCGACCTCGTCGAGGCCCGCGCCCGCGAGCAGCGCGAGCGCGACCACCGACGGCATGACGTAGCGGACACCGTCCTGCCGCACCGGCGACAGCGCGACGACCAGCGGCGCGAGCAGCAGCGCCGCCGCGATCGCCGCGGCCCGGCCCTCGCGCCGGCGGACGAGCCGCCAGCCGGCGGCGGCGACGGCGAGCAGCACGCCGAGCGGCGCGGTCGCGTAGAGGTAGGCGAGGAAGTACCAGCGCGGCGGGGTCGAGGTCCACGCGCCGAGGAACGGCTCGGCCGCGTGGGGCTTGCTGAGCTTGGCCCACGCCTGCTCGAGGTGCGCCACCGGCTCGGACCACAGCCGCGGCCAGAGCAGCAGGCCGACCAGCAGCGCGACGACCGGCAGGATCGCCAGCCCGAGCGCGACGGTCTTGCCGCGCAGCGCGCGCGGCGACATCACCAGCAGCGTGGCGCCGAGCAGCGGCGCGAGCAGCACGTTGACGAACCGCGACCACACCGCGAGGCCGAGGACGACGCCGATCCCGACGAGCCGCCACGCCAGCCGCCGCGGCGTGACGGGCTCCGGCGCGGCGCCGGCGCCGCCGGGCGCGGGGGCGGCCAGCCTCGCGATCGGCGGCACGGTCGGATCGAACGCGCGCAGGCACAGCCACAGCGCCAGCGTCCACCACAGGATCGTCGGCGCCTCGTGGCCGACGACCTTGCCGTGCGCGATCAGGTGCGGCGTCAGCGCCGCGACGCCGCCGGCGAGCACGCCGGCGCGGACGCTCCACAGCCGCGCGCCGATCGGCACCAGCAGCGCGCAGCCGAGCGCGACGCACAGCGCCGCGACCGCGCGCGCCGGGCCGTAGCCGTCGGCCCACAGCGCGCCGACGCCGACGAGGTACTTCATCACCGGCGGGTGCTCGTAGTTCCACACCCACGCGCGCGGCTCGAAGTCGAGCGCGACCAGGTTCTCGACGTAGTTCTTGCCGGCGGACCAGTTGGTGTCCTCGTCGAACGTCTGGCCCGCGCCGCCGAGGTCGATCAGGCGCGCGGCGAGCGCGAGCACGAGCACGCCGCCGAACCCGAGCGCGACCGCGCGGTGCTCGCGCCACGTCCGGCGCAGCGCCGGCCACAGCCACCACGTCGCCAGCGCGCCGGCGACGAGCGCCAGCCCGAGCGCGATCGCGCCGTCGAGCCGCGACGTCCCCGGCGCGTCGAACGCGGCGCGCTCGGGCGGCTCCGGCGACAGCGACGACGCCGGCAGGTACTCGGGATCGCCGCGCCGGCCCGGCGGGTGCCACATCAGGCGCGCGCCGCGCGGCGCGCGCACCTCGAGCGGCGCGACGCCGGCGTCCAGGTCGACCGAGCCGACGACCAGGCCCTTGGCGCGCAGATCCGGGTTGCCGTTGTCGCGCAGCGGCACCGGCTTGCCGGCGACGACGACCGAGGCCGGCGCCGGGCACTGGCAGGCGAACACGTAGCGGCCGCCCCGCGGCAGGTGGATCGAGCCGGTGGCCACGCCGTCGCCGGCGTCGCGCAGCCGGTCCCACGGCGAGACGTGGAGCGCGGCGCGCAGCGCGAGCAGGCCGATCGCCGCGGCGACCGCCAGGCCGACGGCGATCGCGCGGCGCCGCCACCCCGCGCGCGCGCTCACCGCACGAGCCCCGGGCACTCGAACGCGCGGTCCTGCCGGACGTGGAACGTGTAGTAGCGCGCCGGGCCCGGTGCGCCGTCGTCGTCGCGGCCCTCGCGCTCGCCGTCGAGCCCGGGGACCTCCAGCGTCACCTGCTCGAACCCGCGGGCGCTCCAGAACGCGCCGCACGGCAGCGGGCGCATCGCCGGCGCCGAGTGGATCGCGTAGCAGTGGAACACGAACGTCGGCTCGTGCTCGGCGAGCAGCGGGTCCGGGCCCCACTTGTTGTGGCCGGCGCGCGGCCGGTGCGGCTTGACCTCGTGGGCGATCCGCTCCGACACCAGGCCGAACACGTCGATGCCGCGCATCCGCCCGAGGTAGGGCTGGGCGCCGGCGCCGCCGACGATCGAGAAGTCGTCGGGGCGGAAGCACCCGGCCATCGCGCGGCCGATCGCCGCGCGGTTCTCGGTGTACGCGATCAGGAACGCGGGCGTGTCGATGCCGTGGCGGTCGGCGAACGCGCCGCCGGGCCGCGTCAGGTAGCGGACGTCGAGGCTGTCGCGGGTCAGCCGCGCCTGGGTCCACGCGAACCCGCCGGCGAGCACCACCGCCGCGGCGACGGCGACGCCGCGCCGCGCCGCGGGCGCCGGCACCAGCGCCGCCAGCCGCGCCAGCCCGAGCGTCACCGCGATCGCCGCGAGCGCGAACAGCGGCAGGATGAACCGGTGCAGGCCCATGAAGTCGCCGCCGACGGACACGACGTAGGCGAGGTAGACCGGGGCCAGCACCAGCACCAGCGAGGTCAGCGCGAACCGGCGCTCGCGCGGGCGCGCCCAGCCCAGGCCGATCGCGACCAGCGGCGCCGCCCACACCAGGCGCGTCTGCGACACCCACGCCCAGACGTAGTTGAGCCCGGCCTCGCGCATCGCGGCGTCGTACTTGGCCGTCGTCTCGCCTGCCGCCTTGACGTAGTAGGTGTTGGGGAACGGCCAGCCGTAGTAGCTCCACCGCCACACGAACCACGGCGCCCACACCACCAGGAACGCGCCGATGCAGATCAGCTCGTCGATGGAGGGCTTGAGCCGGCGGTCGCGCGCGAGGTTGAGCGCGAGGCGGTGGACACCGATCAGCGCGGTGACGATCAGCCCCTCCGGCCGCGTCATCGCGGCGAGCGCGAGGGCGATGCCGACGGCGCGCAGCCGGTGCGCGCGGCCGGGCGCGTCGGCGTCGACGTAGGCGTCGATCGCCAGCAGCACCAGGAACGTGAACAGCTGGCTCTCGAGCCCGCCCGAGGCCCAGCACGCGAACCCCGACGAGCACGCGAGCAAGGCCGGCGGCAGGTAGGCCCAGCCGGTCGCCGGCGCCGGCGCCGGCTCACCCGGCCGGCGCTCGACCAGCGCGCGCTCGGTCAGGCGGAACGCGACGACGAGCACGCCGACGGCGAGCCCGGTGCCGAGCACGCGCGAGCTCAGCTCCGGCGGGACGCCGAGCAGCATCCCGAGCGCCAGGATCACGGTCCACAGGAAGTTGGTGTAGCCCTCGACCGGCGCGCCGAGGTTGAACGACAGCTCGCCGTGCTCGGCGAGGTTGCGCGAGTAGACGAACGAGATGTAGGCGTCGTCGGTGACGAAGTCGAACCGGAGCGAGTGCCAGATCAGCACCGCCGCGATCGGGACCAGGGGTCCGTAGCGCAGCAACAGCGACCGGGCGGGTGGCGACATCGCGCCGAAGATATGCCATAGGCTAAGCGACGCATGCCCGTTCCCCGGCCGTCACCTGCACCGGTGAGGACCGTCCTGACCGCCGGCGCGGTGACCGCCGCGGTCGCCGGGGCCGCCGCGGGCGCGATCGACGGGCTGTGGGCGTGGGGCCCGGCCAGCCAGTTCGTGCCGGACGGCGCCGGCAAGCTGCGCCTGGTGGCCTACCTGGCCGCCGCTTACGCCCTCGCGGCGCTCGTGATCGGCGTCGCGCTCACCGCGGTCGGGGTGTTCCTCGCGCGCGCGACCCGGCTCGACGCGGTGTGGCCGCCCGGGGCGCCGCGCGACGGCGACGCCGACGCCGACGCGCGGCGCGCGCGGGTGGCGATCGTCGTCGCGTTCGTGCCGCTGGTGGCGCTCGCGCTGCTCGTCGCCCACGCCGGCGCCGTCGCGTCGCTCGCCCGCCGCAAGCACACCGGCCTGGTGATCGTGTCGGCGATGGCGTCGGCGCTCGGCGCGGTGGGCGCGGCCGGGCTGCTCGCGCTCGCGCTCGGCCGGCCGGTCGCGGCCGTGCTCCCCGGCGCGCGGCGCGGTCCGCCGCGCGCGCCCGTCCCGCTCGCCGGCCTCGCGCTCGTGCTCGTCGGGCTGCCCGCCGCCGGGCTCGCGCTCGGCGCGGCCTACCTCGGCGCGATCGATCAGCTCACCGGGCGCAAGCCGGGCGCGGTGATCGCGTGGGCGATGATCGCGGCGGTCGGCGCGCTCGCCGCCGCGGCGCTCGTCACGGCCGTGCTGCACCGCCCGCTCGCCCGCCGGCTCGGCGCGCTCGCCGATCGCCGCCCGGGGCTCGGGCGCGTCCTCGCGGGCCCGCGCGCGCCGTGGCGGGCCGCCGTCGCCGTGACCGCGCTCGGCGGCGCCGTCGTCGTGGTCGCCGCGTGGGCGACGGTGCGGGTCCTGCCGTGGCGAGGCCCGGCGATCGTCCTGATCGCGCTGGCGCTGGCGTCGGGGTTCGCGCCAGCCGGGCGACGGCTCGCGGCGCGCCTCGCCCGGCGCCACGCGGGCGCGGTCGTCGGCGGCGGCGCGGTCACGGCCTTCGCGCTCGCGGTCGTCATGATCGTGGCCGGCGATCGCGGCGGCGTGATCAAGGCGGCGGTCGGGTACTCCGGGCTCGGCGGGCCGATCGCCCAGACCGTGCGCCGCGCGTTCGACTTCGACCGCGACGGCTACGCGCGCTACCTCGGCGGTGGCGACTGCGACGACGGCGACCCGGCGATCCACCCCGGCGCGCGCGACATCCCGGGCGACGGCGTCGACCAGAACTGCGCCGGCGGCGACGCGCGGCTGTCCCGTCGCACCGAGGACACGGCGTTCGTCCCGCCGCCGGCCACCCTGCCGCCAGACTTCAACGTCGTGATGATCACGATCGACACGCTGCGCGCCGACCACCTCGGGATGTACGGCTACGCCCGCGACACCTCGCCGTCGCTCGACGCCCTCGCCGCCGAGGCGACCGTGTTCGCCCACGCGTGGGCGCACGCCCCGTCGACGCGCTACTCGATCCCCGCGATCCTCACCGGCCGGCTGCCGCTCGACGTCGACTACGACTTCGGCGTCGGCGGGTGGCCCGGGCTGTCGCCGAAGGCGACCACGATCGCCGAGGTCCTCCAGGACCGCGGCCTGCGCACCGGCGCGATCCTCAACTACCACTACTTCGACGCCCACCGCCGGATGAACCAGGGCTTCGACACCTACGACAACGAGAACAAGCGGCTGCACCAGGGCTCGGACCCGGCGCACACCCGCGGCAGCTCGTCGCCGCAGCAGACCGACAAGGCGATCGCCTGGCTCGACGAGCACGGCGCGGACCGGTTCTTCCTGTGGGTCCACTACTACGACCCGCACCACGAGTACGAGCGCCACGACGGCGTGCCGTCGTTCGGCGACGAGCCGGTCGACGTCTACGACCACGAGATCCGCTGGACCGACGGCCACATCGGCCGGCTGTTCGACGACCTGCGCCGGCGCGGGCTGTGGGACCGGACCGTGATCGTCGTGACCGGCGATCACGGCGAGGGGTTCGGCGAGCACGGCATCGACCTCCACGGCTACCACCTCTACGCGGCGCAGACGAAGGTCCCGCTGATCATCCGCGTCCCCGGCCAGCCCGGACGCGTCGCCACCACGCCCGCCGGCCACGTCGACGTGCTGCCGACGCTGGCCAACCTCGCCGGCGTGCCGGCGTCGCCGCCGCCGCCGTGGCTGACGCGGGTGATGGGGCGCTCGCTGGTCGACATCCTGAGCGGCCAGGTCCCCGGCGACGCCGACCGCGTCGTGTTCCAGCAGCTATCGTACGAGAACAACAACGAGATGCGCGCCGCGGTCAGCCAGCGCTGCCACGTCATCTACAACGTCTCGCCGCACACCAGCTGGGAGGTCTACCGGATCGATCTCGATCCGGGCGAGACGCGCGACGTCGAGGGCGCGCCCGGGCCGTGCGCCGAGGTGCGCGACGAGCTGGCGCGGTGGCACGACGCCTCGCAGATCCCCGAGGACGCGGCGGAGGCCGTGACGACCGAGCGCCCGGTGGTCGCGCGGCCGATCGCGGTCGAGTTCGGCGACGAGGTCCGCCTGATCGGCGTCGACGCGCCGGCCACGGCCAAGGCCGGCGACACGATCGACGTGACGTGGACGTTCGAGGCGCGCGGCCGCCTCGACGGCGGGTGGAAGGTGTTCGCGCACGTCGAGCAGCCGGGCGGGCGTGGCCGGTTCAGCGGCGACCACGAGCCGGCGTGGCCGCTGGCGTGGTGGCGCGCCGGGACGTTCGTCCACTACACGCGGTCGATCACGATCCCGCGCGCCACGCCGGCGGGCACGTACACGGTGTGGGCGGGGCTGTGGAAGGGCAAGCAGCGCCGGCCCGCCCGAGCCACGCCGACCGGCGGCGCCGCGGTCGAGGTCGTCGACGATCGCGCCGCGGTGGCGACGATCGAGGTGACGCGGTGAGCTGGGCCGCGGCGCGCCGGTTCGCGCCGGCCGTGGGCTGGCCGCTGCTCGCGGCGCCGGCGATCGCGCAGCTGGTGCTGCTCGCGATCACGATCGGCGCGCGGTGGAGCTACCCGTACGACCTCGAGTGGATGGAGGGCGGCATGCTCCACCACGCCCAGCGCATCGGCGACGGCCAGGGCATCTACGGTCCGCCATCGGTCGAGTTCATCCCCTACCTCTACACCCCGCTCTACCCCGGCGTGCTCGCGACCCTGGGCTCGATGTTCGGCCTGTCGTACCAGCTCGGGCGCGCGATCTCGATCGTCGCGCTCGTCGGGATCGCGGTGACGGTGGTGTCGATCGCGCGGCGCGCCACCGCGCAGGCGCCGGCGGACCGCCGGTTCGCCGCGCTGACCGGCGCGGCGCTCGCGCTCGGCGTGTTCGCCGCCGCCTACCCGTGGCTCGAGGGCTGGTACGATCTGGTCCGCGCCGACACGTTGTTCCTGTGGATGGTCACCGGCGGGCTCGCCCTGCTCCACCACACCGCGCGCAGCGGCACGGGCGCCGCCGGCCACGGGCGCACCGCCGCGGCCGCGGCGCTGCTCGCGCTCGCGTTCTTCTGCAAGCAGACCGGCGTGCTGTTCGTCGCCGCGGGCGGCGCGATCATCCTGGCGACGAACTGGCGGCGCGTCCCGGTCTACGTCGCGACCGCCGGCGCGATCGGCCTGGGCGGCGTCGCGCTGCTGAACGCGGCGACCGACGGCTGGTTCTGGGTCTACGCCCGCGAGATCCACGCGGCCCACGACTTCAACTGGGACCGGGTGTGGATGGCGCTCGACATGATGGCGTGGCAGTTCCCGGTGGTCACCGTGTGCGTCGCGGTCGGGCTGATCGTCACCGCGGTGACCGCGGCGGTGCGGCGCGCCGTGCCGCGCGAGGCGCAGGCGTTCCTGGTGTGGACGTTCGTGATGGCGGTGTCGGTCGTCGTCGGGCAGATCGGGTTCGGCACCGAGTTCGCGCACAAGAACGCGTTCATGCCGGCGATGCTGCACGGCGGGATCGCCGCGGGCCTGGCGATCCCCGCGGTGATCGCGTGCGCCGCGGCGCTCGGCGGCGGGCGGCTGCCGGCGCGGTGGGCGACCGCGATCGCGCACGCGCCGGGCGTCGCGCTCGCGGCGGCGCTCGGCGTGCAGCTGGCGCTGGCGTGGTGGACGCCGGGCAAGTGGGTCCCGCGCGAGGTGGATCGCGCCGCGGGCGACGCGCTGATCGCGCGGCTGCGCGCGGCCGAGGGCGAGGTGTGGATCCCGTCGCACCCGTGGTACGCCGAGCTCGCCGGCAAGACGCCCTACGTCCACCGCATGGGGATCAAGGACGTCACCGCGCGCAAGCCGCGGCCGATCGCCGGGCTCGACGACGCGCTGCGGGGCCACCGGTTCGCGCTGATCGTCCTCGACAACCGCGACCTCCACCAGTACGGCGAGCTGCCGGCGCTCAACCGCAACTACCAGGAGGAGGACGCGCTGCCGCGGACCGAGCGGCCGCGCACCGTCACCGGCGCGATCGTCAACCCCGACGCGCTGTGGGTGCCGGCCGGGCCGCCCACCCTGCCGCCGGGGGCGCGCGTCGTGTTCGACTTCGAGCGCGCCCGGTGGGACGACTGGGAGGTCACCGGGACCGCGTGGGGCGCCGGCCCGGTGACGCGCCCGGTGCCGAAGCAGGCGCCGGTGCGGCGCGCCGGCGGCAAGTCGTTCGCCAACAGCATGCACGGCGGCGACGCCGCGACCGGCACGATCACCTCGCCCGAGCTCGAGCTGACCGGGCCGCGGCTGACCGTGCGGCTCGGCGGCGGCGCCGCCGATCGCGGGCTGCGGCTCGAGCTGCTCGTCGGCGGCGAGGTCGTGCGCGAGGTCGTCAAGGACGCGCCGCCGTCGGACCGCATGGTCGACGTCGTGATCGACGTCGCGCCGTGGGTCGGGCGGCGCGCGCGGCTGCGCGCGGTCGACGAGTCGACCGGCGCGTGGGGCCACATGGTGCTCGACGAGGTGTGGCTCCACGACCGCTGACCGCGCGCCGGCGGGCGACGCGGCTCACGGCCGGCGGTAGACGCTGACCACCGGCACGCCGCCGGCGCGCAGCACGAGCACCGGCTGCACCGTGCCGTAGGCCTTCCAGATCATGTAGTCGTGGCGGTTGAAGTGGAGCTCGTGGACGACGATCGCGTACTTCGAGCGGCCGATGCCGACGTCCTCGCGCCCGGCGTCGCCGTGGCCGGCATCGAGCTTGCCTTCCTTGATGTAGACGCCCCACGCCGGCGAGGCGTCGTGGCTGTAGACCTTGCCCGGCGGCTGCGCGCGCAGCCACGGCAGCACGCCCTGCGCCGCGACGCCCCAGAACTGGCGGTTCATCCCCAGGTCCGCGCCGCCGGCGGCGCCGCCGGCGAGCGCGTTGTAGTGGGTGAGGCCGTACGGCTGCGACGCCGCGGTCTCGACCGCGGACGCCGCGACCAGCGCGCCGCCGAGCGCGGCGATCGCCAGGCCGTCGACCAGCCCGCGGCGGCCGCGCGCCCACGCCAGCCGCTCGACGACGAGCGCGCCGAGCCGGCGCGCCGCCCACACCGCGCCGACGCCGGCGGCGATGCACAGGCTCGGGATCGCCGGCGCCCAGTGCTTCTCGGCGCCGAAGATCGGCGTCGAGCCGAGGAAGAACGGCCCGATCGACGCGCCGAACGACAGGAAGATCAGCAGCGCCGGCGCGCGGTCGGGGAACGCGGCCTCGCCGCGCCACGCGCGCGCCGCGAGCACGCCGGCGCCGAGCCCGCCCGCGACCAGCGTCACGACCGGCACGGTGACCAGCGTCGTGACGAGCGCGACGTGCCACGGGAACGGCGGGGCGTTCCAGTTGTCGCCGAGGTACTCGAAGTTGTAGTGGACGTGGTCGAGGTGGAACCCGATCCAGTCGAAGACGTGGCCGGGGTGGACCCACAGCCGCGGCCACAGCGCGAACAGGGTCAAGGGGCCGACGACGATCAGCCCGGCGAACACCAGCGGCCGCAGGCGCGCCGCCCCGACCGCCGCCTCGCGCAGCGTCGGCCCGATCATCCGCACGACCAGCGCCAGGCGTGACCGCGTGCGCCCCCCGGCGAGCAGATCGCGCGCGCGATCGCGGTCACCGCGCCACTGCCGGCGCCGCGACCACAGCGAGACCCACGCGTAGTGCGCGACGACCACCGCCGGCAGGATGATCGCGTTGTGCTTGGTCGCGAGCGCCAGGCCGAACACCACGCCCAGGCCCAGGCACCACAGCCGCGACGCCAGCGCCCGGTAGTAAGCGACGACGGTGGCGAACCACAGGGTCGCGATCGGCGCGTCGAAGCACGCGAGCTGGCTGTGGAAGAACAGCCGCGGCAACAGCAGCACCAGCAGCGCGGCGATCACGCCCTCGGCGTAGCCCCACACCGCGAGCGTGAACGCGAACACCAGCACCACCAGCACCGCCTGCAGCAGCGCGGTCGGCGCGCGGTAGGCGGTCCGCTCCGACGCGACGCCCAGCTCGTCGTGGAGCAGCGCGTGCGACAGCCCGAACATCGTCTTGAGCAGCGGCGGGTGCTCGCCGTTGCCGGCGTCGACCCGGCCGGCGCCCCACGCCGCGTCGATCTTCTCCTCGGTCAGCACGGGCTCGCCGGTGACCGCGTCCAGCCACCACGCGGCGTAGACCTTGCCCTGGTGCATGTACAGCACCTCGTCGCGCGCCAGCCCGACGTCGCGCTGCGCGGTGAGCACGAGCGCGAGCGAGGCGACGAACAGCAGGGCGCCGGTGGCGCGCGGCAGCCACCGCCGCCACCACGTCGAGCGGTCGAGCCGGGCCGCGAGCATGCCGCCGTCAGGCGCGCGCTCGACCGCGATGCCGTCGACGATCTCGACGCCACTGCCCGCCACGTCCGGCGGCGCGGCGCCCGCCGGCGCGCGCGTCTCGCTCACCGCCGCACCTCCGCCGCGAAGCAGATCAGCCGGTCCCTCGCGCCCTTGCCGACCGCCTCGAGCTCGACCTCGACCGCGTGCTCGCCCGGCGTCGTCGCCGCGGCGAACCGGACCCAGCCGTCGTCGACGCCGAACCGCCGCTCGGCGACGACCTCGCCGTCGACCTTGAGCGCCAGCCGCCCCGGGTCGCGCACGTCGCGCCGGGTGAACACGTCGGCCAGGCCGACGCCGCCGGCGATCGAGCCGCCCAGGGTCAGCCGCCCGAAGTCGAGCGTGACGGTCTCGCCCGGCTGCGGCACGAGCTGGGCGCACCGGTGCGGGGCGAACCCGACCTCGGCCAGCTCGACGGTGGGGCCGCGCGCGCGCTTGCCGCGCACGGTCGCCTTCGGCGCCAGCGCGACCAGATCGGCCAGCACCTCGGCCGGCGCCTGCTCGAACCGCCGCACCGTGACGCCCCCGAACGACCGGCTGGACACCGCGCGCAGCCCGGCGGTGTCGGGCGAACGCGCGCCGCGGATCGACAGCTCCCAGATCACCGGGTAGCGCGCGGCGTCGAGCCGGCCCGCCATGTCCGGCGGGATCAGCTCGCCCAGGTGCATCCGCCCGACCGGGTCGACCCACGGCGGCGCGAACACGATCAGCTCGCCCGGCCGGTGGTCCACGCGCACCGCCGCCGCGGCCTGGCCCCACGCCGCGTCGTCCGGCACCTCGCCCGGCGCGCCGCGGGTGACGACGATCTCCCACGCGGCCACGGCCAGCAGGATCACGGCCGGCGCGACGCGCGCGGCGACGGTGACGGCGGCAGCGACGGACGGACGCAAGGCGGCGCGGATGGTAGCATCGCGCCGCCTTGGCATCGTCGTGGCTCCGCGCGTACCGCGCTCACCTGCTCCTGTTCGTGCTCGGCCTCGTCGTCTACGGCGCGGTCGCGGGTGACCGGCTCGGCAAGCAGTCGACCGATCCCCACTTCGCGCTCCAGGCCGACGCCTGGCTGCGCGGCCGGATCACGATCGACAAGCCCAAAGGCGACGACTGGGCCAAGGTCGAGACGGTCCGGCTGGCGGACGGCCGGCGCGTGATCGGGCGCCGGCTGTCGACGCGCCGCGTGTTCCGCATCGCCGGCGGCGAGGAGATCCCGTTCGATCAGGTCGTCGCGACCGAGAAGGTCGAGCACCACATGTCGTTCCCGCCGGTGCCGGCGGTGCTGATGCTGCCCCAGGCGATGATCGCCGGGCGCGGCGCCAACGACGTCGTGTTCACCGTGGTGTTCGCGGCGGCGTGCCTGCCGCTGCTGCTCGGGGTGCTGCGCCGGCTGCGCGACGCCGGCATGTCGACGCGGACCGACGGGGACGACCTGTGGCTGGTCGCGCTGTTCGGCGTCGGCACGGTGTTCTTCTTCGCCGCGGTCCAGGGCCGCGTGTGGTTCACCGCGCACGTCGTCGGCGTGTTCTTCCTGCTCGCGTACGCGTGGGCCGCGATCGGCGCGCGCCACGCGATCCTCGCCGGGCTGGCGCTCGGCCTCGCCACGCTGACCCGCACGCCGATGGCGTTCGCGTTCCCCTTGTTCCTGTTCGAGGCGTGGCGCGTGTGCGGCGGCTGGGGCCCGGCCCTGTGGAGGCGCGCCGCGACCTTCGCCGCGCCCGTCGTCGTGATCGCGATCGTGGCGGTGCTCTACAACCTGCACCGGTTCGGCGAGCCGGCCGAGTTCGGCCACAGCTACCTCGCGGTGCGCCAGCAGGCGCAGATCGAGGCGCACGGGCTGTTCAGCTACACGTACCTGGCGCGCAACCTCGCCGTCGCGTTCACGCTGCTGCCGGAGCTTCCGGACAAGGGCTCGTGGCTCCAGATCTCGGGCCACGGCCTGGCGATGTGGGTGACGACGCCGGCGCTGGCGCTGCTGCTGTGGCCCGCGGCCCGCCCGCCGATCCACCGCGCGCTGTGGCTCACCGTCGCCGCCGTCGCCGTGCCGACGTTCTTCTACCAGAACTCGGGCTGGGTGCAGTTCGGCTACCGGTTCTCGCTCGACTACCTGCCGCTGCTCGTGCTGCTGCTCGCCGTCGGCGGGCGCCGCTTCGGCTGGGGCACGCGCGCGCTGATCATCGCCGGCATCGTCGTGAACCTGTTCGGCGCGATCACGTTCGCCCGCTACCACCAGTACTACCGGGTCGCCGGCCCGGCCTACGGCACCGTCGTCGCGCATTGACCCGCGCGGGCGTTTGCCGGGTCGATGGCTTGAGGCCCCCCTGGGACCCCGATAGATTCGTACCCCCAGGGAGGATGCGATGATCTTCGGCAAGTTCTTCGGTGCGATCCGCGCGCAGCTCAACAAGCTGGCGAACTTCTTCTGGGAGGCGGACCCGATCGCCCAGATGCAGTACGAGTACGACTCGGCCGTCGAGCAGCTCAAGGACGGGCGCAAGGGCCTCGAGCAGTACCGCGGGCTGGTCGAGAAGGTGAACCGTCAGGTCAAGGAGGGCGAGGCCCACGTCGCCAAGCTGACGTCACAGGCCAAGGCGTACCTCAAGGTCGGGGACCGCGAGACGGCCGCCAAGTTCGCGCTCGAGATCCAGAAGGCCAAGGCCCAGCTCGAGCAGAACAAGGAGCAGGCCCAGATGCACGAGACGGCCTACCAGAACAACCTCAAGAAGATCCAGCACGCCAACAAGAAGCTGGCCGAGGTCCGCGAGCGCATCCAGAAGTACGACGCCGAGCTCAAGATGAGCGAGGCCGAGGCCGAGATCGCCGCGCTGTCGACGTCGTTCAACATGGACGTCACGACCGACTTCGGTCAGCTCGAGCAGGTGATCCAGGGGAAGATCGACGCCAACCGCGGCAAGGCCCGGGTCGCGTCGGACATGTCGAGCGAGGGCATCGCCGAGATCGCCGCCGAGGAGCGGATGGAGTCGGCCATGGCCGAGGACGCGCTCAAGGACCTCGAGGTGTCGCTCGGCATGCGCGCGCCCGAGGTGGTGCCGGTCGTCGACACGGCGAAGGATCTCGGCCCGGCCGAGACCGTGCCCGAGGCGCCCGCCAAGGTCACCGAGTGATCGCGACGCGCCCCTGACCGACGTCGAAAGCCGAGGAGAATATCGATGAGCGAAGGTAGCAAGCCGAAGCCCGCGTTCTACGTGGCCGTGCTGGTGGTGATCGCGGGGCTGATCGCGTTCGCGATGCTCCGCTGCGGCAGCAAGGAAGAGAGCAAGAGCGCTGGCAAGGCCGGCGGCACCGGCGACAAGATCGATCTCGACAAGATCAAGCAGGAGGGCGGCGGCGGCCAGGCCGAGCAGCCCAGCGACCAGGGCGTCACGACGGTCAAGGACTACACCTTCGAGCCGGCGACCAAGCTGCCGACGGTGCCGGGCACCAGCGACTACAAGGCGCTGGGCAAGAAGCGCGTCGTGCGGTTCGCGATCAACGTGTGGGCCGGGTGGGCGCCGATCATCTACGCCAACGGCGGCAAGGGCCCGGGCAAGGTGTGGAAGGACGCCAAGGGCGGCGAGTTCCAGGTCGAGCTGGTGCTGATCGACAACCCGGTCAACATGGGCGACACGTTCGCCGCCGGCGATGTCCACATCGGGTGGGCGACCGTCGACATGCTGCCGCTCGTCGTCCAGCGGCTCAACCGCGACCTGCGCACGATGCCGCGCGTCTACCAGCAGATCGACTGGTCCAACGGCGGCGACGGCATCGTCGTGCGCGAGAGCATCAAGAGCGTCGCCGACCTGCGCGGCAAGAAGGTCGTGCTGGCGCAGAACTCGCCGTCGCACTTCTTCCTGCTCAACGTCCTGCTCAACGGCGGCGTCCAGCCGTCCGAGGTGAAGATGGAGTTCACCCAGGACGCGTTCCAGGCGGCGGCGGCGTTCAACGCCAACAAGGACTACGCCGCGGTCGTGTCGTGGGCGCCGGACATCTACAACCTCGAGAAGGTGAAGGGCAACCGGATCCTCGTCTCGACCGCGACGGCCAACAAGCTGATCGCCGACGTGTGGTTCTCGCGCGCCGACTTCGCGCGCGACAACCCCGAGATCATCGAGGGCCTCGTCCGCGGCATCCTCGACGCGGTCGGCGAGCTCGAGACCGACGACAAGAAGCAGGAGGCGGCGAAGCTGATGGCCGACGTGTTCGGCCTGCCGCCCGCCGACACGTTCGGCATGCTCGCCGACGCGCACTGGACCAACTACGCCGAGAACCGGGACTTCTTCCTCAACCAGAACAACCCGGCGAACTTCGAGCGCACGTACAACACCGCGTACCTGCTCTACAAGGCGATCCGCGCGGTCGACGACAAGGTGCCGTTCGACCAGATCATGGACTTCTCGGTGATCAAGAAGCTCGGCGCCGAGGAGAAGTACGCCAGCCAGAAGAACGAGTACGAGTACAAGTTCACGCCGGTCGCGGCCGACGCGATCCAGCAGTCGGTCGAGAGCGAGATCCTGACCAAGACGGTCGTGATCAGCTTCTTCCCGAACTCCTACGACCTGTTCAAGAAGGTCAAGAAGCCCGGCGCCGACGGCAAGGAGATCGACGCGGCCTACGACCCGAACGTCGAGTTCACGGTCGAGGAGATCGCCAAGCTCGCGGCGCAGTACGGCGCGGCGCGGATCGTGATCGAAGGCCACACCGACGCGTCGATGCGCGGCATCGCCGACGAGCGCCTGGTCAAGGACCTGTCGCTCAACCGCGCCAACGCGGTGAAGGAGGCGCTGGTCAAGAAGTACAACCTCGACCCGAACCAGTTCTCGGTCGCCGGCTGGGGCTGGGACCGCCCGGCGGATCCCGACGACGCCTCGAACCACGCCAAGAACCGGCGCGTCGAGGTGAAGGTGTACCCGGCCGAGGCGCAGTGAGCGCAGGCGGCGACAAGATCGCGCCGCGAAAGCCGCCGGCGCCGCCGCCGTGGTGGCGGACGCTGCGCGCCGATCCGCCGTTCGTGATCCGGCTGGCGCTCGGCGTCGGCATGGTCGTCGCGCTGTTCTTCGTGTGGTGGCTGCTCACCCGCGGCGACACGCCCGAGCAGCGCTACATCTCGCCGTCGAAGGTGCCGAGCCCGGGCGACGTGTTCATCTCCTACGACAAGTACGTCGGGGCGGACACGGTCACCAAGGACACGTTCGACTCGCTGCGCGAGCGCGGGCTGACCGACAGCATCGTCGCGACGCTGCGACGCGTGATCGTGGGCATCGCGTGGGCGGCGGTGTTCGGGATCGGCCTGGGCGTGCTCGCGGCGTCGTACCGCGCGGTCGCCGCGGCGCTCGCGCCCGTCGTCGTGTTCCTCCGCTCGATCCCGATGGGCGCGATGGTCCCCTTGACGATGGTGCTGTTCAAGACGGGCGAGCACCAGAAGGAGATGTTCATCTTCCTCGCGGTCGTCCCGTTCGTGTTCTCCGACGTCGTCGCCGCGGTGTCGTCGGTGCCGCAGCGCTACGTCGAGACGGCCGAGACGCTCGGCGCGACGCGGCTGCAGATCGTCCGCAAGGTGCTGGTGCCGATGGCGCTGCCCGACATCGTGACGTCGCTGCGGTTCCAGCTCGGCCTCGCGCTCGGCTACGTCACGCTCGCCGAGGCCGTCAACGCCAAGCTCGGACTGGGCTTCCTGATCAACACCAGCCAGGGCGAGGGGCGGATCGAGGAGATGTACCTGCTGCTGTTCGTCATCGCGCTGCTCGCGTTCGCGATCGACTTCGGGCTGAAGTTCTTCCAGCGCGGCCTGTTCCCGTACCGGAAGGATCTCTAGCGATGGCGGACGAGCCGAACAAGCCCGCCCCGCCGGCGGACGCCGCCGCGCCCGCCGCGCCGGCGAAGCCGCCCGAGCCGGTCGACCCGGCCGCGGCCGCCGCGGCGCTGGCGGAGCTCGAGGCGTCGTTCGCGGCCGAGGGCGAGAGCGCCGGGGCTCCGTCTCCGTCTCCGGCTCCGGCTCCGGCTCCGGCTCCGGCTCCGGCTCCGGCTCCGGCTCCGGCTCCGGCTCCGGCTCCGTCTCCATCTCCGTCTCCGGAGGCGAAGCCTGCCGCGAAGCCCGCGCCGAAGCTCGAGGCCGCCCCGAAGGCGCCTGCACCCACCAAGCACCCTTACGTCGTCGAGTTCAACGGCGTCACCAAGACGTACGGCAGCTTCACCGCGATCAAGAACGTCACCTTCAAGATCGAGGACCACCCCAAGCGCGGCGAGCTGGTGTCGATCCTCGGCCCGTCCGGCTGCGGCAAGTCCACCGTGATCCGGCTGATCGCCGGGCTGTCGCCGCAGTTCCCCGCCACCTCGGGCCAGGTGCTCGTCGACGGCAAGCCGGTCACCGGCCCGGGCCCGGACCGCGGCATGGTGTTCCAGGACTACACCTCGTTCGACCACCGCAGCGTCCTCGACAACGTCGCGTTCGGCCTGGAGTGCCGCGGCGTCGCCAAGGCCGAGCGGTACGACCGCGCGCGCCACTGGATCCACAAGGTCGGCCTGTCGGTGAAGAAGGACGCCGACAAGTACCCGCACGAGCTGTCCGGCGGCATGCGCCAGCGCGTCGCGATCGCGCGCACGCTGATCCTCGAGCCGCGGATCATCCTGATGGACGAGCCGTTCGGCGCGCTCGATCCGCCGACCCGCACCCGGATGCAGGACAACCTGATCGAGCTGTGGCGCGAGAGCTCGCCGACGATCTTCTTCATCACCCACTCGATCGAGGAGGCGGTCTACTTCGGCGACCACATCCTGATCTTCTCGTCGTCGCCGGGCACCGTGCTCAAGGAGATGCGGGTGCCGCACGCCGATCGGCCGTCGCTGGTGATGCAGCGCGACCCGAAGTTCCTCGAGACGGTGTGGGAGATCCGCGACCTGATCGACAAGCTCGAGTCGTCGAGCCGGGCGGGAGACTGAGATGTCGAACGGCAAGGGCAGGAAGAAGGCCGGGCTGTTCCGCTACCTCAAGGAGGCGTTCCTGTTCCGGTGGAACCTGCTGATCTTCGGCGGCGCCGCCGCGGCGGCGGTGATCTCGGGGCGCCCCGACGTCGCGCTGCCGCTGGTCGCCGCCGGCGAGATCGCCTACCTCGCCGGGCTCACCTCGCTGCCGCGGTTCCAGGCCGCGATCGACGCCAAGGCGCGCAACGAGGCGCGCGGCAGCCTCGCCAGCCAGCGCGCGGACGCGCAGAGCGAGAGCGGCGCGCGGCAGAAGCTGGTCGACGTCCTGGGCAGCCTCGAGCCCGAGCGCCGCAACCGGTTCCTGCGGCTGCGCGCGCGCTGCGTCGAGATGCAGCGGATCGCCACCGCCGTGCGCGGCGAGACCCACGACGCCTCGGGCGCCTCGCACGAGCTGCGGGCGCCGGCGCTCGACCGCCTCTTGTGGGTGTTCCTGCGCCTCTTGCTGTCGCAGCAGGCGATCGAGCGGTTCCTCCGCGCCACCGACGGCGCGGCGATCGCCAAGAACCTCGAGCAGCTCCAGGTGCGCCAGCGCGACGCCGAGAAGAAGGGCGACGAGCGGATGCTGCGCTCGATCGTCGACGCGATCGCGACGGCCGAGCTGCGCAAGGACAACCACGAGAAGGCGCGCGGCAACGCCGAGTTCATCTCGCTCGAGCTGGACCGGATCGAGCAGAAGATCCAGGCGCTGACCGAGATGGCGATCAGCCACCAGAACCCGGACGAGCTGAGCGTCCAGGTCGACGCCGTCGCCGACGGCATGGCGCAGACCGAGCAGACGATCCGCGAGCTCCAGGCGATCACCGGCCTCGGCGCCGAGGAGACGACGCCGTCGATCCTCGGCGGCGACCTGCAGGCCGAGACCGACCGATGACCGAGGCGCCCGCGATGAGCCACGGCCAGGGGCCGGAGGAATAGACCGATGAGCACGCCCAGCGACGAGCCCGCGGAGCAGAAGACCCTCGCCGGCGCCGACGGCGCGACGCGGACGACCCAGCTGCCCGCGCACTTCCCGCCGTGGGCGACCAAGCTCGCCGAGCTGTACTTCTCCGGCACGACGTCGATGTTCCTCTTGCACGGCAACGTCTACGACGTGATCCGCGCGCCGGGCGGCGCGGCCGCCGACCGCTGGACCGGGCTGGCCGAGTTCCTGGCCGAGCAGGTGTTCGGGCGGTGGGACCTGGTGCTGCACTACGACCTCGCGCGCGGGCTGCGCTGCCTCGCCGGGTCGAGCGCGAAGCGGCTGCAGCAGATGGTCGAGACGGTCAACCGCTGGCTCGGCGACGTCCGCCAGATCCCGCGCGACCCGACCAAGTGCCTCGCCGCGATCGACCTGTTCGTCCAGAAGAACGTGATGGCCGATCCGGAGGACCGGATCCGCGCCGCGATCATCATCGACCACGCCAGCTACGTCGCGGCGCGCGGCGACCGGCTCAGCCTCGCCGACCAGACCCACCTGGTCACGCTGCTCAACTGGGCGTCGAGCCCGTACGTCAAGCGGCTCAACGTCGCGTTCGTGCTGATCGACCCGCGGCTGACCGAGGTCTCGGACCGGATCAGCGGCAACCCGCACGTCGCGGCGATCGAGCTGCCGCTGCCGGCGCAGGCCGAGCGCGAGGCGTTTCTCGTCGCCGCGGCCAAGGGCCGCGACGTCGCCACCTTCTCCGACTACACCCTGCCCGAGCTGGCCAAGCTCACCGCCGGCATCTCGCTCACCGATCTCGAGGTGCTCGTCCGCAGCTCGGTCGAGGCCGGGCGCCGGCTCGATCCGAAGTACTTCCAGGACCTCAAGAAGCGGCTGATCGAGCGCCAGGCCCAGGGGATGCTCGAGTTCGTCGAGCCCAAGTGGGGGCTCGACACCGTCGTCGGCCACGACGCCGCCAAGCGCCGGCTTGCCGAGGACGCCGAGCTGATCAAGCGCGGCGAGCTCGACTCGGTGCCGATGGGCTACCTGTTCTGCGGCCCGGTCGGCACCGGCAAGTCGTTCCTGGCGATGTGCGTCGCCGGCTCGATCGGCATCCCGTGCGTCGTGCTCAAGAACTTCCGCAGCAAGTACGTCGGCGAGACCGAGGGCAACCTCGAGCGCGTGCTCGGCGTGCTGCGCGAGATGGGCCCGGTCGTGGTGATCGTCGACGAGGCCGACGCGATGCTCGGCGACCGCGACACCGGCGGCGACTCCGGCGTGTCGGGGCGGATCTTCGGGATGATCGCGTCGCAGATGGGCGACACCCGCTACCGCGGCAAGATCGTCTGGATGCTGCTGACGGCGCGCCCCGATCAGCTCCCGATCGACCTCAAGCGCCAGGGCCGCGCCGAGGTCCACGTCCCGCTGTTCTATCCGCACGACGACGTCGAGCTGCGCGACATGTTCAAGGTGCTGGCCAAGAAGGCCGGCACGGTGCTCGCCGAGGAGGACGTCCCGGCCGAGGTCAAGCACAAGGGCAACCTCAGCGGCGCCGACATCGAGGGCATCATCGGCCGGGCGTGGCGGACCTCGCTGCTCGCCGGCGCCAAGCAGATCACGCGCGAGGCCCTCGCCGCGGCGCTCGACGGGTTCATGCCGTCGACCCAGACGCTCGAGCGCGAGGCCCAGGAGCTGGCCGCGATCATCGAGTGCACCGATCTCGAGTTCCTGCCGCCGCCCAAGCGCGAGAAGATGGACCAGATGGGCGGCCGCGAGCGGCTGCAGGAGCGGCTCACCGCGATCAAGCAGATCCTCGAGGGGCGCTAGCCCCCGAGCTCACCCACGACCACGAAGGACGAACCCCATGCCCCGCGTCAGCTGGATCGACGATCAGGACAACCCGGACCTCGACGCCCACGTGCAGCAGCTCGAGCACTTCACCCAGTCGATCGCCGACGGCGTGGTCGACGCGGCGGAGCTCGAGAAGCAGGAGGAGAACCTCAAGGCCGCGATGCGCGCGGTCGAGGCCTCGCTCGACGACGCGACCCACGCCAAGGTCACCAAGCTGCTCGCCGAGCTCACCGCCTACGCGGTCATGCAGGTGCTGCACGGGATGACCCAGGCCAAGGTCCAGGCCGCCGTGCGCTGATGCCGGGCTCGGCGATCCCGGACGCGCGGTTCCGCGAGGTGTTCGCGACGCTCGAGCGGTGGATCGAGGACCGCTGGGGCGTCCCGGTGCGGATCCGCGACGTCCCGGATCCGTTCACCGGCGACCTCGACGGCGCCGAGATCCACATCGACCACGACCTGACCGCCGAGGACGCGCTGTTCATCCTCGTCCACCTGTTCGGCCACACCGTGCAGTGGAACGTCTCGGCCGAGGCGCGCGCGCTCGGCGCGCTGCGCGGCCCCGGGCTGACCGACGACCAGCTCGCGGCGCTGATCGCGTACGAGCGCGAGGCCTGCCGCTACAGCGTCCAGCTGTTCCACGACGCCGGCGTGACCGACATGGAGCAGTGGCTGTCGGACTTCTCCGCGTGCGACCTCGCCTACCTCGTCCACTTCTACCGCACGGGCGAGAAGGCGCCGTTCCGGTCGTTCTGGCGCGACGGCTCGCCGAAGATGGAGCCGCTGCCGATCCCGGAGTTCCAGCCAACCCAGTGGGTCGCGCGCTGGGACGGGGTCGTGATTTGACCACACGGGGCGCGCCGCCCCGCCGTCACGCCGCGAGCCACGCCCGCCACTCGTCCCACAGCGGGCGCGCGTCGTCGCGGAACGCGCCGAAGTGGCCGAGCGTGCGCACGCCGACGCGCGCCGGCGTCACCTCGACCAGCTCGCGCCGCGCCGCGACGAACGCGTCGAGCAGCGGTCGCACCGTCGACAGCGGCGCGTAGCGGTCGTCGGAGATCGCGTCGCTGCGCAGCGCGCCGGCCCAGGTGTCGAACGCGCACGCGCCGCGTCGCCGCGCGAACCCGACGACGTAGTCGCGGTCGCGCCCCCACCGCGCCCACTGCCGCGCGACGTGCTGCGGCACGTCCTCGCCCTGCCCGACCGCGCTCATCGGCAGCTTGCCGAGCGCGCGCGACAGCGCCGGGATCACGCCCCACCACAGGCCGGCCATCGCCCACCGCGCCGGCTGGGGCCAGTGGCGCCAGTGGCCGTGCTGCGCCGCGACGAACAGCGCGCGGTCGACCGGCGCCGCGACGGCCTCGGCGAGCAGGCCGAACAGCTGGCCGCCCATCGAGTGCCCGAGCCACCGCCGCGGCAGCCCGCCGAACCGCTCGCCCAGCCACCCCAGCCCCGCGGTCAGGTCCAGGTCGGCCCAGTCGACGAGGCGCGCGTCGAACGCGCGCAGGCTGACCGGGCGCGAGTCGCCCATGCCGCGGTAGTCGAGGACCAGCGTCGCCAGCCCGCCCTCGGCGAGGTGGGCGGCGAGCGGACGGTAGAACGAGCGCCGCACGCCGAGCGCGGGGGCGATCAGCACCGCCGCCCGAGGCGGCGCGCCGGCGGGCTCGAGCAGGTCGGCGGCGAGGGCCCACCCGTCCGAAGCCCGGACGACCAGCTCGCGGTGGCGCACCTGCACCTGCATCGCCACCTTCATACCGCGGGGCCCGGGCGACCGTAAGGACTTCGATAAGTCCGGGCGCGATTTGGGTAATCGCTCACGCTTCGGTTACCATTTTGTCGTCGATGCTGGCGCGCCGGGTGATCGCTCTCTCCGCGGACAAGGCGTTCGCGAAGCAGCTGGGCACCGCGATGAAGGCCGCCGGCGGCGCGGTCGAGGTCCACGCCTCGCTCGACGGCCTCGGCCGCGAGATCCAGGCCGCGCTCGTCGTCGTCCACCTCGACGGCGAGCTCGCCGACGCGATCGGGCCGCTGGTGCCCCGGCTCGCCGGGGACGGGCGGATCATCGCCGTGCTGCCGCGCTCGGACCTGGCCCGGGCGATCGCGGTGATGCAGCAGTCCGACCGCGTGGTCGCGGTCATCATCGCGGAGGACCTGCGCCCGAGCGATCTGTCCTCGCTCGCCACCCGCGTGCTCGCCGGTGACATCTTCGGGCTGGAGAAGCTGGTGCCGTGGGGCACCAAGATCTACTCGCAGCTCGTCGGCGACTACCAGGAGAAGTCGCTGTGCATCGCCCAGCTCAGCGAGTTCGCCGAGCTGATGGGCGTGCGCCGCAAGTACCGCGAGGCGATCGAGCAGGTCGTCGACGAGATGCTGATGAACGCCCTGTACGACGCGCCGGTCGACGAGGCGGGCAAGCAGATCTTCGCCGAGATCCCGACCAAGACGCGGATCTCGCTGCGCATGGAGCAGAAGGTCGTCGTCCAGTACGCCTGCGACGGCCGCACGTTCTCGGTCTCGGTCCGCGACAGCTTCGGCACGCTCGATCGCGGCACGGTCGTCCGCTACATCGACAAGTGCCTGCACAGCTCGGAGCAGATCGACCGCAAGACCGGCGGCGCCGGCCTCGGGCTGTACCTGATGGCCAACAGCACGACGCGGATGTTCTTCAACGTGCTGCCCGGCGTCGCGACCGAGGCGGTGTGCACGTTCGACCTCGACTCGCCCAAGGTCCTGCTCCACACGTTCGGGTTCTTCACCGAGCGGATCGACGCGGCGGGCCGGCTCGCCGCCGGGCCGTCGCGGCTGTTGCCGCAGGGGGTCAGCCACCCGGTCGAGCGCCGGCGCGCGCCCGCCGCGCCCGCGCGCGCGCCGCGCGCGGTGATCGCCGCGCTGTCGGCGGCGATCGCGCTGCTGCTGGTGCTGATCGCGCTCGTCGCGTACCCGCGGCTGTCGTCGCGCCCGACCGCCAGCCTCACGATCGTGACCGAGCCGGGCGCGACGATCGAGGTCGAGGGCAAGGTCCGCGGCGTCGCCGAGAGCGGCACGCTCGTCGTGGCGGGGCTGGTGGCGGGGCGCCCCTACCGGGTCAAGGCGACGCGCCCCGGGTTCCGCCCGGCCGAGACGCTGGCCGAGGCCGACGCCGACGCGCCCGGACGGATCGAGCTGCCGCTGCTCGCCGAGGCCGCGACCGTCACGTTCCGCAGCGACCCCGACGGCGCGACCGTGATCGTCGACGGTGAGGAGCTGGGGAAGACGCCCTTGACCGTGACCACGCTGACGCCGCGCGCGCAGCTCACCGCGGTCCTGCGCCGGCCCGGCTACGCCGACGACGCGGTCACGCTCACCGTGCCCGGCCCCGGCGGCGAGGCGACGATCGACCAGGACCTCAAGGTCTCGCCCGACGTCGCGACGCTGCTCATCACCTCGGACCCACCAGGCGCGGAGATCTTCGTCGACGATCAGCGCCAGGTCGGCCTCGTCACGCCGACCGAGGAGCTGCTGGTGGAGGCCGGCAAGCCGCACGTCGTCGAGCTGCGGCTGGCCGGCTACATGCCCGCCACGGTGCGCGTGACGCCCGGGCGCGGCGCCCGCGGCGTGCCGGTCGCGGCGACGCTGAAGCGGGGCGTGCGCATCACCATCACCGCGAACCTCGAGGCGCGCGCGACGATCGACGAGCTGCCCGGCTGCAAGAAGAAGGCGCTGCCGGCCGAGTGCGGCGCGCCCAAGGGACGCTACGAGCTGAAGATCGAAGGGACGAAGATCCCCGGCCGGATCGTCCGCACCCTGGCGGTCGACGCGGCCGACCAGGCGGTCGACGTCGAGCTGGGGATCGTCGAGGCGCCGCCCGGCTGGAAGCTGGTCGTCGCCGGCGAGGCGCACCCGCGGATCGTGGTCGAGGCCGGCAAGCGCAAGGTCGCGCTGCGCAACGCCGCCGGCGCCAGCGCGGTGGCGGAGGTGCGGGTCGCCGCGGGCAAGACGCACAAGCTGCGCGACGACGACCTGGCCGAGCCCTGATCACCCGTGGCCGCCCGTGACCGCCCGTGGCCGCCCGTGACGTCCCGTGACCGCCCGTGACCGCGGCGTTCGGCCGCGAGATGACAGGACATCTTGGCGCTCCCGGCGGGGCCGCCGCCCGGAGTATCGTCGGGGCATGCGCGTCCCTGCCCTGCTCGCCTGCGTCGGCCTGGCCGGCGCGCTCGCGGGCGTGGGCGCCACCGTGGCGCGCGCGGCGCCCGCGCTGCAGGACGAGAGCGACCCGTACCCCGGCGTCCACCGCGAGACCTGGGTCGACGCGGCGATCCCCGCGCGCCTGCACGTCGCCCGGATCGACCTGTCGTCGCAGGAGCTGACGCTGTTCGCGACGGCCGAGGCCGACCGCGGCCAGCGGACGTCGCAGTGGGCGGCGGGCGCCGGCGTCCAGGTCGCGATCAACGGCGACGCGTTCGCGATCGCCGGGTTCGTCCCCGCGGGGCTCGCGATGGGCGGCAGCGCGGCGTGGTCGACCACCGCGGACGACGCGGCGTCGGGGTTCCTGCGGTTCGCGCGGGTCGGCGAGCGCACGCAGGCGGCGATCGCCCCGCCCGAGCAGGTGGTCGCGGCCGCCGATCTGCCCGCCGGCACGCAGGGCGTGGTGTCGGGCCGGCCGCTGCTGGTCCGCGCCGGCCAGCCGGTGGCGTCGTTCGACTGCGACGACGAGCTCGCGCTGCCGTGCGCCCGCGCGCCGCGCGCCGCGGTCGCGGTGTCGGGCGACGGCAACACGCTGTGGCTGGTCGTCGTCGACGGCTGGCAGGCCGGCTCGCTCGGCATGACGTGCGCGGAGCTCGCGGCGTTCCTCGACGCGCGCGGCGCACACGACGCGCTCGCGCTCGACGGCGGCGGCGCGGCGACGCTGGTCGTCGGCGCCGCGGGCGGCGTCGTGTCGTCGCCGTCCGACGGCGCCGAGCGCACCGTCGCCAACCACCTCGGCGTGCGCTACGGCATGCTCGATCCCGGCCAGCTCGTCGGGTTCGTCCGCGAGGGCGACGTGTTCGAGGGCCCGAACCTCGAGGGCGTCACGATCACGCTCGACGATGGCCGCACCGACGTCACCGGCGCCGACGGGTTCTACAACTTCGCCGGCGTGACCCCGCGGCTGGCGTGCGTCGTCGCCGAGAAGCCCGGCTACCGCCGCGAGACGCGGTGCAAGCAGGTGCTGCCGAGCATGGTCAACTACAACTCGATCGCGATGTTCCCCGGCGAGACGCCGGACGCCGGGCCACCCGACGCCGCGCCGCCCGACGCCGCGACCACGATCGACGCGGCCGACGGCGCCGACGCGGGCCCGGGCGGCGGCGGCGACGCGGGCGGCGGGGGCGGCGGCGACGGCGGCTGCCGCGCCGGGCGATCCGGCCCCGGCGACGGGGGCGGCGCGTCGTGGGCGGCGCTGGTGCTCGTGCTGGTGGGGAGCCTCTGGTACAAGCGCACCAGCCGATGACCGTCCGTACCCACGTCCACACCGCGCTGTACACCGGCGCCGAGGGGCGGCTGCTCGAGCGCAGCTTCCGGCTGCGCGTCGTCGCCGGGCCCGACGCCGGGCGCGACCACCTGCTCGACGAGGGCACGACGATGGTCGGCACCCACGCCGACAACGACGTCGTGCTCACCGACAACACCGTGTCGCGCTACCACCTCGAGGTGCGCGTGCGGTCGGACGGCATCCTGGTCAAGGACCTCGACACCACCAACGGCACGCGCCACGGCGGCACCAAGCTCGGCCAGGTCGTGCTGACCGGGCCCGCGCGGCTGCGCCTGGGCAAGCACACCGAGGTCGAGGTCGCCCCCGACGAGCACGAGGTCCCGCTCGACGACTACCCTGGGGATCGCTACGGCCGGGTGATCGGCTCGGTGCCCGCGATGCGGCGGCTGTTCGCGCTGCTCGCGCGCGTCGCGCCGACCGACGCGACGGTGCTGCTCGCGGGCGAGACCGGCACCGGCAAGGAGGCGATCGCCGAGGCGGTCCACCAGGGCTCGCGCCGCGCCGCCGGGCCGTTCATCGTCGTCGACTGCGGCTCGATCCCGCACGAGCTGATCGCGTCGGAGCTGTTCGGCCACGCCCGCGGCTCGTACACCGGCGCGACGTCGGACAAGCGCGGGCTGATCGAGGTCGCGTCGGGCGGCACGCTGTTCCTCGACGAGATCGGCGAGCTCGCGCTCGACCTGCAGCCGCAGCTCTTGCGCGTGCTCGACAAGCGCCAGGTCCGGCGCGTCGGCGAGACCGCGCCGATCGACGTCGACATCCGCGTGGTCGCGGCGACCCACCGCGACCTGCGCGCGATGGTCAAGGCCGGGCAGTTCCGCGAGGACCTGTACTACCGGCTGGCGGTCGTGCGCGCCGAGATCCCGCCGCTGCGCGAGCGCCTCGCCGATCTGCCGGCGCTGGCCCGTCACTTCGCCGAGGAGATGGGCCGGTCCGGGTTCGACCTGTCGGCGGCGCTGCTCGACCAGCTCGCCCACCACGACTGGCCGGGCAACGTCCGCGAGCTGCGCAACGTCGTCGAGCGCGCGCTGTCGCTGGGCACCTCGCAGCTCGAGCTCGGCGGCGGCGACGACGCGCCGCGCGCCGGCACGGCGACCGCGGCGCTGGCGGGCGGGATGACGCCGCCCGCCGACGTGCTCGAGCTGCCGTTCAAGGAGGCCAAGGCCGCCCTGATCGAGGGCTTCGAGCGCGAGTACCTGATCCACCTGCTGGCGCGCCACAAGGGCAACATCTCGCGCGCCGCGGCCGAGGCCGGGATCGACCGCAACTACATCCACCGCCTCGTGAAGAAGTACGGGATCGACGTCGACCGGGCGTGAGCCGGGACGCCGCCCCCGTCGCCGCCAACGTTCACGTCGCCGTCAACGGCCCCGTCGCCGTCAACGCCCCCGTCGCCGCCAACGTTCACGACCACGTTCACGACCACGTCCACGTCCGCTGCACGTCAGCCGGCCCGGGTGACGCGAGCGTCGGGGGGCCTCCGCCGGCGAGTTCCGCAGCGGGCTCGTGCGAGCACGTGACGGCGTCGGCGTCCGCGCGTGCCCAGCGCTCGCGGTCTCGTCACCGCGAGGACTGTCTGAGCCGGCGGGGGCGCCCCCGCGCGAGCGGCAGGCCCCGGGCCGGCGGCTCGCGGTCTCCCGACCGACCGTAGATCGTCCGGCGGGGGCGCCCCCGCGCGAGCGGCGGGGTGCCCCGCGCGAGCGGCAGGCCCCGGGCCGGCGGCGCGCGGTCCTCCCGACCGCACGTGGCGGGATCCGGCCGCTCGCGGTCTCCCGACCGCCCGTGCGCGCTCAGTCGCCCTCGACGAACGACGTCAGCTTCCACGCGTCGCCGCGCACCTCGAGCGTGGCGCGCCAGCCGACGTAGCCGGGCGTCTCGGTCGCCGCCGGCGGGCAGCTCACCTTGACGTCGCTCTCGGCCCGGCAGCCGGCGCGGAGCTGCGTCGCGAGCGCGGCCAGCGTCTCGGGCGCCGCCTGCCACATCGCGAGCGCAGCGTCGGCGCTGCCCGGCGCCCCCAGGCTCCACACGACCTCGTCGTCGACCAGCGCGCGCAGCGTCTCGACGTCGCGCGTCTCCACCGCCTTGACGATCGCCGCGGCGACCTCGGCCGCCGGCACCGGGATCGGGCCGTAGGGCGCCAGATCCGGCGGCGCCTCCTCGACGATCTCCGGCAGCGGCTGCTCGCTCAGCTTGGCGTACTTCTTCAGGCGCCGGTAGATCGCGACGGTGAGGCCGTCGATCCGGCCGGGCAGCCAGTGCGGCGTCGCCGCGCCGCGCAGCTCCGACGGCACCGCGTTGCCCGGCTCCCACTCCGACGCCTTGCCGACGACGCGCACGCGCCACGGCCGCCCGCCGGTGATGTAGACGTCGAACCGGATGAACAGCCGCTTGTTGGCGGTCGAGGTGCGACCGGCGAACGGGTTGCCGGTCGCGCCGGTCTGGTCGACGCCGAGCGCGCGGTCGCGCTGCTGCACGCTGCGCGGATCGTCCGCGCCGGTGGAGAACCGCACCTGGTGCCACGCGGTCGAGACCACGCCCTCGGTCGGGTTGTCGTCGAGGTTGGGGTACAGCTCGCTCGTCGCCGCGAGCACCTCGCTGTACACGACCGCGAAGTCGGCGTCGTAGACCGACTGCTTCGCGGTGCGGATCTCGTGCTTGTTCTGGCACCCGGCCGCGGCCGCCACCAGGGCGACGAGCGCGAGCGCGAGCGTGATAGCGTGCCGCCGGGTCACCATGGGAACTCTGCCTCGACATACCACACGGGCGCCGGCGGCGGCACCGGCCGCGCCGGCGCGCCCGGGGCGCCCGGTGCACGGCGACGCGACCGCGCGCGCGGCGCGCCTGGCCGCGCTGCTCGCGGCGCAGTACCCGGACGCGGTCGTCGAGCTCGACCACCGCAACGCGTTCGAGCTGCTGTGCGCGACGATCCTCGCGGCGCAGTCGACCGACAAGATGATCAACACGCTGACCCCGGCGCTGTTCGCGCGGTACCCCGACGCCCACGCGCTGGCGGCCGCCGATCCGGCGGAGCTCGAGCCGATGATCTTCAAGTCGGGGTTCTACCGGATGAAGGCGCGAAGCCTGATCGGGATGGCGCGCGCGCTGGTCGAGCGCCACGGCGGGGCGGTCCCCGACCGCATGGAGGACCTCGTCGCGCTGCCCGGGGTTGCCCGCAAGACCGCCAACGTCGTGCTGTCGTCGTGCTTCGGCAAGCAGGAGGGCGTCGTCGTCGACACCCACGTCACCCGGCTGGCGCAGCGCCTGGGCCTGTCGACGCAGACCGACCCGGTGAAGATCGAGCAGGACCTCATGGAGATCCTGCCGCGCGCGAGCTGGGGCGACGTCGCCCACCGGCTGATCTGGCACGGCCGCCGCGTGTGCTTCGCGCGCGCGCCGGCGTGCGAGACGTGCACGCTCGCGCCGGTGTGCCCGTCGGCCGGGCTGCCCGCGTCGGCCGAGGCGCCCGCGCCGCGCCGCGCCGGCGGCGGCGCCAAGAAGGCGGCGGCGGGCCGGCGCGCGTGACCGCCGCCGTGCCACGCGTCGCGGTCGGCGCGATCGTCCACGACGACGCCGGGCGCGTGCTGCTCGTCCGCCGCGGCCGCCCGCCGGGCGTGGGGCTGTGGACCGTGCCCGGCGGCAAGGTCGAGCCGGGCGAGCGCCTCGCCGACGCCGTCGTCCGCGAGGTCGCCGAGGAGACGGGCCTGGCCGTCGCGTGCGGCCCGCTGGTCGAGGTGATCGAGCGGATGGGCGAGGGATGGCACTACGTCATCCTCGACTACCTCGCCGAGCTGAGTGCCCCCGGGCCCGGGCCCGGCGCGCCCCGCCCCCCTCGCGCCGGCGACGACGTCACCGACGCGCGGTGGGTCGACCGCGCCGAGCTCGCGGCGCTGCCGACGACCGAGGGCCTGGCGCCGGTGCTCGAGCGCGCGTGGCGCTTGCGCCGCTCGGGCCCCAGCGGTACCTAGCCGTCGTGACCCCGCCCCTGCCCCTGGCCCGCCGCTCCGTCCGCAAGGCCGACGTGCCCGAGCGCGAGTGGAACGACTGGCGGTGGCAGGCGCGCAACATGCTGACCACCGCCGACGAGCTGGCCGCGGTGATCACGCTGTCGGACGCCGAGCGCGCCGGCCTCGCCGCGTCGGCCCACCTGTTCCGCGTCGGCGTCACGCCCTACTACGCCAGCCTGATGGACCCGGTGAACCCGGCGTGCCCGATCCGCATGCAGGCGCTGCCGGCCGCGCGCGAGGGCGACGTCCGCGCCGAGGAGCTGCGCGATCCGCTCGGCGAGGAGGGCCACCAGCCGACGCCGTGCGTGATCCACAAGTACCCGGACCGCGCGCTGTTCCTGGTGATCGACCGCTGCGCGATCTACTGCCGCCACTGCAACCGCCGGCGCCTGGTCGGCGGCGACGATCCGCCGACGTCGGCCGAGATCGAGGCCGGCCTCGACTACCTCGCCCGGACCAAGCGGATCCGCGACGTGCTGATCTCCGGCGGCGACCCGCTGCTCTTGTCGACGGCCAAGCTCGACTACCTGCTCAGCCGGCTGCGCGAGATCCCGCACCTCGAGATCATCCGCATCGGCACGCGCGTGCCGGTGGTCAACCCGATGCGGGTCGACGACGAGCTGTGCGCGATGCTGCGCAAGCACCACCCGCTGTACATCAACACCCACTTCAACCACCCGCGCGAGCTGACGCCCGAGGCGCGCGCGGCGTGCGTCCGGCTCGTCGATCACGGCATCCCCGTCGGCAACCAGGCGGTGCTGCTGCGCGGGATCAACTCGTCGGTGCGGTGCCTGCGCGCGCTGATGCGCGAGCTGCTCAAGACCCGGGTCAAGCCGTACTACCTGTTCCAGGGCGACACGGTCGTCGGCACCGATCACCTGCGCACCCCGGTCGAGGCGGCGATCGAGCTCTACGGCAAGCTGCGCGGCTGGATGACCGGGATGGGCGTGCCGCACCTGGTGATCGACGCGCCCGGCGGCGGCGGCAAGCTGCCGATCGGCCCGAGCTACCTCGAGGAGATCGGCGAGGACACGGTGACGGTGCGGACGTACCGCGGCGCGCGCGTGGCGTACCCGCAGCCGCGCGAGCGCGACTGCACGGTCGCCTACGACGACGTCTACTTCGCCGGCGTGCCCGCCGACGACGACCGCGAGGGCTCGGCCGAGGCGTGGGACGACCTCGCCGCGGCCGCCACCGACGACGACCGGGGGCCGTGACCGCGGACGCCGCGGCGCTCGGGCGCGTCGTGCGCGCCGCCGCGGCGCGCGCGGGCCTGGTCCGCGTCGCGGCGATCCCGGTCGAGCCGCCGCGGCGCTTCGACCTGTACCGCGGCTGGCTCGCCGCCGGCCGCCACGGCGAGATGGCCTACCTGGCGACCCCCGAGCACCTCGCGGCGCGCGCCGATCTCGGCGTGCTGCTGCGCGGCGCGCGCACGGTCGTCGTCGCGGCGATGGCGCACGATCCCGGCGACGGCGCACCCGCGCCCGCCGCCAACCGCGGCGCGATCGCCCGCTACGCCCGCGGCGACGACTACCACGCGGTGCTGCGCGACAAGCTGATCGCCGTCGCCGACGAGGTCGCCGCCGCCGCCGGGCGCCCCGTCGCGTCGCGGCCGTGCGTCGACACCGCGCCGGTGATGGAGCGCGAGCTGGCCGAGCGCGGCGGCCTGGGGTTCATCGGCAAGCACACGCTGCTGATCGTCCCCGGGGTCGGATCGTACGTGCTGCTCGGCGAGCTGGTGCTCGACGTCGACGTCGCGCTCGCGCCGTGCGACCCCGCGGCCGCCGACGCGGACGCTGACGGCGCGGCGCCGAGCGCGCCGATGCGCACCCGGTGCGGGACGTGCCGCGCGTGCCTCGACGCGTGCCCGACCGGCGCGTTCGACGACGCGTTCGTGCTCGACGCGCGGCGCTGCCTGTCCTACACGACGATCGAGGCCGACGGGCCGGTGCCGCGCGCGCTGCGCGCCGCGACCGGGCCGTGGGTGTTCGGCTGCGACGCGTGCCAGCAGGCGTGCCCGTTCAACGCCGCCGCCCCGGCGCGCGCGACCGTCGACGCCGCGATGCGCGCGCGCGACGCCGACCACGCCGCGCCGGATCTGCTCGCGCTGGTCGCGGCGCCGTCGAACCAGCTGCGGCGGTTCGTCAGGCGCACGGCGATGCGGCGGATCGATCGCGCGCACCTCTTGCGCAACGCGTGCGTCGCGCTCGGCAACGTCGGCGACGCGCGCGCCGTGGCGCCGATCGCCGCGCGCCTGGCCGACGTCTCGCCGCTGGTCCGCGGCCACGCCGCGTGGGCGCTCGGCGCGATCGCCGCGCGCGTCCCCGAGGCGCGCGCCGCGGCCGACGCCGCGCTCGCCGCCGCGGCCGACACCGAGCCCGACGCCGCGGTGCAGGCCGAGCTCGCCGCGGCTCAGGGCGCCGCCGGCGCGGGCGCCGGCGCCGGGCCGGCGCCCGACAGCGACAGCACGTAGGCCGCGACCGCGTCGATCTGCGGGTCCGTCAGCGTGCCGCCGAACGACGGCATGACCTTGTTGGCCGAGCCGTTGCGGACCTGGTTGCGCACCAGCTCGAGCGAGGCGCGCGCGGCGAACTCCGGCGCGCGCAGGTCCTTGACCCCGAGCTGCTGCGCCAGCGACGGCGACGGCGTCCCGCCGCCGCCGTGGCAGCTCGCGCACACCTCGGCGAACACCGCGGCGCCGTCGGCCTTGCCGCCCGCGACCTCGCCCTTGCAAGCGGCGACCAGCACGAGCAGCGCGATCCAGAGCCTCGACATGCGCGCCCTTTAGCACGGTGTTATCTTCCCGCCCATGCTCCGCGGCCATGCCCTGACCTGCGTCACCCTGTCGCTGCTGCTCGCCGCCGTCGCCGCCGGCGCCGGCGCGGGGTGCGCCGCCAAGATCCCCGAGCACAACGGCTACAAGAACAAGGCGCCGTGGAAGAAGCCCAAGCTGCTCAAGCTCGACGAGAAGAACGAGGCGCGGGCGGAGGGCGACCTCGACTACGCCGAGCGCCAGCGCGCCCGGTGGTTCGCGATCGACCTGCCCGCCGACGGTGATCTCGAGGTCAAGCTCGAGGTGTCCGGTGCGGGCGGCGCGGAGGGCGAGGAGTCGGACGACGACGACGAGTCCGAGCTCGACCTCGCGATGGAGGTCCTCGACGGCGCGTTCAACGTCATCACCAAGGCCGACGCCGAGGACGAGGACGCCGGGATGCAGGACAAGGCGCGCTCGCTGCTCGCGCTCGCCCCCGGCCGCTACTACGTCCACCTCTACCTCCAGGGCCGGCTCGACGCCGCCGACTACGAGCTCGCCGTGCGGTTCACGCCGGTCGCCAAGGAAGAGGAGACCGACTTCCCCGCGCAGGTCGCGTTCGCGCCGCCGTTGCCGATGGTCCCGCTGCACGACGACACCCCGGTGACCGAGCCGAAGGAAGACAAGACGAAGACCAAGACGAAGACCAAGACGAAGACCAAGACCAAGGCGGAGGACGACGACGAGGACGACGAGCCCAAGGGCGGGTCGGGGCCGGTCACGGCCAACATCATCAACGTCTCGGTCGCGGGCGGCGGCACGCAGATCACGATCAACCGCGGCACCGACCACGGCCTGTCCGACGGGCGCAAGGGCTCGGTCACGGGCATCAAGAACGGCGGGTTCACGCTGACCGGCTGCGGCCCGCGCACGTGCAAGGCCGTCGTCGGCGCCACCGTCGACGAGGTCAACCGCTCGGGCAAGGTCAGCATCAAGTGACGCGCCGCGCACGCTGGATGACCGCGGCGGTGGCGCTCGCCACGCTCGGCGCCGCCGCGCCCTTTGCAGCCGCGAGCCCGCCGACGCCGCAGCAGGCGCAGCCCGCGCCACGTCCGAAACCGATCAAGGCCAAGATCGTGAACGCCCAGTCCTCGGGCAACAACACCGAGCTCATCGTCGCCGTCGACGCGGGACATCCCGTGCAGACGGGCTGGCGCGGGCAGCTCGTCGATGCCAGCGGCCAGCCGGTGGCCGGCGGCGCGTTCACCGTCCACACCGTGCGCAAGCGACAGGTCGTGGGCACGGTCGTCGGGCTGTCCCCCCAGGCGGTCATCAAGACGACCGCCGTGCTCAGCCCGCCCTGACCGTTCCGGAGCTCGCCGACCGTTGCCGCCCGCGACGGTTGCGTCGCCGCGCACCACGCGTCAGCGTCACCGCATGGTGGGGATTCCGATCGCAACGCGGTGCGCACCGCCCCTGCTCGTCGCGGCGCTCGCGCTCGCGCTCGCCGGCTGCCCGAAGAACGTGCCGCAGGACAAGGCGACCGGCGAGGACGGCCGCTACAAGGGCGCGAAGCCGGTCGCGCTGGAGCCGGGCGCGACCGGCCCCGCCGGCGAGGTCCACCTCACCGGCGAGGCGCGCGGGATCGTCACGTACCCGGGCGGCGACCGCGTCGACTGGAAGCTGATCGAGCTGCCCGAGGGCAAGCGCGGCACGCTCGAGCTGGCGCTCGCGTGGCGCGCGCCGCGCCCGGGGCTCGACCTGTCGCTCGACGTCTACAACGAGTGGGGCACCCGGCTCGACAGCGCCGGGCCGAGGCGCCAACGGCGGGACCGCGGCAAGAAGTCGGTGACGATCGCCGACGCGCGCGGCAAGGTCTACGTCGAGGTCTACGCGTCGGGCCGCGGCGACGCGGGCAAGTACGAGCTCGAGGTCGCGTTCGCCGAGCAGCCGATCGTCGTCGTCGAGGTGTTCGACCCGACCCGGCTCGACGTGCCCGACCCGCCGAAGCTGGCGGCGATCCCCGAGGCGTGCACGGCGCAGAACTTCGACAAGACGAACCCGGACTGTCAGAAGCACCCGCCGCCGTGCGATGCGAACAACTTCCACAGGGACAACCCGAACTGCCCCGAGGTCTGCCCGAACCCGCCTGACCCGCAGTGGCCCGCGTGCAAGAAGGGCAACGAGCCGCCGCCGGAACCCGAGTCTGAGCCCGAGGCCCCGCCGGTCGTCGAGCACGCGGGCAAGATCATGGACGTCCAGATCAGCGGCGAGCTGACCCACATCACGATCGACGTGGGGGAGAACCACCCCGTCGAGCGCGGCTGGACCGGCCAGATCCTCGACGACCGCGGCCGGCCGATCAAGGGCGGCGACTTCGTCGTCAAGACCACCCGCACGCGCCAGGTGACCGGCACCGTCAAGCTCAAGCGCGACACCGTCGAGGGCCGGCGGGTCATCCTGCGCGCCCCCTGACGACGCCGCGCGCACATCCGACCGCCGAACCCGCCCGCGGCGCTTGCAGGGCCGCGAACCGCTCACATAACATCGCGGCATGCTGGGGAATTCGCTGGACGCGCGGCTGCTGCGCCCCGCTCTGCTCTTCACCGCGATCACGGCGGTGCTCGCGCTCGCCGCCTGTCCGAAGAACGTCCCGCAGGACAAGGCGACGGGCGAGGACGGCAAGTACAAGGGCGCCAAGCCGGTCGAGCTCACGCCCGGCACGCCGGGCCCCGCCGGCGAGGTGTCCGCCGAGGGCGAGGCCAAGGGCATCGTCACCTACCCCGGCGGCGATCGCGTCGACTGGAAGCTGATCGAGCTGCCCGAGGGCAAGGCCGGCACGGTGAAGCTCAAGCTGTCGTGGGTCGCGCCGCGCCCCGGCCTCGATCTGTCGTTCGACGTATGGAACGAGTGGGGCCGCAAGCTCGACGGGGCCAAGCCCAAGCGCCAGAAGAAGGCCAAGGGCACCAAGAAGATGACGCTCGAGAACGTCAAGGGGAAGCTGTACGTCGAGGTCTACGCATCGAACCGCGGCGACGCCGGCAAGTACAAGCTCGCCGTCGAGTTCGCCGAGACCCCGATCGCCGTCGTCGAGGTGTTCGACCCGAGCAAGCTCGACGTGCCGGACCCGCCCAAGCTCGCCGCGGTGCCGCCGCCGTGCGACCCCAACGCGATCGACAAGAACAACCCGGAGTGCAAGGGCGTGAACCCGCCGTGCGATCCGGCCAAGCCCGATCCGGCCAACCCCAACTGCTCCGGCGTCTACCCGCCGTGCGGCAACCCGCCCGACCCGAACAACCCCAACTGCCTGGCGATGTTCCCGGACTGCGATCCGATGGCGATCGATCCGAAGAACCCCAAGTGCAAGGGCGTCAAGCCGCCGCCGGCGAAGCCGACCGACGGCCGCATCATCAACGTCCAGATCGAGGGCGATCAGACGACGATCGTGATCGACAAGGGCAAGAAGGACGGCGTCGAGCGCGGGTGGAAGGGCGTCGTCCTCGACAGCAACGGCCGCGAGCTGCCCAACGGCTCGTTCGTCGTGCTCACCGTCCGCGAGCGCCAGTGCTCGGGCAAGGTCAAGCTCACGCGCGACACCGTGAACGGCAAGAAGGTCCAGCTCACCCCGCCCTGACGTACCGAGAGAAACCCACCCCGTGCACCCACCGTATCAGCAGCAGCCCGGCGATCCGCTCGTCGGCACCGTCATCGACGGCCGCTACGAGATCCTGGCCCGCATCGGCGAGGGCGGGATGGGCGTCGTCTACAAGGCGCGGCAGACGTCGATCGACCGGATGATCGCGATCAAGATGCTGAACGCCCAGATGGCGTCGGACCCGACGTGGGTCCAGCGCTTCTACAACGAGGCGAAGGCGTGCTCGCGCCTGCAGCACCCCAACACGATCCGGATGATCGACTTCGGCCAGACCCAGGACGGTCGGCTGTACATGTCGATGGAGTTCCTCGACGGGCTGACGCTGCGCCAGGCGCTGACGCAGCAGGCGCCGATGGCGCCGCACCGCGTGCTGAAGATCCTGATCCAGTGCTGCGCCTCGCTCGCCGAGGCGCACTCGATCGGGATCATCCACCGCGACATCAAGCCCGACAACGTGTTCCTGCTGAACATGGCGGGCTCGCCCGACTTCGTGAAGCTGCTCGACTTCTCCGTCGCCAAGCTGCTGCAGGAGAACGACCGCATGCGCACGCAGGCGGGCGTGGTGTTCGGGACGCCGCAGTACATGTCGCCGGAGCAGGGCCGCGGGCTGCCGCTCGACGCGCGCTCGGACATCTACGCGCTGGGCATCCTCGCGTACGAGATGCTGACCGGGCGGGTGCCGTTCCACGACGACAACCCGATGAACGTCTTGCAGATGCACCTGCGCGCCGAGCTGCCGCCGCTGCCGCAGACCGCGCCGATGGAGGTGCAGAACATCGTGCGGCGCGCGCTCGCCAAGGAGCCGGGGCAGCGCTACCAGTCCGCCGGCGAGATGATGCAGCACTGCCAGGCCGTGTTCGCGCAGCTCCAGGGCGGGGCGAGCATCGGGGCCGCGGGCGCGCCGCGCACGATGATCGCCGGCGCGCCGCCGACGATGCCCGGCCCAGGGATGGGCGGCGGGCCGCCGCCCGGCATGCCGCCCGGGATGGGACCGCCGCCGGGCATGCCGCCCGGCCCAGGGATGGGCGGACCGCCGCCGGCGTACCCGGGCTATCCACCGCAGGGCATGGCGGGCGGACCGCCGCCCGGCATGCCGCCCGGCCCAGGGATGGGCGGCATGCCGCCCGGCATGGGCGCGCCACCGCCGTACCAGACCGCCGGCGCCGCGCAGAAGACGATGATCGCCGGCATGGCCCCGCCGATGATGGGTCCGCCCGCGGGCGGTCCGCCGCCCGGCCCAGGGATGGGCGGGCCACCGCCCGGCATGCCGCCCGGCATGGGCGCGCCGCCGCCGGCGATGCCGTACCAGACCGCTGGTGCCGCGCAGAAGACGATGATTGCCGGCATGGCGCCGCCGATGATGGGACCGCCGATGGGCGCGCCCGGCCCAGGCCCAGGGATGGGCGGGCCGCCGCCCGGCATGCCGCCCGGCCCGGGGATGGGCGGGCCACCGCCCGCGATGGGCGGCGGCGTCGCCAAGACCATGATGATCCAGCCGAGCGAGGGCATCGTCTCGGTCGCCGCGAAGGGCCCGCTGCCCGCCGTCGGCGCCGACGGCGCCGTGGCGGCCGGCGGCGCGTCGACCGCGTTCTGGATCATCTCGATGCTCGTCGGGATCGGGGTCGGCGTCCTCGGCTACGTGGTGATGCTCCAGCTCTGATCGCGCGCACGACGATGGCCCCTCCTCCGCCTCCTCACGACGGCGACGAACCGCGGGTCCGCGATCTGCTGCGCGCGCGCGCCGAGGCCGACACCGGGGCCGGCGACGACGCCGGCGCGGTGACCGAGCTCGACGACGGCGCGCTCGCCGCGTGGTTCGAGCGCCCGAGCTTCGCGCACCTGGCCGAGCTCGCCGCCGGCACGCCCGCGCAGCCCGGCGGCCGCGGCGCGCGCGACGACGACGACCCCGAGCTCGCCGCGATCAAGGCGCGCCGCGCCGCGGTCACCGCGCAGGTGGATCCCGCGCTGCTCGAGCGCCTCTATCGCCACGCTCACTACGACCCCACGCACCTGCCGCCGCCGCTGCCCGGCGTCGACGAGCGCCCGTCGATCCTGACGATGGACGAGGCCGCGATCCCGGCCCCGCCCGACCCGTCCGACCCGGACCAGTGGCGGCAGTACGAGCGCGGCGACGCGATCGACGACGACCTCAGGGTCAACACGCCGCAGGCGTTCCTGCGCGACCTGCACCGCCCGGTGACCGAGTTCTACATCAGCCACGAGCCGGCGTTCGGCGACCTCGAGGACGCCGGCAGCCTCGACGTCGGCGCCCGCGCGGTGCGCGAGGTCCTGACCACGCGCTACGAGATCGACACGATCAGCCCGGACTTCGCGCCGGCGACCCACAAGATCACCGAGGCCTACCGCGACCGGCGGAGCCTGATGGCGCTGCCGTGGGCGGACGCCAAGAGCCCGCGCGGCAAGCGCCGCGAGGCGGAGCTGGAGGCGGAGCTGGCGAGGAAGGTGGCCGAGGCCGCCGCCGTAGCACAGGAGCCGGGGACCTCGCCGGCGAAGCCACCCGGAGCGCACCGACGATGACCCAGCCGAACGGGATGGACGGCATGACCGAGCCCCGCTACGTCCCGGTCGAGCGGTTCGCGCTGCGCGCGGTCGGGCGCACCGACGTCGGCGCGCAGCGCACGCAGAACGAGGACGCGATGTACTACGACGACTTCCTCGGCGTGTACGTCGTGTGCGACGGCATGGGTGGCCACGCCTCGGGGCAGGTCGCGTCCGACGTCGCGATCCGGACCATCATCCACGCGCTCAAGACCGGCGATCCCGCGCCCGCGCCCGGGCAGGACCCGATGGTCGCGGCGATGAAGGCGTCGAACGCGGCGGTGTTCCAGCGCGCCCAGATGGACCCGGCGTGCCATGGCATGGGCACGACCGCGGTCGGGCTGCGCGCCGAGGAGGGCATCTTCCACATCTGCCACTGCGGCGACTCGCGCGCGTACCTGCTGCGCGCCGGGCAGTTCCACCAGCTCACGCGCGACCACTCGCTCAAGAACCTCTACGAGGACCGCCCCGACCTCGTCGGCCAGCTCGGCCCGGCGACGTCGAACGTGATCATCCGGGCGGTCGGGCTCGATGCGGCGGTCGAGATCGAGCACAACCAGATCCAGATCGAGCACGGCGATCTGTACCTCTTGTGCTGCGACGGCCTGTCGGACCTCGTCGACGACTGGATGATCCACCAGATGATGGCCAGCGGCGAGCCGCTCGAGGTCCTCGCCGAGAACCTGATCCGCGCCGCCAACAACAACGGCGGGACGGACAACATCACGGTGATCCTCGTCCAGGCGTTCGCCGACACGATGTGGGCGGCGCCGATGCCGTACGGCCACCCCGGCTACGCCGCGTACTGACGCCGCGGCGCGCCTTGTCGGCGCGACGCCGCGCGTGGTTTGATGGCGGCAGTGGGCGCCGCCACGTCCGCCTGGGTCCCGCCCGAGCAGTTCGACGAGTACCGGCTCGTCCAGGCGCTCGGGCGCGGCGGCATGGGCCAGGTGTTCCTCGCCCACGACACCCTGCTCGACCGCGCCGTCGCGGTGAAGTTCATCGCCGCGGTCCACCGCAGCGAGGTCGCGCGCCAGCGGTTCCTGATCGAGGCGCGCGCCGCGGCGCGGCTGTCGCACCCCAACGTCGTGCTCGTCCACCGCGTCGGCGAGCTCGACGGCCGGCCGTACCTGGTGTCCGAGTTCGTCCGCGGCCAGAGCCTCGACAAGCTGCGCCGCCCGGTCGCGATGGCGCAGCTGTTGCCGATCGCGATCGGCCTGTGCCGCGGGCTGGCGGCGGCGCACCGCCGTGGCGTGCTCCACCGCGACATCAAGCCGGCCAACGCGATGCTGGCCGAGACCGGCGAGGTCAAGCTGCTCGACTTCGGCCTGGCCAAGCTGTTCGAGGGCGAGGCCGTGCCGGGGATGGCGGAGGTCCGCGCGCGCGCCTCGACGCCGCGGCCGGTCGTGCTGCCGCGGATCGACACCGACGGCGAGACCCACACGCCCGACGCCGACGCCCACGCCGACGCGGCGGCCGCGGCGCGGCTCGGCGATCCCGACTCGACGCTGGCGACGTCGCCGACGCGGGTGATCCGCCGCGTCTCCAGCGCCCGCAGCAGCTTGGCCTGGATCGCCAGCGGCAGCTCGCCGATCTCGTCGAGGAACACGGTGCCGCCGTGACCGGCCTCGAGGATGCCGAGCTTCGCCGTCACCGCGCCGGAGAACGCGCCGCGCTCGTGGCCGAACAGCTCGCTCTCGGCGAGCGACTCCGGCACCGCGGCGCAGTTGAGCGTGACCATCGGGCCGCGGGCGCGCGCCGAGCCGTGGTGCACGGCGCTGGCGATCACGTCCTTGCCGGTGCCGGTCTCGCCGCACACCAGCACGGACAGGTCCGACTTCGCCAGCCGCTCGACCAGCGCGAACGTCCGCATCATCGCCGCGTCGGCGACGATCGCCTGGCGCCCGCCGAGATCCAGCGTCCGGTACGTCGTCGACGCCAGCGCGACCTCGCCCGCGGCCGCGTCCTCGGCCGCGGCGCGCGCGCCGGCGAGCAGCGCGTCGACGTCGATGCCGTCGGCCGGGCACGCCGCGACGCCGGCGCGGATGTTCGGCGCGTCGCGGTACAGCGCGCGCACCAGGTGCCCGGCGGCGGTCTTGCCGCCCGCCGCGTCGACGTCGGGCAGGAGCGCGTAGAACAGCTCGGCCGAGGCCTGGCCGATCAGGTCGGCGCGGCGGAGCTGCCCGTCGGCGAGCCGGACGATCGCGACGGTGTCGAGCACGCCGCCGGGGCGCCTCGCCGCGTCGGCGACGAGCGCGATCACCGCGAGCGAGCGGCCGCCGCGGGTGGCGCGATCGACCTCCTCCTCGAGCCGCTGGCGCAGCACCTCGAGCGAGATCAGCGCCCGGCTCGCCCGCGTCTTGGCGGTCGAGTGGAACACCATCGTGATCGCGCCGATCGCGATCGCGTCGCCGCTGACCAGCTTGCGCGTGCCGATCAGCGCGTCGCCGTTGAGCCGCGTGCCGTTCTGGCTGCCGAGGTCGGCGACCTCGGCCTGACCGCCGCGGCAGGTGACGCGCGCGTGGGCGCGGCTGATCGACTGATCGCGCAGCCGCAGGCTGACGCCGTCGCCGCGGCCGATCACGACCTCGCCGTCGACCGGCAGCGGGAACACGGTCGAGGTGTCGCCCTCGAGCACGAGCAGGTAGACGACCGGTCCGCGCGGCACGCCGAGGTCGAGCCCGGTCGCCAGCGTCGGCTCGGGCGAGCTCGTGGAGGTCCAGGTCTCGCGGTCCGCCATCGCCGTCGACTATCCACGGCCGGCGCTTCGCCGCGCCGCGATCGTCAGCTGAGCCGCCATGTCCCTGGGGCGCTGCAGGCGCGCGTAGACCCGCGCCAGCCCCGAGGCGGCGCGCACCTCGAACCCCGGCACGGCGCCCGCCTGCTGGAACGCCTCCTCGGCGCCGAAGAAGTCGCCGCCGAGCGTGAGCACGTCGCCGAGCGTCGCCCACAGCGCCGCCGTCGCGATCGGCGAGGTCGCGCGCGACATCCCCGCGCGCAGGACCGACGCCGCGCGCGGCGCGTCGCCAGACTTCGCGAGCGCGATCGCGTAGGCGATCCGCGCGTTGCCGAACCCGGGCGACAGCTCGACCGCGCCGCGCAGCGCCTCGAGCGCGCCCTCGACGTCGCCGTTGTCGAGCGCCTTGAGGCCGCGCTCGTGGTACCGCCGCGCGACCGCCGACATCAGTCGAGCTCCAGCAGCGAGAACCGGGCCGCGGCGTCGTCGCCACCGGCGCCGCCGCCCTCGTCGGACTTCGGCGCCGCGGCGGCGCCTCCCGCGGGCGCGGGCGCGGGCGCCGCGGGCGC
>WYBA01000388.1 GCA_011526095.1 Myxococcales bacterium | reverse complement strand
CGGTGGGCGCGATCGGCCCGGTGCGCGGCACGCGCGAGCTCGGCTTGCTCGCGCGCGCGCGGGTCCGCGTGCTCGATCTAGTCTCGGCCCTCGTCGTCGGCGACGACGACGCGGCGCGCGGCGCGCGCGCCCCCGCGGGCAGCGGCGCCGCGGCGCTGGGCGACGACGTGGCGCGGTGGGCGATGCTCGACGCGCTCGCGCGCGCCGTGCCGATCGTCCGCGAGGCCCGCGTCGTCGAGCCGGCGCTCGCCGCCGCCGACGGCGAGGTCGTCGTGCGGATCGCCGCCGGCGGCGGGCGCGACGTCGCGGCGCGCGTCCGCGCGCACCTGGCCGACGCGCAGGGCGTGACCGCGGCGCGGCTGCGGCGGGTCGGCGCCGGCGGCGTCGTCCTCGGGGTCGTCGGCCCGCGCGCCGACCGGGTCGCGGCGATCCTGCGCGCCGCGGCGGATCTGGCGGTCTCGGCCAAGGTCGTCGACGGCGAGGTCGTCGTCGTCGCGAGGTCGCCGTGACCGTCCGCGCCCGCGCGGCCGCGGTCGCGCTGGTCGTCGTCGCGGGCGCCAGCGTCGCGGCCGGCGGGTGCCCGGGGCCCCGGGGGCCGTCGCTCGGGCCGGACGCCGACGACGCGGTGGTCAAGGTGACCGCCGACGTCCCCGACGCCGGGCTGTTCGTCGATGGTCGCTACGTCGGCCCGGTCGGCGAGTACCGCGGCGGCGTCGCGGTCGAGCCGGGCGTCCACCGGTTCGAGCTGCGCCACGACGATCACTTCTCGTGGTACGCGGAGCTCACGCTCGCGGCGCGCGAGCGCAAGTCGATCGTCGTCGATCTGGCGCCTCGTCTGCCGTAGTGCTCCTATCGCGGCGTGAGCACGCCGTCCCCGTCGCCGTCGTCGTCGCCGTCGTCGCCCGGGCGCCGCCCGCCCGAGGAGCAGCAGATCCTCACGATGATCCGCTGGCTGCTCTACGCGGTGTTCGTCGTCGTCGCGTGGAACATCCTGGGCACGCTCGCCCACGTCCTGGGGCCGATCCTCGCCGCGCTCGGCATCGCCTACCTGCTCGACCCGGTGCTCGAGCGGATGGTCGCGCGCGGCGTGTCGCGCGCGGTCGGCGCGACGATCCTGCTGGTCGGGTTCCTCGGCACGCTCACGCTGATCGGCATCCTCGCGGTGCCGCGGCTGATCGGCGAGGTCGAGCACTTCGCGCGCGATCTGCCCGAGATGGTCGACAACGCGGCGCACTGGCTCGCCGCCAACGCCGGGTTCGAGCTCCCCGATGACTGGGAGGCGTGGCTCAAGAGCGAGGAGGCCAAGGGCATGCTCGAGAAGCTGGCGGGCCCGGCCGAGCAGCTCGTCGGCGCCGCCGTCGGCGGGGCGTTCTCGCTGCTGGCGTTCCTCGCGGAGATGCTGCTGGTCCCGGTGTTCGCCTACTACTTCCTGCTCGACTGGCCGCACATCACCGAGCGGATCCGCAAGGTCATCCCGCCGCGCCGGCGCGGCCAGGTGCTCGGGATCCTCGGCGAGATCGACGGCGTCGTCTCGGGCTGGGTGCGCGGCCAGGCGATCGTGACGTCGCTGCTCGCCGTGCTCTACGCGATCGCGTTCTCGATCGTCGACATCCACCTCGCGATCCCGATCGGGCTGCTCGTCGGCGCGCTGACGGTGATCCCGTTCGTCGGCACGTTCGTCGGCGCGATCATCGCGATCGGCGTGACGCTGCTCGACTGGCAGGGCGCCAACCCGGTGATCGGCGTCGTCGTCGTGATCGTCGTGCTCCACCTGCTCGAGGCGATGGTGCTGACGCCGAAGATCGTCGGCCACAAGGTCGGGCTGTCGGAGTCGGCGGCGCTGTTCGCGGTCGTCGCCGGCGGCAAGCTGCTCGGGTTCGTCGGGGTGCTGCTCGCGGTGCCGCTGGCGGCGACGATCGCGGTGCTGCTGCGCCACACCGTCCGCCGCTACGAGAAGAGCGAGTTCTTCGGGCACGAGGACGACGCGCTGGTGCCGGTCACCGACGCGATGGCGGCGGTGATGCCCGACGCCGCCGCCGCGGGGACGCGGCGCGCGCCCGTCGTCGCGCCGGCCGCGCCGGCCGAGGCCGAGGCCGAGGCGCCGGTCGAGGGCGGCCGCGAGCCGCGAGACTGACGCCGCGTCGATGTGACAGGCGTCGCCGCGCCGAGGACGGCCGTTCTGGATCTGCGCGGGACCCTCTCGACTCGCGCCAGCCGCTGGCGTACCGTCGATGGGTCAGTCCCTGGATCGGGGAATCCAACTCGCCGGGCGGGAAAGCTCCCCGTGCGTCAACCCTTCACCAGCGGACGTTCTCGAACGGAGGAGACCGATCGCTATGCTCAAGAAACTGATGATGGGTGGTGCGCTGGCTGGCTTCCTTGCCCTCGGTGGGCTCGCCGCGTGCGGCAAGGCCGACGAGGCGATCAAGGACCTCGAGGCGCTGAAGAAGCGCGCCTGCGAGTGCAAGACGACCGAGTGCACCGACAAGGTCATGAACGACTTCCTCGAGCTGGGCAAGAAGCACAAGGAGACCAAGGGCTCCGACAGCCAGGTCGAGAAGTTCAAGAAGGTGTTCGAGCAGATGCAGGAGTGCATCGCGAAGGTCCAGGAGGGCGGCGGCGAGGCCGCGCCCGAGGAGAAGAAGGAGTAGCGTCCTTCTCCCGCGGACCGAGTTGCCGAGACGCTGACGAGCGCGGGTCACCCCGCGCTCGTCGCCGTTTCGGCCCGACGGCTGGAGCTTCCCTAAACGCCGACGAGCGCGGGTCACCCCGCGCTCGTCGGCGTCGTCGGGGCCGTGCGCGCGCCTTGCGGCGGCCGCGGCGCACCCCGGCGCTCAGCGCTTCTTCGTCTCGAGCTCGGCCAGCGCGGTGTCCGTGGTCCAGCTCTGGGTCACGTTGTTGAGCTTCTTGTAGACGAGCAGGCCGTCGGCCGAGGCGTCGCCGTGCGGCGCGCGCTGCTTCCAGTCGCCGGTGACGATGACCTCGTCGCCGACCGCCAGCGGCGGCACGGGCGGCCACAGCGTGACGTCCTTGATCTCTTCCTTGAGGATCTTCTTCTCGAGCGCCGTCGGGTACCGCGGCACCTCGACGACCTTCACCGAGCGGTCGAGCGTGGCGCCCGCCGCGTCCGCGATCGCGAACTGCGGCCGGCGGCACTGCGTCGGGTCCTCCTCGATCTTCTTCTTCACCGACTCGTCGGTGTCGTCGGCGGTGCGGATCGCCGTGGCGCAGTCGTAGATCCAGGTGACGACGCCCTTGACCGTCACTTCGGTGTCGAGATACTTGCGCCCCTTGACGCGCATCTCCTTCACCGAGTGCGAGCCGTCAGCGCCGACGGGCGGCAGGTCGAACTTGGGCGGCGCCGGCAACGTCACCGACACCTTCTCGCGGCCGACCTCGGCCTTGGCGCCCTTGAACTGGTCCTTGTCGCACGCCGTCGCGCCGACGAACAGCGTGGCACTCAGCAGGACGGTGGCGCCCCTCACGAGCATCGTCATGGGGGCCGTCATAACATGACGATCCGCACCCCTCAAGGTGCGTGGTCGGGTCTCGTCCTCTGGGCGCTGACCGCGCTGCTGCCCGCGGGCTGCGACTGCGCCGGGCCGCGCGGCAAGCCGTGGCGCCACGAGGCGGACCCGGCGCAGCTCGCCGCCGCCGAGCCGCGGTCGCCGGCGCTGACCTCCGGCGACGACGGCCAGGCCGCCGACATCCTGGCCGGCCGGTCACACACCCTGCGCGTCCACGTCGACGCCGAGCCGCGCGGGCTCAACCCGCTGACCACGCCGAGCGTGTGGACCCGGCGGATCACGATGGGCACGGTCTACGAGACGCTGATCCGCTACGAGCCGCCGGAGGGCGGGGCCGGGGCGGGACCGGGGCACTACAGCCCGGGGCTGGCGCGGTCGTGGCGGGTGATGCCGGGCGGCCGCGAGATCCGGTTCGAGCTCGAGCCCGGCGTGAAGTTCCACGACGGGCGCGCGATGACCTCGGTCGACGTCCAGTTCACGCTCGACGCGATCCGCTCGCCGGGCAAGGACGTCGACCACCTGCGGCCGTGGCTCGACGACATCTTCGCGGTCGAGCTGATCACGCCGCGCGAGGTGCGGCTGGTGCTCAAGCGGCCGAGCGGCTGGGTGCTGCGCGCGCTCGCCGAGATCCCGATCCTGCCCTACCACGTCCACGGCGAGGGCCTGAACGCCGGCGGCCGGATCGTCGGGACCGGGCCGTGGCAGCTCGCGTCGTGGAAGAACGGGGTCGTCCACCTGACGCGGTTCGGCGGCTACTGGGGCGCGGCGCCGGCGATCGACGACCTCGAGTTCGCCTACCAGCCCGACGCGGCGCGCGCGCTGACCGACGCCAAGCGCGGGATCTTCGACCTGGTGCCGGCGCTGGTGCCGGCGCACTGGCCGGAGCAGGCGTCGGCGCCGGGCATCGCGGCGAGCTTCACCGCGCTGGAGCTGCGGCCGCCGCGGCTGCGCTACCTCGCGTTCGACTGCACCACCCCGCCGCTCGACGATCCGCGCGTCCGCCAGGCGATCGGGCTGCTGGTCGATCGCAAGAAGCTGGCGCGCGACGCCTACGACGGGCTGGCGCGGCCGGCGGCCGGGCCGGTGTGGCCGGGCGGCCCGGGCGACGGCCCGACCCCGCCGGCGCCCGAGCTCGACCCGGTCGCCGCCGCCGCGCTGCTCGACGCCGCCGGCTGGCGCGACGCCGACGGCGACGGGGTGCGCGAGAAGGACGGGCAGCGGCTGCGGCTCGACGTCCTGGTGATCGAGCGGCCCACCGCCGGCGGCCACCACGGCGGCCGCGTCCGCGACCCCGAGCGCGGCGAGCTGCTCGACGCCCTGCGCCGCGCCGGCGTCGGGCTCGACGTCCGCGCCGGCAGCGAGGCGGTCGTCATGAACCGGCTGCGCGCCGGCGAGTTCGATCTGGCGTTCGTCGAGCTGGCGCAGCCGGTCGACACCGACCTGTCCGCGTTCCTCGCCTCCGACGGCGCGAGCAACCTCGGCAAGTGCAGCTCGCCCGCCGTCGACGCCGCGCTGCGCGCCCTGTCCGAGGTCTGGGAGCCCGCCGCGCGCGTCCCGCTCGCGGGCGAACTCGCCGCGGCCGTCGCCGACCTCGCCCCGATGGCCGCGCTGGTCGCGCCCGCGCCGCAGGGGCTGGTGCATCGGCGGGTGCAGGGTGTCGTCGTGTGGGACGGGTGGCTCGACCTGAGGAAGCTGACGCTGGCGCCGGACTGAACCAGATCCTGGGGGCGGGCGGTCGGGAGACCGCGGGCCGCCGGCCCTCGGGCCG
>WYBA01000387.1 GCA_011526095.1 Myxococcales bacterium | reverse complement strand
GGCGCGCCACGCCACGGCGCCTGGCACCGCCACGCCGCCTCCGTCTCGCGCGTCCGCAGTGGGCTCGTCGGGCTGGCGCTCGCAGCGCCGAACGCCCGCGCACCTGGGGCCTCGACGGTGTGCGGCGACGCGAGCCACGACTGTCGCCGTCGTCGCGCGCGCCTTCCTCGTCGTCGACGCCTTCTGCGCAGCCAAAGGAACTTGGCGATCCTGCGGGCTTGGACGCCTGTTCGTCAGGAGCCGCCGCCCGTCGCTTCGCGCCGTCCGCTGGCTCGGGGCGAGCGGAACTGACACGTCTTGCCCTGTCTGACCAGCATTGCCGCTACGGCAGATAGACCACGTCGACGCAGCTCCGCGCCTCGTCGGGCGCGACGATCTCCGTGGCGTTGACGGTCCACAGCGCGCACACCGTGTTCGCGCCCGGGGCGAGCGACACCTCGACCTCGCGCTGACCGTCGAACCCGATCTGGACGTCCGTGACCGCGGCGCCGTCGACGCGAACGCCGTGCGTCTTCCCCGGCTCGCCAAACAGCGTGAGCGTCGGCGTCGGCTCGCGCACGATCAGCGGCGTGTCGATCGCCCACGCGGGGCCGCGCTTGGCGACGGGCGTGACGCTCGGCGCGTCGAGCGCGCCCGGCGCGTCGATCCGGATCCGGCCCGCGCCGCCGTTGCCGCCGTCGTTCGCGGCGTTGCCGCCGCCGCCGCCCGGCGCGGCGATCCACGCGCCCGGCGCGCCGACGACGCCGCCGAACGCCCGCACCAGGATCGCACCGCCCGAGCCACCGCCGCCGCCGCCGCCCACGCCGCCGCCCGCCCCGCCCGCGGCGCGGAGCGCGCCGTCCGCCACCGTCAGCACGCCGCCCGCCGCGACGACGAGCACGCCGCCGCCCGCCCCGCCAGGGCCCGCCGCGCCGCCGCCGAGCGCGCTCGGGTTGCCGCCGCCGCCGCCGCCGTTGCCGCGGTTGCCGGGGTTGGCGCCCGGCGTGACGATCGGGACGAGCATGTCGTTGCCGGTCTCGACGCCCGGCGCGCCGCCCATCGTCCCGGCGCCGACGGTGCCGTTCTCGCCGAACCCGCCGCCGCCGCCGCCGTCGCCCGGCGTGCCGATCGCCAGGCCGGCCGCGTCGAACCCCTGCATGCCGCCGCCGTTGCTCGGCGCGACGCCGCACGCGCCCGCGCTGTTGGCGAGCCCGCCGGCGCAGCCGTGCGGGCCCGGCGTCGTCGTGATCGCGTCGGCGTCGAGGCGCGCGCCGAGCGTGATCCCGCCCGTCGCCACCACCACCGCGGGCGTCGCGCCGGTGAAGTGCACGTCGCCCTCGACGGTGACGCGGGCGTAGCGCGGCGCCAGCGACGTGACCGCGACGGTGCCCGCCGTCAGCGTCAGCTCGTCGAGCCCGCTCACCGTCAGGTCGTGCGTGACGTCGGCGGCGCCGGGCTGGCGGAACGTCAGCCGTAGCGTGCGCGAGGCGCCCGCGGCGAGCGTCGGGTCGACCGGGATCGCGAGCGCGAGCGCCGCGCGCGTGCTGTCGGTCGACGCCGCGGAGACCTCGACCGGGAGCGCCTCCATCGCGCCGTCGGTGAACGCCGCGGTGACGACGAGCTGGCCGTCGACGAGGCTGTCGCCCTCGACCAGCAGCACCGCCGGGCGGCCGCCGTCGGCGCCGACGCCCTCGAGCAGGGTCGACGGCGTCACGTCCGTCACGGCCAGCGCGCCCGGGTTGGCGTCGATCGGGAGCGCGTCGATCGGGACCGCGTCCGCTGGCGCCGCGTCGCGCTTCCGCAGGTCGTCGGCGTCGTAGACGATCACGCACGCGGAGCCAGCGAGGCACGCCGCGCCCAGGGCCAGACGGAGCATCGCGGCCGATTATACGGGCCACCATGCATCGCGGGAGCGGCTCACGCGGACCTCCCTCGCCCGGCCAGGCTGAACGTGGGGCCTCGTGCGATGCGCCCCCCGCACGCTGGTGTTCGACAGGCAATCACGGCACGCTCGTTGACGGAATGGCGCGCTGTGTTCTCTGCACCTTTGTCGCCACCCGGGGCTATCTGTGCGATTCGCACGCCAAGTCCATCGGGGTGGAGAGCCTCACGGCCGAGCAGTTCGTCGGCGCGCCGGCGCCCCAGGTCGCGGCGCTGGTCGATCCGTGGGGCACGGCGCACGCCGTCGCCGAGACGACGACGCTCGGGCGCGATCCCGCGGCGTGCGCGCTCGGCGTGCTGCACTCGTCGGTGTCGTCGCACCACGCGACGCTCCGCCGTGCCGGCGGCGCGTGGACCGTGACCGATCACGACAGCCGCAACGGCACGTTCCTCGACGGGCGCCGCGTCACCTCCGCGACGATCGCCGCCGGCGCGCGGCTGCGGTTCGGCGAGGTCGCCGTCTACTTCATCGACCAGCCGCTCGCCGCCGGCGCGCGCCCCGAGGGCCCGGGCCGCACGACGCCGACCCGCCGCGACCAGCTCATCTTCACCGCACGGCTCGAGACCTCGGCCGGGCTGAAGGTCGAGCTCGCGCAGCGGATCGAGGGCGGCGTCGTCCGCGTCGACGCCGCCGCGGTCGACCTCGGCAAGCTCGAGTTCCGCCTCCTCCAGATCCTGACCGAGGCCCGCCGCGCCGCGAGCGATCCCGAGCTGTCGTTCGTGCCGTGGCAGGAGCTCGCCGAGCGGCTCGAGTTCCGCTCCCACGAGGCCGACAGCGAGAACGTGCGCGAGCTGGTGCGGCGCGTCCGGCGCAAGCTGCAGCAGGCGGGCGTCGCCGACCTGATCGAGTCGCGCCACGGCGTCGGCTACCGCGTCAGCGCGGCGCTCGCCGACGCCTGACGCGATGGAGGGCGACGGGCGCGCCACGCACACGCGCGCACCCATCCCACTCGCCTCGCGCCGACCTCACCCGCGTCCGGGCGTCGATCACCCTGCGCGGATGAGGGAGCGCGCTACGATGCGTCCATGAGATGGACCTCCCTCGTCGGGGTCGCGGTGGCGGTCGCGTGCGCGCTCGGCGCCGCGCCGCGCGCCCGCGCCGACGTCCCCGCCACGGCGCCCGCGGCGGTGCCGCGCGTCGTGATCGTCGTCGAGCTCGCGGTCAACCTCCCGGCGGGCCGGGCCGACGCGCTGGCCGCGGCGCTGGCGGACGCGCTCAACCGCGAGCTCGAGGTCGACGCGCTCGGCGGCGCCGACGTCACGCGCCGCCTGCCGCCGGAGGGGCTACCCGACGAGTGCGTCGGCGACGCCGCGTGCATCGCGACGATCGCGACGCGGCTGGAGGCCGACCAGCTGCTGTTCCTGGCGATCGTCCAGGTCGGCGACCACACCCAGGTCGACGCGACGTGGGTCGACGCCGCGACCGGCGCGAGCGCGTCGCGGCCGCGCGCCGAGATCGCGACCGAGGCGCGCGCCGTGTCGGTGTTCGGCGCGATGGCGCCGCGGTACCTGCCCGACGCGCGCGTCCGCGACCAGGCGATCGTCGTCGCCGGGGGCGACGGCGGCGGGCGGGACGTCGTGATCGTCCCGGGCGGGACGCGGCGGCGCCTGACCCGGACGGCGAAGCTCACCGGCGGCGTCGCGATCGCCGCCACCGTCGGCGCCGCGGCGCTCGGGCTGTCGACCCGCTCGATGTACAAGGCGTGCGAGCGCGAGGGCACGTGCACCGACGACGAGCTCGACGCGGTCGACCGCCGCGCGCTGTTCGCCGACCTCACGCTCGGCGTCGCGGTCGCGGCGTCGGCGACGACGCTCGTGCTCTACCTCCTCTCGGGCGAGGACGAGGCGCCGACGGTGACCCCCGCCGTCGGCGCGACCGCGGGCGGCGCGACGCTGGGGCTCGGCGGACGGTTCTGACGTGTCGGTCGAGGTCGCGCTCGATCCGAGGACCGCGTGCCCGCAGTGCAAGGCGGTGTTCCGCGGCGGCTTCCCGCGCTGCCCGCGCGACGGCTCGCCGCTGCACGCGCTGACGCGCGACCCGCTCGTCGACACCGTCCTCGCCGACCGCTACCACGTCGAGTCGCTGATCGGCGAGGGCGGCCTCGGTCGCGTCTACCGCGCGCGCCACGTCCGGATGTCGCGCCGCTACGCGCTCAAGGTCCCGTTCGGCGACCTCGCCTACGACGCCAAGGTGCGGACGCGGTTCGCCAACGAGGCCGAGGCGACGAGCCGGCTGCGCCACCCCAACGTGATCGGCGTGGTCGACGTCGGCGAGACCCCCGAGGGCCTGCTGTACATGGCGATGGACCTGGCCGAGGGCACGTCGCTCGCCGCCGTGATCGACCGCGACGGGCCGATGCCCGCCGACCGCGTGCGGCGGATCGCGCTGCAGCTCGCGCGCGGGCTCGAGCACGCGCACGAGCGAGGGCTGGTCCACCGCGACCTCAAGCCGGAGAACATCATCCTCGAGCCGGCCGAGGACGGCGAGGCGGTGCGGATCGTCGACTTCGGGATCGCGATCCTGCGCGACGCCAGCGGCAGCCCGACGAACAAGCTGACGACCGAGGGCATCGTGCTGGGGACGCCGCACTACATGGCGCCCGAGCAGGCGATCGCCGGCGACATCGACCACCGCGTCGACATCTTCGCGCTCGGGCTGATCCTCTACGAGATGCTGGCCGGGACGCTGCCGTTCACCGGCACGCCGGTCGAGGTCGCGCGCCAGAACCTGTCGGCGGAGCCGCCGCGGATCGCCGCGCGGGTCCCCGGGCTGGTCGTCGATCCCGCGCTCGAGGCGATCGCGTTCCGCATGCTCGCGAAGCAGCCGGCGGCGCGGCCGCAGCACCTGCGCGAGGTGATCGGGCTGCTCGAGGCCAGCGCGCGCGAGCCCGAGCGCGTGCTCGCGATGCTCGGCGCGGTCACCGTCGGCGCCGGTGAGGCCGCGCCGGCGCCGGGTGTCGCGCGGACCGCGCCCGAGGCCGCGCCGGTCGTCGCAGACGCCGCGGTCGCCGCGCCGCCGCCAGCGCGCGGCCGGCGCGGCGTCGCGGTCGCGGCGGCGATCGCGGCGCTGTTGCTCGGCGGCGTCGCCCTGTGGCTCGCGACCCGTCCCGACGAGCCGGCGCGCGCTGCGGCCGTGGTCGACGCCGCGCCCGCGCCGGGCGACGCCGGGGTGGCGTAGTTAGTCGTCGCAGCGGGCGGATACGCCGTCGCCCCCGGCGACGCCGGG
>WYBA01000386.1 GCA_011526095.1 Myxococcales bacterium | reverse complement strand
CGCCTTCTTCTTGCGCGCCAGCGCCGACACCGGGACGTCGGGGATCGCGCGCGCCATCAGCTCGGCGACGTCGAGCACCTCGACCTCCTCGTCCTTGTTCCGCTGCTTCATGCCGTCGGTGATCATGATGTTGCAGAACGGGCAGGCGACCGCCGCCGTCTTCGCGCCGGTGGCGATGATCTCGTCGGTGCGGTTGACGTTGACGCGCTCGCCCTCGTGCTCCTCCATGAACATCCGCCCGCCGCCGGCGCCGCAGCAGAAGCCGTGGCGCTTGGACCGCGCCATCTCCTTGACGCCGCCCGACGGATCGAGCGCCTCGAGCACCGCGCGCGGCGCGTCGAACTCCTTGTTCCACCGGCCGAGGTAGCAGCTGTCGTGGTACGTGACCGTCTCGACCGTGCCCTTGTCCGGCTTGAGCTTGCCGTCCTCGACGAGGCGCGCGAGCAGCTGGGTATGGTGGACGACCTCGAAGTCGCCGCCGAACTGCGGGTAGTCGTGCCGCAGCGTGTGCAGGCAGTGGGGACACGACGTCACCACCTTCTTCACGCCGGCCGACTTCATCGTCTCGACGTTCTGCTCGGCGAGCATCTGGAACAGCATCTCGTTGCCGGCGCGCCGCGCCGGATCGCCGGTGCAGCCCTCGCTGTGGCCGAGCACCGCCCAGTCGACGCCGGCGGCGTCGAGCACCTTCACCATCGCGCGGGTCTGCTTGATGATGCGCGCGTCGAACGCGCCGGCGCAGCCGACCCACAGGATCCACTCGGGATCCGGGTTCTCCTCGAGCGTCGGCACGTCGAGGCCCTCGGCCCACTCCATCCGCTTGTCGTTGGCGATGCCCCACGGGTTGGACTGGCGCTCGATGTTACGGAACGCGCGGCCGAGCTCGGCCGGGACCTTCTCCTGCTCGAGCACCAGGTTCTGGCGCATCTGGATGATCTTGAGCGGGTGCTCGATGAACACCGGGCACACCTCCTGGCACGCGCCGCAGGTCGTGCACGACCACAGCGTGTCCTCGGCGATCCGCCCGCCCGTCATCCGCGGCATGTCCGCGATCGCCTGCTGGGTCGCGGCGAGCTCGGCGCGGGCGAGGGCGAGGTCCGGGTGAGGATGTGCCGGGTCGTCGCCGCCCGAGCGCTCGACGTACTCGGCCAGCTCCGCGACCGCCTTCTCCTGCGCCGCGAGCTTGTCGGTCATGCCGACGCGGTCGAGCATCTCGTAGCGGATGTCGTGGACGAGCTGCATCGGCGACAGGTTCTTGCCGGTGCTGTAGGCGGGGCAGTACGTCGAGCACCGCGCGCACTCGGTGCACGCGTAGGTGTCGAGCAGGCTCTTCCACGAGAACTGCTCGAACTTGCCGACGCCCCACTGGGTCTCGTCCTCGAGGTCGAGCTTGGGCAGGTCGAGCGTGCGATCCGAGAGGTTGCGCGTGAAGATGTTGGGCAGCGCGCCGAGCAGGTGGATGTGCTTGGAGTAGGGCAGGTAGTTGAGGAACGTGAACAGGATCACGACGTGCGCCCAGTACGCGGCGACCGCGCCGCGGTGCGCGGCGTCGGCGGGCAGCGGCGCGAGCAGGCGGCCGATCGCGTTCGAGATCGGCAGGCCGCCGGCGGGCTGGTGGCCGAGCGCGAGCGCGTGCGTCGCCTCGTAGGCGTGCGACAGGAAGTGCGTGATCATCAGCGAGCCGATCGCGCCGAGGATCAGGCCCGCGTCGAGGTTCCACGGGATCAGGTGCGGCTTGACGATCGTCCGGCGGATCACCGCCCACGTCACCATCGCCAGCACGACCAGGTTGAACACGTCGATCGTGGCGTAGAGCGGCTCGTGGAGCAGCGCGGGCAGCAGGCGCAGCGACACGCCCGGGATCAGGCCGGAGACCACGAGGTCGGCGGTGCCGAGCGTGATGATCAGGAAGCCCCAGAAGATGAAGAGGTGGTGCTTCGACGTGCGGTGGAGCGGGCCCTCCTCGGCCACCTTCTTCTGCCCGAAGAAGTAGATCCCGACCGAGGCGAGGCGTGCGCCGAGCTGGTCGATCCGCGGCCGGGGATCGGGGGCGCCCTGGGCGACCGCCCGCCCGTACAGCCACATCGTCCGGGCGAAGAAGCTCAACGACGCCGCCAGGATCGCGAGGAAGATCAGGGTGTTCATGCGCGCGGCCGGTCATACCATGTGCGCGGAAACGCTGTCATCGGGTGAGCGCCGCACGGCATGGCGCAGCGTGTCGCAAGCGAGCGTCACCGTCCTGGCCCTCGGGTGTGCGCAACACGTTTCGCAGTCCAGCTGCGAAATGATTTGCGCATGCGCGGCGTCCCGTACACAGTGGGGATAAGCCTTCCGTCTCGACAACTTCCATCGGGCCCTCGACTACCTGTCATGTCCGCGACCAAGTCGCCCACCGCTGAACCCGCTCCGGCGGCCCCGAACGGGCCGGGAGCGGGCCACAACGTGGTGGTGATCTCCGATCTGCACCTCGGCGAGGACCTCGGCCTCGAGGCGACGGTGCAGACGGTGCGCGACGTCGCGATGGGCGCGGCCGCCGTCGTCGACTTCGTCGCGCACCTCACCCAGCGCCGCGTCGACGGGCTGCCGTGGCGGCTGGTGATCAACGGCGACATGCTCGACCTGCAGGCGGTGCACGTGCCGACGACGGAGCCGCGGCTCGCCGGCGTCGCCGAGCTCGGCGGCCTGGGGCGGCGCGACCGGCTCGCGCACGGCGCGGGCCGCGTGCCCGAGGCGAGCGCGCTGCGCGTCGACCTCATCGCCGCGCGCCACGCGCGCGTGTTCGTCGCGCTCGCGCGGTTCGTCGCCGCGGGCAACCGCCTCGATCTCGTCGCCGGCAACCACGATCGCGAGCTGACGCACCCGGCGGTCGTGGCGCGCGTCCGCGCCGCGCTGCTCGCCGCGGGCCTGCGCCCGGCGGACCTCGACGCGCGCGTCGCGCTGCACGACTGGTTCGTCGTCGAGCCGGGCGTGGCGTGGATCGAGCACGGCCACCAGTACGACGCGCAGTGCTCGTTCGAGCACGGCCTGGCGCCGTACGACGCGCGCGGCGAGGTGATCGCCAACGTCGACGCGGCGAGCGTGCGGTGGCTCGGCTCGACCGCGGCGGTCGACGCGCACTCGACCGAGGAGTGGGGCTTCGCCGGCTACGTCCAGCACGCGGCGAGCCTGGGGTGGCGTGGGTTCCTCCGCGTCACCGGCGGCTACGTCCGGTTCTTCCAGGGGCTGTGGGCCTCGTCGCGGATCCACCGCGGCCTGCGCCAGCGCGCGCGCCGCGCCGCCGAGCACGACGCGCGGCTGCAGCGCCTCGCGGCCGAGCGCGGCGTGCCCGTCGCCCAGCTGCGCGCCGTCGACGAGCTGCGGCGCTCCCCGGTGACGCGCAACATGGTGCGCGTGGCGCGGATGCTGATGCTCGACCGCGTGCTCGTGCTCGCCGCGGCGATCGTGGCGGCGATCGTCGTCGCCTCGGTCGGCGGCTGGCCGTGGGGCTTCGCCGGCGGCGCCGGCACGCTGTTCGGCGGCGTGTTCGCGGGGCAGTTCATGGCGAGCCGCCCGCCGCGCGATCCGTCGATCGCGCTCGCGATGGTGCCGGACCGGATCAGCAAGCTCGTCGACGTGCCGTGCGTCGTGTTCGGGCACACCCACGTCGCCGAGGAGCTCGAGCTGCGCGGCGGCGGGCGCTACCTCAACGGCGGGACCTGGCTGCCGGCGATCCACCCGGGCCTTCTGCGCGCGTTCACCCACGTCGTGATCCTGCGCGGACCGGACGGGCCGCGCGCGCGCCTGCGGCAGTGGCGCCACGGTCGCAGCCTGCCGTTCGGCGGCGGCGACGCCGAGTCCGGCCCGCACGCCAAGGTCCCCGCGATCCAGGTCGCGGCGTGACCGCGCCCGGGCGCGCCCGGGCGCGTCAGCCCGCGTTCAGCGCCTCGTCCCGGAGGTAGTCGCGCTTCTTGCCGGCGAGCGCGCACACGACCTTGGCCGCGCTCCACCCGACGGCGAACGCGCCCTCGAGGCCCATCGACGGGATCACCTGGCTCGACGCCAGCGTGACGTTCTTGATCCCGGTGGTGTACGGGTAGGCCGCCACGCCCGCGCCGTGCTCGATCGAGCCCTGCCACAGCGGGCGCATCGGCACCGGCAGGTGGCGGGGCGGCTCGTGGCCGCCGCGCCCGCCCGGGATCGTCGGCGGCACGTCCTCGTGCGGCGAGTGGACGAGCACGACGTGGCTCGCCAGGAACGGCATCACCTGCTCGATCTTGTCGATCAGCGAGGCGCGCAGCGTCCGCATGTCGCGCGTCAGCTGGACCGCCGCGGCGCGCGCGCCGGCCTCGTCGAGCACCTGGCCCGGCTCCGGGCCGGTGTCCGGCAGGATCGCGGTGACGTTGACGACGACGCGGCCGTGGTCGTCGGGCTCGCCGAGGTGGAGCTGGAACGCGTTGTCGCCGACGAGCGGCCGGGTCGGATCGAGCACCGCGAGCACCGTCGGCGCCATGCCCTCGGGGACGCCCGACTCGTCGACGACGAGGTTGAGCGTGTAGCGCCAGCCGACGCGGCGCAGCTCGCCGGCGCCCTCGACCAGCTTCTTCGGCGCCTTCTTCTGGCCGAGCAGCGGCAGGAGGTCGGCGGCGGGCAGCGCGGCCAGGAGCTGGCCGAGGCCCAGGTCGTCGCCGCCGGTCGTCCGGACACCGGACACCTTGCTCCAGCCCTGGGCGAGCTCGGCCGCGGCGCCGCCCCGGTGCTCGCCCGAGGCCGACGTGACGCGCTCGACCAGCAGCTCGGTCAGCGCGTCGAGGTCGCCGCGCAGCCCCGGCGCGCCGTGGCGCCAGGCGTCGAGCGCGCGCGCGATCGCCAGCGGGCCGGGATCGATCGCGGCGCCGCCGAGCGTCGCCGGCAGGCGGAGCAGGGCGAGCGCGGGCGTGCCGGCGAGGTCGGTCTCGACCCGCTGCCACCACGCGGCGGCCTCGGCGGCGGCGCGGTCGGCGGCGCGGTGGACCTCGCGCCGCTCCCAGAACCCGACGCCGGGGAACGCCGCGTCGCCGACGAGCAGCGGATCGGCGAGCCGGGCGACCTCGGTCGCCTCGTTCCACGCCCGCGCGAACGCCTCACCCTGCGCGCCGGGCAGCTCGCGCGCGATCTCGCGCGCCATCACGGTCGCGTCGGGCGAGACGTCGAGCCGCTGGTCGGGGCCGACGAGCTGGACGTGGCAGCGCGCGTCGCGCAGCTTGCGCTTGATCGTGTGATCGAGGTTGAGCTCCTTCATCACCCGGTCGATCGGGCCGGGCGGGCCGCCCGCGCCGCCGCGGCCGAACCCCGCCGCGATCAGCGGCTCGAGCGGCAGCCGGTGCGGGCCGATCGTGTAGCGCGCCGGGCGATCGTCGAGGCCGAGCAGCAGCGAGCGCATCCCGCGCCGCGCGCACAGCGCGGCGGCGATCAGACCGGGCAGCTCGTCCCCCAGGACGATCAGATCATAGGAGCTCGTCGGCATCGTCGAGGGAGGCGCCGGCCGGCGCGATCAGGACGCGGCGACCTTCGCACGTGATCCGCCCGGCCGCCAGCGCCTGGACCACGCGGGGCAGCACGCGGTGCTCCTCCGCCTGGATCCGTCGCTGCAGCGCCGCGGCGTCGTCGCCGGGCAGCACGCGCACCGCGCGCTGCGCGATGATCGGCCCGGTGTCGACGCCGGCGTCGACGAAGTGCACGGACATGCCCGTCAGCTTGACGCCGTGGGCGAGCGCCTGGCCCGCGGCGTCGGTGCCGGGGAACGCCGGCAAGAGGGCCGGGTGCGTGTTGACGATCCGCTGCGGGAACGCGCCGATGAACGTCGCGGTGAGCACGCGCATGAACCCGGCGAGCACGACCGCCTCGACGCCGTGGATCGCGAGCTCGGCGAGCAGCGCGCGCTCGAACGCCTCGCGGCCGGCGAACGCCTTGTGGTCGACGGTGATCGCCGGCTTGCCGGCGGCGCGCGCCCGGTCGAGCGCGCGCACGTCGGGGCGGTTGGACACGACGACGACGAGCCGCGCCGGCGCGAGCTCGCCGCGCCCCTCGGCGTCGAGCAGCGCCTGCAGGTTGGTGCCCGAGCCGCTGACCAGGACGGCGAAGCGCATGGCGCGCTACTCCCCGACGAAGCGGCTGGACGGGCCGCCGTCGCGCGGCACGAGGTCGCCGACGACGCGCGCGCCCCACGGCTGCAGCCGCTCGAGCGCCGCGGCGACGGCGTCGGCCGGGACGACGACGATCATGCCCAGGCCCATGTTGAACGTGCGGCGCATCTCCTCGGTGGCGACGCCCGCCGACGCGATCAGGCGCATCACCCGCGGCACCTCCCACGTCTCCGGATCGAGCTCGACCGCGAGCCGGTCGTCCGCGAAGATCCGCGGCGGGTTCTCGATCAGGCCGCCGCCGGTGATGTGCGCGGCGGCGCGCCACGGCAGCGCCGCGATCGCCTTGAACGCCTCGGCGTAGATGATCGTCGGCTCGAGCAGCGCGTCGGCGACCGAGGGGCCGCCGAGCGCGTCGGGCCGGGCGTCGTAGCCCAGGCCCAGCACCTCGCGCAGCACCTTGCGCGCGAGCGAGTGGCCGTTGGAGTGCAGGCCGCTCGACGGCAGGCCGATCACGACGTCGCCCTCGGTCAGCGCGGCGGCGCGCGGCCGCACCTCGCCGCGCTCGACGACGCCGACGCAGAACCCGGCGAGATCGTAGTCGCCACCGTGGTAGAGCCCCGGCAGCTCCGCCGTCTCGCCGCCGACGAGGGCGCAGCCGGCCTGCTGGCAACCCTCGGCGATCCCGGCGATCACCTGCGCCGCGACGTCGACGTCGAGCTTGCCGGCGCCGAAGTAGTCGAGGAAGAACAGCGGCTCGGCGCCCGTGACGAGGACGTCGTTGACGCACATCGCGACGAGGTCGATCCCGACGGTGTCGTGGCGGCCGGTGTCGAGCGCGGTCTTGAGCTTGGTGCCGACGCCGTCGGTGCCGCTGACCAGCAGCGGCTCCTTGTAGCGCGTCGGCAGGCTGCACAGCGCGGCGAACCCGCCGACGCCGCCGACGACCTCGGGGCGCATCGTCGCGCGCGCGAGGGGCCGGATCCGCTCGATCAGGGAGTTGCCGGCGTCGATGTCGACGCCCGCGTCCTTGTACGTGATCGCCATCGCCCGGTTCGTCGCATGAACCACGTCGCGAGTCGAGCGTCGCGGAGTGTATCCTGCCGCCGTGGTACCCCCGCGCGCCCCCGTGGTCGACGTCGTGGTCCCGGCGCGCAACGCCGCCGGCACGCTCGGCGAGCTGCTGTCCCGGCTGCCGCACCGCCAGGTGCGGACCGTCGTCGTCGTCGACAACGGCTCGACCGACGCCACCTCACAGATCGCGCGCGACGCCGGCGTGGTCGTGCTGCGCGAGCCGCGCGGCGGCCACGGCGCGGCGTGCCTGGCGGCGATCGCGCACCTGACGTCGCTGCCGCAGCCGCCGGATCTGGTCGTGTTCGTGCCCGGCGACGCGGCGCCCGACGCGGGCGCCGTGCCGGCGCTGCTGGCGCCGTTCGCCGACGACGCGACCGAGCTGGCGATCGGCGTGGGCGCGCGGGTGGGGGTGGCTGACCGGGCGGTCCACAAGCTGATCGGGGCGGTCTACCGCCACCGCATCCACGGCGCGGGCGGCCTGCGCGCGATCCGCTACCCGGCGCTGGTCGCCCTCGGGATGAGCGACCGGGGCGGCGGCTGGGACGTCGAGATGCTGGTCCGGGCGCTCAAGCTCGGGCTGCAGATCGTGGAGGTGCCGCTGCCGGGCGGCGGGCACGGCGACCCCCGACGGGGCGCGGGGCGGTCGCTGGCCGACGGGGCGGCGGCGCGCGGTCGGTCGCTGTTCCACATCCTCCGTCACGCGACCATGCGGTGACCGATCGTCCCGGCTCGCCGGGGCGTGCCAGATCGTGATCGCCGGGCGGGAGCGTAGTATCGTCCCTCTCGGGGGATCCGTGACCGACAGCTTGCTCGACCGATTCGCGCGCGACTACGAGCCCGGGGCCGTGCTGTTCCGGGAGGGCGACGCGGGCGACTTCATGTACGTGATCCAGGCCGGCGAGGTGGAGATCCGGCGGTCGATCAGCGACGTCGAGCGCGTGCTCGCGGTGCTCCCGGCCGGCGAGTTCTTCGGCGAGATGGCCCTGATCAACTCGCGGCCGCGCTCGGCGACCGCCGTGGTGCGGCGGCCGTCGCGGCTGCTGGTGATCGAGCCGCGCACGTTCGAGGCGATGATCCGTGGCAAGACCGAGATCGCGGTCCGGATGATCCGCACGCTGGCCGGGCGCCTGGAGCGCGCCAACCAGCAGATCGAGATCCTGCTGCTGCCCAGCGCCAACCACCGCGTCGTCCAGACGCTGCGCCGGCTGGCCGAGGAGCAGCTCGAGGCGGCCGGGCACGCCGCGGCGTCGCACGGCGTCGAGGCCGCGATCTACATCCCCGCGCAGCTCGAGGACATCGCCGCGCGCTCCGGCCTGGCGCCGCACGAGGTCGCCGAGATCATGGAGCGGCTGTCGTCCGCGAGCCTGGTGATGCACGCCGAGGACGCGGGCATCCAGGGCGCCGGCTACGTCGTCCCGGAGGTCGGCCGACTGCTCGAGTTCCTGGAGTTCCTGGAGCTCAAGGAACGCTTCGGCCGCGTCTAGCCTCGTCTAGGCTGCGGCCGCCCTCGCGCGGGCGCTCCCCGGCGTCGGCGCGCGGGCTACGCGGCGGCGACGCCGTCGCGGATCTCGCAGGCCTTGCGGACCAGCCGCGACAGGTCGTCGTTCTTGCCGTGCACGATCGTCTCGATCTCGGGAGCCATCTGGCCGAGCTGCGCCTGCAGCGCGGCCGTGGTGGTCCCGGTCAGCAGGGTCGGCAGCACCGCCGCGATGAAGGTGCCCCCCCAGATCTCCCGGACCGCGTCGGCGGCGGAGCTGGCCTGGACCACCTTGAACCCCTCGCCCTCCAGCGCACGCGTGATCTCCTCGCGCTCGCTGCTGATCTCGTTCACGACAAGAATGGAAGACATCTGCGACCTCT
>WYBA01000385.1 GCA_011526095.1 Myxococcales bacterium | reverse complement strand
GCGCGGGGGCGCGGGCCGGGGGGGGGCCGCCGCGCGCCGACGCGGCCGCGACGTCGCCGGCGCGCGGGTTCGTCCCGCCGTTCCTGACGATCGCGCGCAGCGAGGCCGATCAGGCCCAGCAGCTCACGGTGCACGTGGTCGGCGACACGCAGCCGTCCGAGGTGATCTCGGCGTGGCGGCAGGTTCGCGGGCGGTTCGACGCCTACCTGGCCGAGCGCCAGCTCGCGGCGGCCCTGCCGGCGCCGCTCACGGTCGTCGTCGTGCCGCGCGCGACGCTGTGCGACGTGCGGATCTTCGAGAGCGGCGAGGCGCCGGCGGACTGCGCGACCCTCACGTACTACTACCGCCCGGCGGAGCAGACGCTGCTCGTCGTCGAGGACCGGGCCCGGCTGCTCGCCCACCTCGGGGGTGGCGTCGCGTTCATCGCGTGCCTGCACGGGGGCGTTGCGGCCGTGTGTGATCTGCTCGACGGGTTCGAGAAGCAACTCGGCGAATCCGGCGGGGGCGAGCGCAAGCCCGGTCACGCCGGCGAGCCCGGCTGACGCTTCGACGATCCCCTTGAGTTGACAGGCACTTCCGCGCGCCGGCATGATGCGCGAGCCCGCAGGAGGGAACCATGTCCCGGTCGATCATCGGGGGGATCGTCGCGCTCGTGATCGCGGCGCTGACCGCCACCGCGTATCTCGTGACGACCTCGAACCAGGAGGAGCGGGTCCAGAAGGATCTGCGCGACCGGGTGGGGCGTGCCCGCAACCAGGTCCGGCAGAACGCCACGCTCGAGGGGCTCGCGATCCTCAAGAAGGTGGAGGCGCTGGCGGCGACGCCGGAGCTGCTGGACGCGCTCAAGGCCGCGGAGGTCAAGGACGGCGTGGCGCTGTCGCGCGACGCGACGCGCGCGTTCACCGAGTACCGCGCCAACGAGAAGAGCGAGCCGCCCGACGTGCTCGCGCTCGTCAACGACAAGGGGGACGTCGTCGCGATGCACGGCGTCGCCACGCCGACCGCCAGCGAGTTCAAGACGGACGGCAAGATCAACGTCGCGCCGCTGGCGGAGGTGCTCGGCGATCCGAGCGGGACCCCGGCCGCGCGCCGGATCGTGATCAGCGACATCATGCGGCTCGCCGACGTCGGCGTCGTGCGCATCGGCGTCGCGCCGGTGATCGACCACGAGGCGTCGCAGGCGAGGTCGGCGGAGGCGGGCGAGGAGGTGTTCGTCACCAAGGGCGCCGTCATCGTCGCGTACGCGCTGACGGCGAAGGCGGCGCAGGCGACCGACGAGCTGCTCGGCACCCGCGTCGCGTACTTCGACGACACCCACGTCTCGGCGACGAGCTTCCGCAAGGGCGCGAGCCGCGACGAGAACACCGAGATCCGCGGCGGCATCTCGTCGGTCCTCGACGCGTCCGGCCTGCGCAAGGCCGCGCTCGACGACGCGCCGCTGCGGGTCGCGGCGTTCGAGGTCGGCGGCGATCGCTACGTCGGCGCGGTCGTGCGGATGCCGAGGTTCGCCAGCAAGGAGCTGCCGGAGAAGGGCCGGCAGTACCCGGCGCAGACCGTCGGCGCGCTGGTGCTGGTCTCGGTCGGCGCCGAGGCGGCCGAGATGGTCAAGCCGGCCAAGACGTTCATCCTGCTGCTCGGCGGCGGCGCGCTGGTGATCGCGCTGTTCGGGATGTACATGGTCTACCGCCGGCTCGAGACCCAGATCGATCAGATCGAGCTCGGCATCGCCGAGATCATCAACGGCAACCTCGATCGCACGTTCCGTCCGGTCGGCGACGACCTCGACGGCGTCGCCAACGGCCTCAACGTGATGCTGGCGCGGCTGCTCGGGCGCCCGGAGCCCGGCGACGAGGCGTACGACGAGAACGGCAACCCGATCGTCCCGGGCCGCGTCGACTTCGAGGAGGGCCCGACCGACGACGACGGCGCGCCGCGCGCGCCCGCGCCGGACCCGGACCTGGCGGCGCTGGCGACGGAGCCGGAGCCCGACTACTACAAGCGGCTGTTCACCGAGTACGTCGACGCCCGCCGGGCCGCCGGCTCGCCCGACGACGTCAGCTTCGAGAACTTCATCGCCAAGCTGCGCGTCAACGAGGGCAAGCTCAAGGCGCAGCACCAGTGCCGCGCGGTGCGGTTCCGCGTCGTCGTCAAGGACGGCAAGGTGTCGCTCAAGCCCGTGCCGATCTTTTGAGTCGGGGGGAGCCGGGACGGCTCTTCCCGCACCCCCCATCCGGGATTCGGACTCGGACTCGGACTCGGACTCGGACTCGGACTCGGACTCGGACTCGGACTCGGACTCGGACTCGGACGAGGGCGCACTCGACGGAGACGGAGACGGAGACGGAGACGGAGACGGAGACGGAGACGGAGACGGAGACGGAGACGGAGACGGAGACGGAGACGGAGACGGAGACGGAGACGGTGGCGGAGCCGGACGCGGAGACGGAATTCGACCCATGCGCGTGCACACCGGTCTGGAGAAGCTGATCGCGGGCGAGGTGCCCGAGCTGCGCGGGCGGCGCGCGGGGCTGATCGCCAACCCGACGGCGGTCGACCACGAGCTGCGGCACGCGATCGATCTGATCGCCGCGGCGCGGCCGGTCGAGCTGGTGGCGCTGTTCGGCCCCGAGCACGGGCTGCGCGGCGACGCGCAGGACATGATCGGCGTCGATGCCTCGCGCGACGCGCGCACCGGCCTGCCGGTGCACAGCCTGTACGGCCACGACGAGACGTCGCTGACGCCGACCCCGGCGATGCTCGAGGGGCTCGACGTCGTGATCTACGACGTCCAGGACGTCGGCAGCCGCTACTACACGTTCGTGTGGACGATGGTGCTGGCGATGCGCGCCGCGGCGCGCGCCGGCAAGGCGTTCGTCGTGCTCGATCGCCCCAACCCGATCGGCGGCGCGGTGGTCGAGGGCGGCGCGATCGCGCCCGGCTACGAGTCGTTCGTCGGGCTGTGCTCGGTGCCCAACCGCCACGGCCTCACCGCGGGCGAGATCGCGCGGTGGCGCGCCGCGGAGGAGCGGCTCGATCTGGAGCTCCACGTCGTGACGATGGACGGGTGGACCCGGGCGATGCACTTCGAGGACACCGGGCTGCCGTGGGTGATGCCGTCGCCCAACATGCCCACCGTCGACACCGCGATGGTCTACCCCGGGCAGTGCCTGATCGAGGGCACCGAGCTGTCGGAGGCGCGCGGCACGACCCGGCCGTTCGAGCTGTCGGGCGCGCCGCACGTCGATGGCGAGGCGCTCGCCGACGCGCTGGCGGGGGAGGGGCTGCGCGGGGTGCGGGCGCGGCCGTGCGTGTTCACCCCGATGTTCCACAAGCACGCGCGCCAGGCGTGCGGCGGGGTCCAGCTCCACGTCACCGACCGCGCGACGTTCCGCCCGTACCTGACCTCGATCGCGCTCTTGCGGGCGATCCGGGCGCAGGATCCGGCGCGCTTCGCGTGGCGGACCCGGGCCTACGAGTTCGTCGACCGGATCCCGGCGATCGACCTGCTGTGCGGCTCGCCCGCGATCCGCGAGGGCCTCGACGCCGGCGCGTCGCTCGGTGACCTCGCCGCGACCTGGGCCGAGGGCGAGCACGCGTTCCGGCAGGCGCGCGCGGCGTGGCTCGTGTACCGTTGAGCCGTGCCGACGGTCGCGCTGTTCGGCGGCAGCTTCAACCCGCCGCACGTCGCCCACCAGCTCGTGGCGCTGTACGTGCTGGAGACCGCGCCGGTCGACGCGCTGTGGCTGCTGCCGACGGCGCGCCACCCGTTCGCCAAGCAGCTCGTGGCGTTCGAGCACCGCGTCGCGATGTGCGAGCGCGCCGCGGCCGCGCTCGGGCCGCGCGTGCGCGTCTCGACGATCGAGGACGAGATGACGCGCCGCCCCGGGTTCGTGTCGAGCCGGACGCTCGACACGCTGCACGAGCTCGTCGCGCGTCATCCGGGCACCTCGTTCCGCCTGGTGGTCGGCGCCGACATCCTCGCCGAGACCGAGAAGTGGCACCGGTGGGACGACGTCGTGCGCCTGGCCCCGCCGATCGTCGTCGGGCGGACGGGGCACGCGCCGCCGGCCGGCGCGTTCGTCACCGAGCTGGCGATGCCGGAGGTGTCGTCGACCGCGGTCCGCGCGCGGCTGGCGCGCGGGGAGGACGTCGCGGGTCTGGTGCCGGCGGCGGTGCTGGGGTATATCGCCGAGCACTGCCTGTACGCAGGGGCCTCGCCGTGACGCAACGCTCTCCCAACACGTTCCTCGTCGGTGCCGGTCCGGTCGCGACCGCGCTCGCCGGCGCGCTGCGCCAGGCCGGCGTGCCCGTGCTCGGGCTGTGGGCCCGCCGCGCCTCCGCGGCGCGCGCCGCCGCGGCCGTCGCGGGCGTCGCCGCGTTCTCGTCGGCGCCGCCCGATCTGCTGCTCGAGGCCGACGTCGTGATCGTCGCCGTCCGCGACGGCGCGATCGGCGAGGTCGCCGAGCGCCTCGTCGGCACCGGCCTGATCACGACGCGCCACGCGCTGCTCCACTGCTCGGGCGCGATCTCGTCGGCCGAGGCGTTCCGCGCGGTCGCCGACAAGGTCGGCGGCGTCGGGACGCTGCACCCGCTGCGCGCGATCGCCGACGCGCGCGCGGTGCTGCGCACCGGCGCGTTCCGGGGCACGGTGTTCGGCGTCGAGGGCGACGAGCGCGGGCGCGCCGCGGCGCAGACGCTGGTCGGGCTCGCCGGCGGCAGCTCGCTCGCGCTCGACGGCGCGCACATGCCGGCGTACCACGCGGCCTGCGCGTTCGCCTCGAACTACGTCGTCGCGCTGCTCGACGCGGCGGCGGCGGCGCTGGGCCGCGCCGGGCTGTCGGAGCGCGACGCGCTCGCCGCGCTGGTGCCGCTCGCGCAGGGAGCGCTCGCCAACGTCGCGGAGCGCGGCCTGGCCGGCGGGCTCACCGGGCCGATCCGCCGCGGCGACGAGCTGACCGTCGCGCGCCACCTCGACGCCCTGGCCCACGGCGACCCGTCCCTGGTCGAGCTGTACCAGGTGCTCGGGCGCCGGACCGCGGCGATCGCGGAGCGCCTGGCCGGGATCGAGGGCGCCGAGGCGCCCGACGGCGCGGCACTGCAGGCGATCCGCGCCCGGCTCGCCGGCGGGCGCTGAGGTGAGGGTCGGCCCGAGCCCGGGCCGGGTCGGCGCCGTTCGCAGCCGTGCCGCGATGACCCGCCGGTCCTCGTGGCATTTTTGTGTTCAGCCGGTGAATCGGACCGGCTACCGTCACGTCGCATCCGGCCGCCCGCCGCGGTCGCTCTGGGAGGAACCATGCACGCTCGCGTCCGCACGCCCCTCGTCGGTGCCCTCGTCCTCGTCGCCGCGCTGGTCATGACCCTGCGCGCCCCGTCGGCCGCGGCCGACCCGCTCGACGGCAAGATCATCTTCTCCGACAAGCGGTTCCCGACCTCCGCGAAGAGCAAGAAGGCGTACTTCGCCAAGCTCAAGAAGCAGTCGAAGGCCTCGTTCCAGGAGGACAAGCAGAACCAGTCCTGGAAGATCTACTTCGCGGGCTTCGCCAAGAAGCCGCTCGCCGATCTCGAGTACACGGTGAAGATCTACGACGTCACCGGCAAGACCAAGTCGATGCTCGTGTCGTTCGAGCAGTACAGCGACAGCGCGGGGCAGAAGTCGCTGCTGTCGTCGTTCACCCTCGAGCGCAAGTTCGTCGGGGTCAACAAGCAGCTGATGATGGTGATCGAGAGCCAGGGGCGGACGGTCGCGGTCGGCAAGTTCAAGATCGTCGGCGAGGCGGAGAAGTACTCCGGCAAGGTCGACTTCTCCGACGAAGAGGCCGCGGGCAAGGGCGAGGAGTAGCGGGCGCGCTCGCCCGTGGCCCCGTGGGGCGTGAGTGGGGGAAGGTCGCAGGGCGATCGCCGGTCGTGACAGGTTGGTGACCGGCGCTCCAGGCAACCGGCGCCGGACGCGTTAACGTCGGGTCCTCCGGGGGACCTTCATGACGTCGTCATCTTGCATCCGTCTGTCCGCGCTCGCCGTCGCGCTCGCGGGCCTCGTGGCCGCGCTCGGCGGCTGCGCCAGCCCTGCGTCGACCACGTGCTCGAGCGGCATCGTGTGCCCGCCCGGCTTCACCTGCAGCCAGGACGGGACCGCGTGCATCAGCGGCGGGTGTGGCGACGGCGAGATCGGCCCGGGCGAGACCTGCGACGACGGCAACCAGGTGGACACCGACGACTGCCCGTCGACGTGCCAGACCGCGACCTGCGGCGACGGCTTCGTCGATCAGCAGGGCGACGTCACGGAGGCGTGCGATCCCGGCAGCGTCGGCGGCGAGACCGCGGCGTGCAACGACGACTGCACGGTCGCGGCGTGCGGCGACGGCAACCACAACGCCGCGGCCGGCGAGCAGTGCGACAACGGCCTGGGCGGCCCGAACATGGGTCCCAGCGCCGACAGCGCCGACTGCGATCGCGACTGCACCGCGCCGGTGTGCCAGGACGGCCTGGTCAACATGGAGGACGAGGAGCAGTGCGACGAGGGGCCGGACGTCCCGACCGACCAGTGCTCGGCGCTGTGCCGGCTGGAGATGTGCGGCAACACCGTCGTCGACCCGGGCGAGATGTGCGACGACGGCGACCTCGACGACGACGACGAGTGCCGCAACGACTGCCTGTCGGACAACACCTGCGGCAACGGCGTCGTCGATGATCACCTCCCGCTCAACCGCGTCACCGACCCGGACGTCTGCCTGGTCGACGGCACGACCCAGGATACCGGGTGCGCCGAGGTGTGCGACGACGGCAACCTGATCTCGGGCGACGGGTGCAGCGCCAACTGCCTGTCCGAGGAGCAGTGCCTCAACGGCATCGTCGATCCGCAGGGCAACGGCAACCCGCCCGGCATACCGCCGAACCCGCCCGAGCTGTGCGACGACGGCAACACCGACAACGAGGACGAGTGCCGCAACGACTGCCAGGGCGGCACCGGGTGCGGCAACGGCTTGCTCGATCCGGCGACCGAGCAGTGCGACGAGAACGGCGTCGACACCGCGACCTGCGACGGCGACTGCTCGGTGCCGATCTGCGGCGACGGCCGGTTCAACGCCATCGCCGAGGCCGACTGCGACCCCGGGGCGATCGGCGGCAACACCGCGACGTGCGACGCCGACTGCACCACGCCGGTGTGCGGTGACGGTCGGGTCAACCTGGCGGCCGGCGAGGCGTGCGATCCGCTGACCGTCGGGGGGCAGACTCCGGGCTGCGACGCCGACTGCACGGTGGCGGTGTGCGGCGACGGCGTGGTCAACTCGGCCGCCGGCGAGGCGTGTGACCCCGGCGCGGTCGGCGCCAGCGTCGCCGGCTGCGACGCCGACTGCACCGTGCCGGTGTGCGGTGACGGCATCGTCAACCTCGCCGACGGCGAGCAGTGCGATCCGCTCGCGATCGGCGGCGAGACCGCCAGCTGCGACGCCGACTGCACGATCGGGTTCTGCGGCGACGGGACGGTCAACGAGGCCGCGGGCGAGGTGTGCGACGACGCCGGCCAGTCGACCGGGTGCGACGCGGACTGTACGGCCCAGGACTGCG
>WYBA01000384.1 GCA_011526095.1 Myxococcales bacterium | reverse complement strand
GGGGCATGGACACGGCAGGCTGGTCCTTCGACTGGCCCTCGCTGTCGCTCGGGCCGCTCAGGACGCACGGATCTTGGGTCCCGACGAGGAATCCGAGATGTGTTGGATCCTGAGGATGGTGACAGTCGTGGCTCGCACCATCGCGTCGATGACTGTCACCGTCCTTCGACACGCGCCTCGCTGGCGCTCGGCGCTGCTCAGGACGAGCGGTGGTTCTCCGATGACGATCTGAGTTGTGTTGGATCCTGAGCGACGTCCTTCGACTGGCGGGCTCGCTACGGCGGCGGAGGGTCGAACCGCGGCACGCCGGTCCGCACGAGGTAGTCGTAGTAGCCGGCGGGATCGACGCCGCCGGCGATCGCCGACTCGGCGGCGCGCAGCTCGTCGTCGACGAGGCGGCGGAACGCGTCGAGCGGCTGCGCGCCCGACAGGTGGCGGCCGTTGATGTAGAACGTTGGCGTCGCGCGCACGCCGACCGCCGTCAGCGCGTCCTGGTCGCGGCGCACCTCGTCGGCGCAGTCCGGGCCGCGCAGGTCGCGCTCGAACCGCTTGACGTCGAGCTTGAGCTCGCGCGCCAGCTCGACCATCGTCGCCTCGTCGAACCGGCGCTGCCCGAACGCGACCTCCCACAGCCGGTCGTCCATCGCCGCGTGCTTGCCCTGGCGGTGGGCGGCGCACGCCGCGAGCGCCGGCGTCGTCGCGGTCTGCGGGTGGACGACGAAGTGCTTGTGGATGATCCGGACCTGCTTGGGGTACGCCTTGCGCAGCTCCGCCAGCGTGTCGCGCGCCTTGGCGCAGTACGGGCAGGCGTACTCGCCGGCGACGACGATCGTGACGAGCGCGTCCTTCGGCCCGGCGACCGGGCTGTCGTGCACCGGCACGCTGTAGCGCACGCCCGGGTCCGGCTGCGGCCGGGGCCGGTAGGTCGTCGTCGTGGGGCGGCGGTTCGCGGCCTCGACCGCGTCGAGGCGCGCGCGGGTCGACGCCAGCTCGCGCTCGACCTCCGCGAGCCGCATCGCGAGCTGGTCGTCGGCCTCGGCGCGGCCGTCCCGGGCCGTACGCGCGGCGTCGAGCTCCTGCTGGAGCGTGGCGAGCTGGCGCTCGAGCCGTGCGACGTCGCCCGACTCGTCGCACCCCGCGGCGAGCGCGATCGCGACCACGAGCCCGGCACGTCGTCCCCGCGGGTGGAACATGGCTCATACGGTCGCAGGCCGGCGGCCCCACGGCAACTCGAGTTGCCGTGCGCGGGCGCCCGGCGCCTCTGGTGGCCGGTCGCCGCCCCTCCGCCGCCGGGCGGGACGTCGTAACCGTGAGCCCGCCGACGTCGCTAACGTCCCGACCCGCCGGTCGCGGTGGTACCGGACGTGCACTCTCCGACGGCGATGCCGACCGTCACCCCGCGAGCCCTCTTCATCACCGGCGCCACCGGCGTCGTCGGCGGCGCGGCCGCGATCGAGCTGCTCCGCCGGGACCCGGACGCGGTCGCCTACTGCCTGGTCCGTGGCGCCACGCCCGAGGTCGCGACCCGGCGCCTCCACGACGCGCTGACCCAGGCCGCGGTCGCCTACGGCGCGCCCGAGGCCGCCGCCGAGGTGTGCCGCCGCGCGGTCGCGATCCCCGGCGACATCACCGCGCCCGGGCTCGGCCTCGACGACGCCGCGCGGGCCGCGCTGCGCGCCGCCGGCCCGCTCCACGTCTTCCATTGCGCCGCCTCGCTCAAGGACACCGAGGAGTCGCTCCGCGAGATCCTCGCCCACAACGTCGCCGGCACCGAGCGCGTGCTCGAGGTCCTGCTGCCGCTCGGCGTCGCGGTGTTCAACCACGTCTCGACCGCGTACGTGTGCGGCCGCCGCGCCGGCGAGATCGTCGAGACGCTGGACCGGCCGCGCGGGTTCAACAACCGCTACGAGCAGTCGAAGCACTACGGCGAGCACCTCGTCGTCGATCACTGTTCCGCGCACGGCGTGGCGTGGCGGATCCTGCGCCCGGCGATCGTCGTGGGGCACTCGCGCACCGGCGCGATCACCGGCGTCAGCGGGTTCCTCGGCTGGGCGGTCAAGCTCGCGGCGCTCGCCGACGCGACGCGCGGCGCGCTGCGCGGCAACAAGCTGCGCTACGTGTCGCGCGCCGACGTCGAGCTCAACCTGATCCCGGTCGACCTCGTCGCCGAGGACATCGCGGCGATCCACGCCGCGGGTGACGCCACGCTGGGCCGGGTGTTCCACCTCACGACGACGACCCCGCCGCGGATGGACGAGCTGATCGGCTGGATCACCGCCGCCCTCGGGCTCGCCGGTGGCGAGCTGGTGGCGACCGAGGCCGAGCTCGATCCGATCTCGGCGAAGTTCCACCGCTGGACCCGGTTCGAGCGGCCGTACGTCGCCGCGACCCGCACGTTCCGCCGCGACGGCGACGCGTGCTTCGCCAGCCCGCGCGGCGGCCGCGCCCCGCTCGACGCCGAGCTGGTCGGGCGGATGGTCACGCAGGTGGTGGCGCAGTGGCGCGCGCAGCAGCGCGCCGCGGGCGCCAGCGCGGCGAGCTGATCGCTTCAGCCGAACAGCCGCGACAGCATGCCCGGGCGGTGGGTCGGGTTGGCGCGCGCCGCCTTCACGACCGCCTCGTCCGGGTCCTTGCGCAGCCGCGCGACGATCGCCTCGGGCGCGTCGCCGCGCCGCGCGATCACCGCGCGCACGGCCGGGGCGGCGTCGCTCGCGAGCGCCTCGAGCACGGCGGACGGCAGCGCGGCGTGACCGGCGACCGCCACGCGCACCGCCTCGACGCCGCACCCGCCCCATCGCACGACCAGCGTCGCCGGGGCGCGCGCGAGCAGCTCGGCGCGGGCGCGATCGTGCAGGTGCGCGTCGACCGCGGCGGCCTCGTCGGCGGTCAGCGCCGGATCGACGGCGAGCCCGCGCAGCTCGTCCTCGGTCGCCGTCCCCGCGGTGACCGCGGCGACGACGCCGGCGCGCGCGGCGGCCCGGGCCCGCGCGTGCGACGCCTCGAACCGGGCCTTCGCCTCGTCGCGCAGCCAGTACTTGTTGCCGCTCGCGATGAAGTCGTGGAGCGCGAGCAGCCGCCGCGCGTCGACCTCGTAGACGAGGTAGCACCGGTGATCGTCGGGCAGCGGGAACAGCGCCAGCCACGCCGCGTCGGACAGGTAGTTGGTGGCGCCGCAGTGGCCGCACGCGCGCGCGCGCCGGCGGTCCGGCGTGCCGCCGGCGTGCGCGATCGGTGCGCCGCACCGCCCGCAGCCGACCACCGCGCCCTGCGCGCCCTGCGCGCCCTGCGCCGTGCGGGCGTCGACGTCGGCGCCGCGCGCCTTGCCGTCCCCGATCACGCAGCGCAGCCGCGGGTCCCACGCGCGGGTCTCGTCGTCCGGCCACCGGACGGCGACGTCGTCGCCGCAGCCGGGGCAGACGATCGAGCTCGCGCCGTCGGCCGGCAGCGGCAGCGCGGTGGCGCACGCGCCGCACCGCGGCGCCTCCCGCCGCAGCGTCACCGGCGTGCCCTGGCTGTCGCGCGCGTCGCGGCAGTCCTGGCCGTCGTCGAGCAGGATCGCCGCCTCGGCGAGCGCGTCGTAGTAGCCGCCGAACGGGTAGCGCAGGCCGCCCTCGCGGCCGTTGCGGGCGCGCGCCGCGAAGTCGCTGGGCGCGGCGCACTGCCGGCACGACACCGAGGTGCGCAGGCCCGGCAGCGGCGTGAGCCACGCGCACTGCGGGCAGCGCGAGGCGGCGCGGAGCTCGAGGGTGACGATCATGGTTGCACGGTAGAGGAGGCGGGCGCGGCTCGTGACGCGGTCAGTAGCAAAGCGGCACCTTGACGACCGTGCGTCGCCGCGTCGCGAAGTCGAGCAGGTCGACGACGCGATCGTCGCCGAGCTCGTGGACCCAGGCGGCGACGCGCCCGCCGGCCGGGACGACGGCGTCGTCGGTGTCGTCGAAGTCGGGCAGGTCGAAGCGGTGGAGCACGCGGCCGGACGCCAGGTCCTGGCCGACGAGCCGGGGCGGCGGCGGCCCGTCGCCGCCGTCCTCCGCCACCGGCGGCTCCTCCGGCGCGCGCTCGACCGCGGCGAGCGTCCGGGCGTCGAGCGCGGTCACGTAGTCCCCGTCGAGCCGGGTGCTGCCGCCGGCGAGCGGGCGGCGGTTGCGGCCGTCGAGCGTGTAGATCCAGCCGCGCACGTCCTCCGTCGCGCTCTCCATCGCGCCGACGACGAGCGCGTCGCCGACGAACGCCGGGAACAGGTTGGTCTCCGCATCCTCGGGCAGCCCGGCGATCACGACGCGTGACCGGCGCCGGCCGGTGGCCAGGTCCCACACCTCGACGCGCGGGGCCTCGTCCGAGCCGATCGCCGCGGCGAGCACGGCGTCGTCGGCGCGCGTCCGCACCTCGCCGAGCGCCTCGCCGTCGAGCACCAGCGGCGCGAGCCGCAGGCACGCCCGCGTCGTCGGGCACACCTCGGCGCGATCGCCGTCGACCTCGACGTCGGCGGCGCCGATCGGCCGGCGATCGTCGTCGGGGCCGCCGGCGAGGTAGAGGTCGCCCGGGTGGACGAGGGCGTGCTCGGCGTCGGTCGGCTCGGTCAGCGTGACCTTGCCGGTCCGGCGGTCGACGTCGGCGCAGCGGTCGTGCCAGCCGTCGCCGTCCTCGTCGACGCACAGCCGCAGCGTGCGCGCGGTGGCGCGGACGCGGCCGACCGCGCCCTGCGGCGCGCAGCGGTCGCTCGACGGCGGCGGTGGCGGCGGCGGCTCGTCGTCGAGCGGGTTGTCGTCGAGCGGCGCGGGCGCGCCGGCGGCGCGGCGGGCGAGCTCCTCCTGCGCCGCGATCGCCTCACGCGCGCGGGCGACCGTCTCGTCGCCCGCGGCGATGGCCTCCTCCACCCGCGCCGACATCTCGTCGACCGTCGCTGCCCCGCGGCGCATCGCCTCGCGCTGGGCCGCCGCGATCGCGTCGTCGATGCGCGCCTGCTCGGCGGCGCGCTCCTGCGCCTCGCGCTCGCGATCTCGGCACCCGGCGCTCGCGGCCGCCGCGACGAGCGCGGCGAGCGTGACCCCCATCATGCGACCCATGGCGCGAGCATGACATGACCGGCTCGCCGCCCGCGCGCCCGTGTTACGAACGCCGGATGTTGCCGTCCCGCGTCGCCGCCTCGCTGCTCGTGCTCGGTTCCGTCTCCGGGGCCTGCGGGGGGGACGACGACGGCGACGCGCCCGACGCGCCGCCCGCGATCGACGCCGCGGCCGCGCCCGACGCCGCCGGCGCCGCGCTCGAGGTCGTCGGGCGCCTCGACCTCGGCGCGCCCGCCGACAACCTCGGCCTGACGCTCGCGGGTGACTTCGCCTACGTCGGCTCGCTGGCGCCCAGCGGGGCGGTGCAGATCGTCGGCATCTCCAACCCCGAGGCGCCGCAGGACCTCGGCGCGCTGCCGACGCAGCAGATCCCGCTCGAGCTGCGCGCCGTGCCCGACCTCGACCGGCTCTACGTGCTGCAGGTCGGCAGCGAGCCGGCCGTCGCCGACGCGCTCGTCGCCTACGACATCTCGACGCCGACCGCGCCGGAGCTGCTCGGCAGCTACCCGATGGCCGGCTCCGCCGTCGGTCACGAGTTCTTCCTGTGGCGCGACCCGGCGGACGCTGGCCGGCTGGTCGCCGTGATCTCGGCCAGCTCGGGCAACCGCGACCTGCAGCTCGTGGACGTCTCCGACCCCGCGGCGATGGTCGAGCTCCACTCCGAGAAGCTGCCCGGCGATCACCTGCACTCGATGTCGCTGTCGCCCGACGGCACGCGGCTGTACCTGGCGCAGTACGAGTCCGGGTTCGCGGTGATGGACACCGCGGACTTCGCTGCCGGCCTCGCCGATCCGGTGCTGCGCCGGATCACGCCGGAGGCCGCGGCGCTCGACGACTGCGGCGGCCGGACGTGCAAGACCCACTCGGCGGTGCTCGTGCCGGGGCGCGACCTGGTGCTGCTCACCGAGGAGGATCCGCGCTGCCCGTGGGGCGGCGTCCGGATCGCGGACGTCTCGGACGAGGCGGCGCCGGCGATCGTCGGCGAGGTCGCGCTCGACGCGCCCGGCTGCGGCCAGGTCACGCCCGAGCTGGGCTACTTCGGCTACAGCGCGCACAACCCGACGCTGACCGAGCACCTCGCGCTGGTCACCTGGTTCTCCGGCGGGCTGCAGGTGATCGACACGACCGACCCGACCGCGCCGGCGATCCTGGCGTCGTTCATCCCGACCGACACCACGCCCCCGGCCGCGCCCGAGGTCTACGGCGAGGTCGGGTTCGTCAGCTACCCGATCGTCCGCGACGGCCTGATCTACGTCGCGGACGGCCGCAACGGCCTGTTCGTCTTGCGCTACACCGGGCCGCACGCCGACGAGCTGACCGGCGCCGACTTCCTCGACGGCAGCTCGAACCTGTGAGCCCGCGCGAGCGCGAGATCACCGCCGAGGTCGCGCTGTGCGACGCGCGCGGCCGGCTCGCGGAGGCCGCGCGCGGCTGGGCGCGCGGGCCGCGCCACCGGTGCGAGGTGCCGGGGCCGTGGGGCCGGCGCAAGCGGTGGCACCACTGGTGCGTGACCTCGGACCGCGAGGTCGTCGCGCTGACGTTCGCGGACCTCGACTACGCCGGGCTCGCGGTGATCCAGGTGATCGACCGGGCGAGCGGCGACGTGGTCACGGAGCAGGCGATCCGTCCGCTCGGGTGGCGCGCGCCGCTGCCGCCGACCGCGGGCGCCGGCCGTGTCGACGTCGCGCACGGGGGCGTGTCGCTGTGCTTCGACGACGCCAGCGACGTCGTGACGCTGCGCGCGCGGGGCCGCCGCGTCGCGTGCGACGTGACCGTGACGCGTCCGGCGGGGCACGAGACGCTCGGCGTCGTCGCGCCATGGAGCGCGTCCCGGTTCGCGTACACCAGCAAGCAGAACACGCTGCCCGCGGCCGGGACGCTGACCGTCGACGGCCGGCCGCGCGCGCTCGCGCCCGGCGCGTGGGCCTGCCTCGACTACGGCCGCGGCGTGTGGCCGGCGCACACCCGGTGGAACTGGGCCGCGGCGTCGGGCGTCCAGGGCGGGCGCGTCGTCGGGTTCAACCTCGGCGCCCGGTGGACCGACGGCACCGGCGCGACCGAGAACGCGCTGTGCGTCGACGGCCGGCTCACCAAGATCTCCGACGACGTGCGGTTCACCTGGGACCCGCGCGAGCCGCGGCTGCCGTGGCGCCTCGCGGGCGGGCCGGTCGAGCTGACGCTGGTGCCCGAGGTCGTGCGCCGCGTGCGCCCGCCCGGCGCGCTGGCGCGCGTGCTCGGCGACGGGCTGTGCCTGGCGTTCGGTGCGTTCTCCGGGCGGATCGGCGACGTCGCCGTGACCGACCTGTTCGGCTGGGCCGAGGAGCTCGAGGTTCGCTGGTAAGGTAGGCGCGTGCTCGGCTGGTTCCGCCGCCGCGGTCGCCGCAAGGTGCGCGCCGCGCCCACGCCGTCGAGCTGGGACGGGATCCTGGCGCGCAACGCGCCGTTCCACACACGGCTGCCGGCGGCGGCGCAGCGCAAGCTCGTCGGCGACATCAAGGTGCTGCTCGACGAGAAGCACTTCATCGGCGCCGGCGGCATGGAGATCACCGAGGAGGTGAAGGTGACGATCGCCGCGGCCGCGGCGCGCCTCGTCCTCCACCTCGACGTCGCGCGCTACGACCACCTCACCGAGATCGTCGTCTACCCCGGCGCGTACCAGCACGCCGGCGGCGACGGCGAGACCGCGGTGCTCGGCGAGGCGCACGCGTGGGGCGTGGTCGTGCTGGCGTGGGACGCCGTGGTGGCCGGGATGCGGAACCTCGGCGACGGCCACGACACCGCGGTCCACGAGTTCGCCCACGTCCTCGACCGCGTCGACGGCGCGTTCGACGGCGCGCCGGACCTCCACGCCCACGATCACTACCGGCCGTGGGCGACGGCGATGCAGCGCAACTTCGACCGGCTGCGCGCCAAGGACCGCGCCCTGCGGAAGGCGATGCGCGACTACGGCGCGACCAACGAGGCCGAGTTCTTCGCGGTCGCGACCGAGTCGTACTTCGAGAAGCCGGAGGTGCTGCGCAAGCGCGCGCCGGACCTGTACGCCGCGCTCGAGCGGTTCTACGGCGGGCCGCCCGAGCGGTAGCGGCCCACGGATCGCGTCAGGTCCACGGCAGGCGCGCGCCAGGTGCGGCGAGCAGCGCCGCGGCCTCGAGCGCGGCCTGCGCCGTCGCCGCGGCGGGCGGCCGGCCGCGCAGCCGCGCGCGCCGCGCGACCTCGCGCCACGCCACCAGCTCGGTCTCGTGCCGGCCCGACTCGGTGTGGACCTGCTCGCCCAGGACGAGCAGCCGCTCCTCGAGCAGCCTCGCGCCGGCGTCGCGCCGCGCGGCGAGCCGGACGCGGCCCTCGGCCTCGACCCGGTCGAGCAGCGCGCGCGCCGTGGCGTCGAGCCGGTCGACCTGCCACAGCGCGCGCGCCGTGCCGACGCCGATCAGCGCCGGCCACAGCCGGCGGTGCACGAACGTCACCTTGCGATCGAGCAGCTTCGCGACGAGCACGTCGGGGTGGTCCTCGAGCGCGGTCGCGGTGGCGAAGATCTCGCCGCCGTGGCGGTGGCCCCACCACGAGCCGCGCACCGGCTCGCCGGCGACGATCGTCGTGAGGCTCGGGCGCTGGGCGTCGTGGAGCAGCAGCAGCCCGGCCCGGGCGAGCTGGGCGGTCGCGGCGGCGAGCGGTCCGCGGGGCACGCCGGCGAGCGTGACACGGGCGGGGCAGGGGCGCGCTCGGGCGGTGTGAATAGTGTTCGGTGCGAATGTCTCCACTGGAGACTCTCGACTTGGGCTATCGTGCGCCCCGTGTCGACCGACCCACGCACCGCGCCCGCCTCCGAGCACGCCTACCCGGTCCTGCGCACGCGCGTCGACCGCAAGAGCGACGAGTACCGCGCCAACCACGAGGCCAACCTCGCCGCCGTCGCCAAGCTCGAGGCGGCGCTGCGCGAGGCCACCGTCGGCGGGGGCGAGAAGTACACCGCGCGCCACAAGGCCGCCGGCAAGCTGTTGCCGCGCGAGCGCGTCGAGCTGCTGCTCGATCGCGACGCGCCGTTCCTCGAGCTGTGCCCGCTCGCCGGCAAGGACATCTCCGGCCACACCGCCGGCGCCAGCGTCGTCGGCGGCATCGGCGTCGTCTCGGGCGTCGAGTGCCTGATCACCGCGAGCGAGGCGACGGTCAAGGGCGGCGCGATGAGCGAGTACTCGGTCCACAAGTCGGGCCGGCTGTCGGACATCGCCGAGCAGAACCGGCTGCCGTCGATCTCGATGATCGAGAGCGCCGGCGCCGACCTGCCGAACCAGTCGAAGATCTTCGTGCCCGGCGGCCGCGGGTTCCGCGATCTCACGCGGCGCAGCGAGGCGCGGATCCCCACGATCTGCCTGGTGTTCGGCAGCTCGACGGCCGGCGGCGCCTACATCCCGGGGATGAGCGACTACGTCGTCATGGTCAAGCAGCAGGCGCAGGTCTACCTGGCGGGCCCGCCGCTGGTGAAGATGGCGACCGGCGAGGAGACCGACCACGAGGCGCTCGGCGGCGCCGAGATGCACTCGAAGATCTCGGGCGTGTCGGACTACCTGGCGCAGGACGAGGTCGACGCGATCCGCCTGGGCCGCGAGATCGTCGCGCACCTCGACTGGCGCAAGGCGGGGCGCCCGCTCGACCGCCCGGTCGAGCCGCCGGCGTACGAGCCCGAGGAGCTGCTCGGGATCGCCTCGCCCGACATCAAGGTGCCGTTCGACGCGCGCGAGGTGATCGCGCGGATCGTCGACGGCTCGCGGTTCAGCGAGTTCAAGCCGATGTACGGCTCGACGCTGGTGTGCGGGTGGGCCCACCTGCACGGCTTCCCCGTCGGCATCCTCGCCAACAACGGCATCCTGTTCTCCGAGTCGGCGAACAAGGGCGCGCAGTTCATCCACCTGTGCAACCAGCGCGACATCCCGCTGGTGTTCCTGCAGAACATCACCGGGTTCATGGTCGGCCGCACCTACGAGGAGGGCGGCATCATCAAGAACGGCGCCAAGCTGATCAACGCGGTGTCGAACTCGACCGTGCCGTCGGTGACGATCATGATCGGCGGCAGCTTCGGCGCCGGCAACTACGGCATGAACGGCCGCGCCTACGCGCCGAACTTCCTGTTCACCTGGCCCAACCACCGGATCGCCGTGATGGGCGGCAAGCAGCTCGCCGGCGTGCTCGAGATCATCCAGCGCGAGGCCGCGGCCAAGCGCGGCGAGACCGTCGACGAGCAGAAGCTCGCGTTCGGCAAGGCGATGATCGAGCAGCAGATCAACAAGGAGTCGGACCCGTACTTCGCGACGGCCCGGCTATGGGACGACGGGATCATCGATCCGCGCGACACCCGCACGGTGATCGCGATGTCGCTGTCCGCCGCGTACACCGCGCCGGTCCAGGGCACGACGTCCTGGGGCGTGTTCCGGCACTGACCGCGCCGCCCGCCGCCTGTCGCCCGCCGCTCGCACCCAGCCCGACCGCGCCTCCTCCGAGCACGTGATCCCATGACCAAGCCGCACCCGACCGACACCCGCTCGATCCACAAGGTCCTCGTCGCCAACCGCGGCGAGATCGCGCGGCGCGTGATGCGCACCTGCCGCAAGATGGGCATCGCCACCGTCGCCGTGTACTCCGACGCCGACGAGCGCATGCCGTTCGTCGACGACGCCGACGAGGCGGTGCGGCTCGGCCCGCCGCCGGCGGCGGAGTCGTACCTCGCGATCGACCGGATCCTCGCCGCGGCGCGCGCGACCGGGGCCGACGCGATCCACCCGGGCTACGGCTTCCTGTCGGAGAACGCGGCGTTCGCCCACGCCTGCGCCGAGGCCGGGATCACGTTCATCGGGCCGAGCGCGATGGTGATCGGGCTGCTCGGCAGCAAGCGCGACGCCAAGATCCGCGCCCAGGGCGCCGGCGTGCCGGTCGTCCCCGGCTACAACGGCGACGAGCAGGACGTGCGGACGCTGGTCGCGCGCGGCAAGGAGGTCGGGTTCCCGCTGCTGGTCAAGGCGTCGGCCGGCGGCGGCGGCCGCGGCATGCGCGTCGTCCGCGCCGCCGACGATCTGCCGGACGCGATCGACAGCGCCAAGCGCGAGGCGCTGGGCGCGTTCGCCGACGACACGCTGATCCTCGAGCGCTACGTCGATCGCCCGCGCCACGTCGAGATCCAGATCCTCGGCGACCACCACGGCCAGCTGATCCACCTGTGGGAGCGCGAGTGCTCGGTCCAGCGCCGCCACCAGAAGGTGATCGAGGAGGCGCCGTCGCCGGCGCTCGACGAGGCGCGCCGGCTGGCGATGGGCGCCGCGGCGGTCGCGCTGGGCAAGGCGGTCGGCTACACCAACGCCGGCACGGTCGAGTTCATCGTCGCGCCCGACGGCGCGTTCTACTTCCTCGAGGTCAACACCCGGCTGCAGGTCGAGCACCCGGTGACCGAGCTGATCACCGGGATCGATCTGGTGCGGGAGCAGCTCCGCGTCGCGCGCGGCGAGCCGCTGAGCGTGCGCGAGCCGCCGCCGATCCACGGCCACGCGATCGAGGTGCGGCTCTACGCCGAGGACGCCGACAACGGCTACCTGCCGACGACCGGCACGATCCTCGACTGGCAGCTCCCCGACGCCGGCGGCGCGGTCCGCGTCGACGCCGGCGTGCGCGCCGGGACCGAGGTCGGGATCCACTACGACCCGATGCTCGCCAAGGTGATCGCGCACGCGCCGACCCGCGGCGAGGCGGCCCAGGTGCTGCGGCGCACGCTCGAGGCGGCATCGATCGCCGGCGTGACGACGAACCGGCGGTTCCTCGCGCGCGTGCTCGGCCACCCCGCGTTCCTCGCCGGCGACCTCGATACGCACTTCCTCGACCACCACGCCGACGCCGTGCGCACGCCGCCGGCGAGCGACGCAGATGTCGCCGCGGCCGCGGTCGCCGCGGTCGCCGCCGGGATCGCGGCGCGCGGGGCGTCGCCGCGGGTGCTGCCCCACGTCCCGCCGGGCTGGCGCAACGTCCGGTTCGCGGACGAGACGGTCGCGTTCGAGGTCGTGGGCCGGCCCGCGCCGGTGGTCGTCGCGTACCGCCACGCCGGCGGCGGGCGGCTGGCCGTGACCGTGCGCGGGATCGACGAGGCGGCGCGGACGGTGCGCGTCGTCGCCGCGACCGCCGACGCCGTCGGCGACGTCGTGATCGAGGACGAGCGCGGCGTGCGCCGGCGCCACCGCGTCGCGCGCGCCGGCGCGCGGTGGGTCGTGTCGGCGCCGACCACGGGCGTCGAGCTGACGCTGACCGAGCTGCCGCGGTTCCCCGAGGCCGGCCACGAGGCGGTCGCCGGCGGCTGCGTCGCGCCGATGCCGGGCAAGGTCGTCAAGCTGCTGGTCGCGCCGGGCGATCCGGTGACCGCCGGCCAGACGCTGCTGGTGCTCGAGGCGATGAAGATGGAGCACGCGGTCAAGGCGCACGAGGCCGGCACGGTGGCGCGCGTGTGCGTCGCCCTGGGCGAGCAGGTCGAGGCCGAGGCGCTGCTGGCGGTGGTCGAGCCGGGCTGACCGATTGCCGTCACCGTCACCGTCTCAGTGTCACCGTCTCCCTCTCCGTGCCACCGCTCGTCCCGAGCTACTCACCGACGTCGTCGGAAACTGCCGTCTGACGAACAGCTCCGTTCCGCTCACCCTGCGCAGCGCCGAGCGCCAGCGAGGCGCGTGTCGAAGGGTGTTGGGTGTTGACAGTCATGTACGCGACGTCGCGAGCCACGACTGTCACCATCCTTCGACACGGGCCTCGCTGGCGCTCGGCCCTGCTCAGGATGAGCGGAGCTTGCTCCGACTCCGGCTCCGACTTCGACTCCGTTTCCGTTTCCGTTTCCGTCTCCGACTCCGACTCCGACTCCGTCTCCGACTCCGACTCCGTCTCCGACTCCGACTCCGTCTCCGACTCCGACTCCGACTCCGTCTTCCGTCTTCCGTCTTCGGTCTCCGCGTATGATGCGCGGACCCATGGGGGACGCGGCGCCCGGCGCGATCATCGCCGGCAAGTACCAGCTCGACGAGCGGATCGGGCGCGGCGCGACCGGGACGGTGTGGCGCGCGCGGCAGCTCGCGCTCGACCGGCCGGTGGCGATCAAGCTGCTGCACGGGCCGGCGGCGGAGGAGGGCGAGGCGCGCGCGAGGTTCGTGCGCGAGGCGCGCGTGGCGTCGACCTTGGCCCACCCGGGCTCGGTCGCGGTGCTCGACTTCGGCGAGGACGAGCACGGGCCGTACCTCGTCATGGAGCTGCTCGAGGGCGAGACGCTGCGCGCGCGCCTCGAGCGCGGCCCGCTGCCGCGGCGCGAGGCGCTCGCGGTCGCGCGCCAGATCGCCGCGGCGCTCGCCGCCGCGCACCGCATCCACCTCGTCCACCGCGACATCAAGCCGGAGAACGTGTTCCTCGTGCCGCGCGCGCCCGACGGCGACGACGGCGGCGACGACCACGACGACGCCGCCGATCGCGTCAAGGTCGTCGACTTCGGCCTGGCGTTCATCGCCGCGCCGCTCGAGGGCTCGGCGCGCGCGCTCGGGCGGATGACCGACGAGGGCATCCTCGGCGGCACGCCCGGGTACATGGCGCCCGAGCAGGTGCGCGGCGCGGCGATCGGGCCCGCGGCCGACATCTACGCGCTCGGCTGCGTCGTCTACGAGCTGATCGCCGGGCGCCCGCCGTTCGTCGGCGCGGTCGGCGAGATCCTCAGCCGCCACGCCTACGCCCCGCCGGTGCCGCTGCGCGCGCTCGACCTCGCGCCGCCGCCGCCGGCCGCGCTCGACGAGCTGGTCACCGCGATGCTGGGCAAGGCGCCGCCGCTGCGCCCGACGGCGAACCGGGTGATCGCCACGCTCGCGGCGATCGAGGCCGAGCTCGCGGGCGCGGCGCCGCGCGCCCCGGCCGGGCGCACCGCGGTCGGCGCGGTCGACCGGGCCGAGCGGGCGCTGCCCCGGCCGAGCCCGCCCGCACCCGCGGCCGCCGGCGACGGGCTGGCGGTCGCCGTCGTCGGCGCGCTCGCCGACGATCACGCGCTCGCGCTTGCGGCCGCCGGGCTCGCCGTCGCGCCGGGCGCGCGCGCCG
>WYBA01000383.1 GCA_011526095.1 Myxococcales bacterium | reverse complement strand
GTCGCGGTCGCCGCGGCCCAGGCGCTGTGCGCCGAGCTCGCGCAGGTGCCGCGCGGCGACGCCGGCGACGCCGCGGCCGCCGCGCTCGTCGACGCGCTCGGCGACGCCGGCGCCGCGCGGCTGCGGACGATCTTCACCGGCGCGCTGCCGACCGTGCCGCCGGGCGCGCTGCTCGACGCCGCGCGCTGCCTCGCGGCGCGCGGCACGCGCGACGATCGCGCGGCCCTGCGCGCGCTCGCGCCGCGCGCGCGCCAGGTGCGGAGCTGGGTCGTGCGGCTCGAGCGGACGCGGGGACGCCGTTGACCATGGGACGCCCGTGACCAGGCGCCTCGGCCGCGCCGCCGGCCTGATCTCGCTCGCGACGATGCTGTCGCGCGTGCTCGGGCTGGTGCGCGAGCAGCTGTTCGCCGCGCTGCTCGGCGCCGGGCGCTACGCCGACGCGTTCAACGTCGCGTTCCGCATCCCCAACCTGCTGCGCGACCTGTTCGCCGAGGGCGCGCTGTCCGCCGCGTTCGTGCCCGCGTTCAAGGCGTCGCTCAAGCGCGACGGCCAGGCCGCCGCGTGGCAGCTCGGCAACCGCGTCGCGGGCAACCTGCTCGTCATCACCGGCTCGCTCGTGCTCGCGGCCGCGCTGTTCGCGCCCGAGATCGTCGACGCGATGGCCGGCGACTACCGCGTCATCCCCGGCAAGCACGAGCTCACCGTCGAGCTGACGCGGATCATGCTGCCGTTCCTCATGCTCGTGTCGCTGGCGGCGGTGGCGATGGGCATGCTCAACGCCCAGGATCGCTACGGCGCGCCCGCGCTCGCCCCGGCGCTGTTCAACGTCGTGTCGATCTCCGTCGGCCTCGGGCTGTGGGTCGCCGGCGTCGACGGGCGGTGGGTCGCGATCGGCTGGTCGATCGGCACGCTCGCCGGCGGCGCGGCGCAGCTCTTGATCCAGCTGCCGCCGCTGTGGCGCACCGGGTGGCGCCCCCGCCTCGGGCTCGATCTGCGCCTGCGCGATCCCGACGTCCGCCGCGTCGCGCTGGTGATGGCGCCGGCGATCATCGGCGTCGCCGCGGTCCAGGTGAACGTCTTCGTCAACACGATGTTCGCGACGTCCGAGCCGGGCGCGGTGTCGTGGCTGAACTACGCGTTCCGGTTCCTGCAGCTGCCGATCGGCGTGTTCGGCGTCGCGATCGGCACGGTGTCCACGACGCGCTACGCCGACGCCTCGGCCGACGGCGACCACGCCGCGATGTCGCGCCACCTGGTCGAGGGGCTGCGGCTGGTCGCGTTCCTGACCGTCCCCGCCACCGTCGGGCTGGTGCTGCTCGACACCGAGATCATCCGCCTCATCTACGAGCACGGCCGGTTCACGGCGCGCGACACCGGCGCGACCGCCGCCGCGCTGAACTACTTCGTGATCGGGCTGGTCGCGTACGCCGGCGTGAAGGTGATCGCGCCGGCGTTCTACGCCGCGCGCCTGACCAAGATCGCGGTGACGGCGTCGGTCGCCGCGGTCGCGGGCAACGTGCTGTCCAACGCCCTGCTCCACCCGCACTACGGCTACCGCATCCTCGCGCTCGGCACCGCGCTGTCGGCGCTGCTCAACTTCACGATCCTCTACGTGATGTTCCACCGGCGGATCGCGGCCGTGCCGCACGGCGCGCTGGTGCGCCACCTGATCAAGCTCGGGGTCGCCGCCGGCGTGATGGCGGCGGCGGTGTGGGGCTCGGCGCGCGGGCTCGACGCGCTGTTCGGCCACGACCGGCTGTGGGCGCGGCTGATCGACGCGCTGGTGCCGGTCGGCGTCGGCGCCGGCGTCTACGCCGTCGCGTGCCACGCGCTCCACGTCGAGGAGCTGCGGGCGATCAGCGACAAGCTGCTGCGGCGGCTGCGCCGGTAGCGCCGGCGCGCGCCGCGAGTCGGTCAGACCTGGAAGATCGCCGAGCCCCAGGTGAAGCCGGCGCCGAACACCGTCGCGAGGACCCGGTCGCCCTTCTTCACCTTGCCCTGCTGCTTCCAGTAGTCGATCGTCAGCGGCACCGTCGCCGCCGTGGTGTTGCCGTAGAACTGGATCGTGTTGAGGACCTTGTCGGCGGGGATGCCGGCGACCTCGACGACCTTCTCGTTGATGCGGAGGTTCGCCTGGTGCGGGACGAACCAGGTGATGTCGTTCCAGGTCAGGCCGCTGTCCGCGAGCGCCTTCTGCGCCGACAGCACCATGTTGCGCACGGCGTGGAGGAACACCCGCTTGCCGTCCATCTGGGGGTGCGAGTCGAGGTTCTGCGCGCGGTCGAGCGCGTTGTAGTAGACGTACGGCGCCTTCTTGATGTCGTACAGCTTGAGGTAGAGGTTCCACGCGCCGGAGCCGTCGGCGCGGCAGTCGGTGTAGAGCACGCCGGCGCGGGCGTCGTCGGTGTCCTGCGGCCCGAGCACCATGGCGCCGGCGCCGTCGCCGAACAGCACCATCACGTCGCGGCCGCGGGTCGAGAAGTCGAGCGAGTGGCTGTGGACCTCGGCGCCGACGAGCAGGACGCGCTTGTACATCCCCGCCTTGATGAAGGCGTCGGCCATCTGCAGGCCGTAGACGAAGCCCGAGCACTGCTGGCGGATGTCGAAGCAGGCGCACGAGCTGCCCTTGCCGTCGCCGGCGATGCCGAGCTTGTCCTGGAGGAACACCGCCGAGCCGGGGAAGTGGATGTCCGGCGACAGCGTCGCGAAGATGATGCAGTCGACGTCGCGCGCCGCGACGCCGGCGTCGGCGAGCGCGCGCTGCGCCGCCTGCAGCGCGAGGTCGCTGGTGCCGACGGTGCCGTCGTTCGGGACGTAGCGGCGCTCGCGGATGCCGGTGCGCTGCTGGATCCACGCGTCGTTGGTCTCGGTCTGCTGCGTCTCCTGGCGGACGTGGTGCTGATCGAGGAACGGGATCTCCTCGTTCGTGACGACGCGATCGGGGACGTACGAGCCGATACCGAGGACCTGTGTACGGATCATCGGCGTGTTCGTAGCCCGACTGGCTGCCGAAAGATAGGGGGCCGCGAGGGGCGACGGCTGGCTTTCCGAGACGCGCTGCGGCACGTTCAGCCAGATGCGGAGGCTCGCCCTCGCCGTCCCCCTGCTCGCGCTCGCCGCGGTGATCGCGCACGCCGCGCCGCGGCCGCGCCCGAAGCCCGCGCCGCCCGCGACCATCGAGCCGCCGCCGCGCGTCGCGCCGCGCGCGCTCCCCGGCTGGGGCCACTACGACCGGCTGTGCCTGCCGTGCCACGGTGCCGCCGGCGACGGCCGTGGGCCCGCGGCGCCGTGGCTGTGGCCGCGGCCGCGCGACCACACGCGCGGCCGGTACAAGTGGCGCTCGACCGACGTCGGCGACACCGCGCTCGACGCCGACGTCGCGGCCACGATCCGCCACGGCGTGCCCGGCACGTCGATGCCCGGGTTCGGCGCCGCGCTCGGCGACGACGACGTCGCGGCGCTGGTCGCGGTGGTGCGCGCGTTCGAGGCCGAGCCGGCGGCGCCGCCGGCCGCGGCGGCGCCGATCACCGCGCCCGTGGTCGCCGTGGACCCCGCGCGCGGCGCGGCGCTGTGGACGTCGGCCGGGTGCGTGGCGTGCCACGGCGCGACCGGCGCGGGCGACGGCGCCTCGGCCGGGACGCTGGTCGACGGCGACGGCAGCCCGGCGCCGCCGTACGATCTCGCGCTCGGCGTGCGTCGCCCGCGCGGCGCGGCCGATGATCCGACGGCGGCGGCGTACGCGAGCCTCACGACCGGCCTCGCCGGCACCGCGATGCCCGGCTACCGCGGCGCGCTCACCGACGACGAGCTGTGGCAGCTCGCGGCCCACGTCACGTCGCTGCGGCGCGAGCCGTCGCCAGCGGATCGCGCGCCCGGCCCGATCCCGCCCGAGGCGATCGCGGCGGATCGCGCCGGCAAGCTGACCGCGGGCGGGTGGTGGCCGGGCGTGCCCGACGCCGCGGCCGCGGCCGAGGCCGCGGTGTTCGGCGGCACGATCGCCCGCCAGGGCGAGCCGCCCGAGGCGCTCGCGCCCGCCGCCGCGTCGCTGTCGTCGCGGCAATGCGCGAGGTGCCACGCCAAGCAGGTCCGCGAGTGGACCGGCTCGTACCACGCCCAGGCCGCGTCGCCCGGGTTGATCGCGCAGGTCGCGCGGCTCACCGACGGCGCGAAGATCGAGTCGTGCATGCGGTGCCACGCGCCGCTGGCCGAGCAGCAGCCGGTGGTGCGCCCGGCGCAGGCGCGGGCCGGTGGGCCCGAGCCGGGCGACGGATCGGGCGACGACGCCAGCGCGCGGACCTACGCGGCGAGCACGTTCTTCGACGAGGACCTGCGCGACGAGGGCCTCACGTGCGCCGCGTGCCACGTGCGCGGCTGGACCCGCCACGGGCCCCAGGCCGTCGACGCCTCGCTGTTGCCGCTCGACGGCTACCCGACCGCGCCGCTGGCGCTCTACGAGCGCAGCGACTTCTGCCTGCCGTGCCACCAGCTCGAGCCGCGCAGCGCCGTCGACGGCCGCCCGCTGCTCGACACCTACCGCGAGTGGCTCGCCGGGCCGTACATGCGGCGCGGCGTCCAGTGCCAGCACTGCCACATGCCGAACCGCGAGCACACGTTCAAGGGCGTCCACGACCCGGACACGTTCCGCCAGGGCATCGCGGTCGAGGCGATCGCCGCGCGCGGCGCGACCGGCGTGGTGTCGGTGCGCGCGCGCGTGCGCAACGTCGGCGCCGGGCACTACCTGCCGACGACGCCGACGCCGGCGGCGTGGCTGCGGATCGAGCTGGTCGACGCCACCGGCGCGCCGATCGCCGGCGCCCGCGCCGAGCGCCGGATCGGGCGGCAGCTCGCCTACCGCGACGGCGGCTGGGTGATCCTCGAGGACACGCGGATCCCGCCGGGCGAGGCGCTCGAGGTCGCGGGCGGGTGGCGGGCCGGCCGCGTCGCCGACGCGACCCACGTCCGCGTCGTCGTCGAGGTCCACCCCGACGACTACTACGAGGGCCTGCACGCCGCGCGGTTGAAGGCGAAGGATCTCACGCCCGAGGTGCGCGCGCTGTTCGAGCAGGCGCTCGCGCGCGCGCAGGGCTCGCACTACGTCGCCCACGACGAGCTCGTCGCGATCGACTAACTACTGCTCGTGCGGCATGGGCCGGCGCGGCGCCCGGAAGTACCTCAGCGGCGAATAAGACAAGAAATTACTCACGCGCGAGGTGTACAGGTCGGCGTAGTCGTTCACCTGCTCGCCGAACCGCGAGTTCTCGTTGCCCTCGCGCAGGATCGAGCCCCAGTACGGGTTGTAGGCGCGCTCGATCGAGTCCTCGAGGCTCTCGACCTCCTCGGTCATCATCCGCAGGCGATCGCGCAGCGAGTCGAGCGACGCCTTGGTCGACCGCCGCGCCTCCTCGAGGCGCGCGCGGTGGCCCGCCGACAGCGCGGCGAGCGCGGCCTCGTCCTCGAGCAGGCGCTGCAGCTTCTTGCTGCGCAGCGCCTGGTAGTCGATCTCCGACTCGAGGTTGCGGCGCCGGCGATCGAGCAGCTCCAGATCGCGGATCTGACCCTCGAGCCGGTCGCTCACCGCGATCTCGCGGTCGAGCTCCTGCAGCACCATCGCGGTGCGCCACATGTGCTGCTTGCGCAGGCGCAGGATGTCGCCGTAGATGTGGTCGCCGATGTAGAGGACGTGCTCGCCGCGAATGTGGGTCATCTCCTCGAACGCCGCGACGTTGCCGCCCTGGTAGATCCGCCCCGCCGACAGCGCCTTGACCTCGCCGGACATCGGCTGCCGCGTCGCCGGATCGATCTGGACGAACGGCCGGCGCTCGTTGAAGAACGCCGGCTTCGCGCCGCTGACGATCACGACGTCGAAGTAGTTGCGCCACGACGGGTACGCCTTGCGCTCGCCGTCGAGCAGGAACCGCATGACGTGGTCGGTGTAGTCGAACGCCGAGTTGGTGAGCAGGAACAGCTTCTTGCCCGAGCTGCGCAGCTTGTGCAGCGTCTCGGCGAGGTTGTCGTCCTTCTGGATGTACCCGGCGAGGTCGGCCTTGATCACGCTCTTGAGCGTGTCGTCGGCGTGGGCCTCGTCGATCGAGCGGCGGATGTCGTCGACGATCTTGACGTAGTCGACCGGCGCGCCGCCGGACGCGCGGTCGAGGAAGTCGACGAGCGCGACGAACATCACCGCCTCGGGCAGGCCGAACAGCGTGTCGATCCACGCGTAGTCGTCGCTCGAGAAGTCGATCCGCCCGTGGCGGTAGGTGTCGCGCCGCTCCTCGGCGGTGAGCTTGCGCGAGCCGTGCCAGCACCGCCCGACGTGGCTGTGCCGGTCCATCTTGAACACGTGGCCGCGCTGCTTGTCGATCATCAGGCCGCGGATCGCGCGGCGCGGGTCGAAGTCGAGCCCGAGCACCTCCGGCGGGTAGCCGTGGTTCTCGATCATCTTGCGCAGCGTCAGCTCGATCGAGAGCTGCTCGAGCTTCTCCTGGTGGTACAGCGCCAGGGTGTAGTCCATGTCGAACCCGATCATCTCGATCGTGTCCATGCGCAGGTTGCGGTTGCAGAACACCCGGTGCCGACGCCCGACGTCGATCTCGGTGGGGACCTCACCGAGCAGGGCGTTCAGCTGGGCCTCGGGATCGAGGACGCTGACCATTCGCATCCATCGTACCCCATGGTGATAGGCTCCGCCCATGGCCGACGCGCCGCGTCCCTCGTTCAACCGCCACACCGACCCGTTCGTCGAGCTGATCTCGGCGGAGGCCGTGGCCCACCGCATCGCCGAGCTCGGGGCCCAGATCACCGCCGACTACGAGCGCCTCGGGCCCGACGCCGGCGCCGAGGTCGTCGTCGTCGGGGTGCTCAAGGGCTCGGTGATCTTCATGGCCGACCTGGTGCGTCACATCGCGCTGCCGGTCACGCTCGACTTCATCGGCGCCGCCAGCTACGGCGACGCGACCAAGTCGTCCGGGGTGGTCCAGATCACCCAGGACCTGACGCGGCCGATCGAGGGCAAGCACCTCTTGCTGGTCGAGGACATCGTCGACACCGGGCACACCGTCCACTACCTGCTCGAGAACCTGGCGACGCGCCGGCCGGCGAGCATCAAGCTCGCGGCGCTGCTCCACAAGCCGGAGCGACAGGAGCGCGAGGTCACGATCGACTACCTCGGGTTCACGATCCCCAACAAGTTCGTCGTCGGCTACGGCCTCGACGTCGCCCAGCAGTGGCGCAACCTGCCGTTCATCGGCCACGTCGCGGACAGCTGAGGACGGCAGGCGAGGACGGAGCGCGCGTCGTGACCCCCGAGCAGCTCGCACGCCTCCCCGGCGTGCTGTTCGAGATCGGCAAGGTGGTCGGCTCCGACCACGAGCCGGGGCAGACGCTCGCGCGCATCTCCGAGCTGATCTGCGAGCTGACCGACGCCGACGCGTGCTCGGTGATGCTGCTCGACGGCGACAAGAAGCGGCTGCTCGCCAAGGCGGCGTACGGCCTGCGCGCCGAGCGGATCCACCGGCTGTCGTTCGCCGTCGGCGAGGGCGTCGCCGGGTGGGTCGCGGCCCGCGGCGAGCCGGTGCTGATCGACGACGTCACCGACGATCCGCGGTTCGTCGTGCTGGAGAAGGCGCGCACGCCGATCGTGTCGATGGTGTGCGTGCCGATCGAGGCGCGCGGCGAGCGCGTCGGGGTGATGACCGCGACCAGCGGGACGCGCGCGTGCTTCGCCGCCCACCACGTCGAGCTGCTGCGGTTCATCGCGCGCACGATCGCGCTCGACGTCGAGAACCTGCGCCTGCACAAGGTCGCGGTCACCGACCCGCTGACCGGCGCGTACAACCGCGAGTTCCTCCAGCAGCGGCTGCCGGCGGAGATCGCGCGCGCCGTCGCCGCCGAGGCGCCGCTGGCGGTCGCGATGATCGACGTCGACCACTTCAAGGACGTCAACGACCGCTTCGGCCACGACGTCGGCGACGACGTGCTCGCCGAGGTCGCGGCGCGGCTCAAGGCGGCGATCCGCGGCGACGATCTGCTCGTGCGCTACGGCGGCGAGGAGTTCCTGACCGTGCTGCCGCGCGCCGACGCGGGGCGGGCGTGGGAGGTGGCGGAGCGGATGCGCGCGCGCCTCGGCCGGCAGCCGGTGGCGCTGCCGTCGGGCCCGCTGGCGATCGCGGTGTCGATCGGCGTGGCGCAGCTCCGCACCGTCGTCGGCGTGGTCGAGACCTCGGCCGAGCTGATCCGCCGCGCCGACGCCGCCCTGTACACGGCGAAGGCCAAGGGCCGCAACCGGGTGGAGGTCGCGCCGTGAGCGAGCCGACGCGCCCCGGCGAGGGAGGCGGGCCCACGGACGTGGGCGCGGACGAGACGCCCGCGGGTGCCGCCGGCGCGCCCGCGCCCGCACCTCCACCCGCGAACTCCGACGGCGACGGCGTCGCCGGCGACGCGCCCGCCTCCGAGAGCGCCGCGGCGTTCCTCGGCGAGCCCGAGGTCGGCGACGAGCCGTCGCCGCCGCCGCCGCCCGCCGCGACCCTCGAGGCCGCCGACCACGAGCTCCGCGCGGCGGTCGGCGTGTCGCCGCTGCCGGCGCCGGCGCCGCCTCGCCGCGACGTCACCGAAACCGACGGCCCTGCCCCGCCGCCGCGCCCGCCGCGCCGCCGCGCCGCGACCCGCGACGACGACGCCGACGAGCGCGACGACGAGCGCGACGAAGACGACGCCTCGCCGAAGAAGCGCGGCAAGCTCGTGCTGCTGCTCGCGGCCGTGTTCGTGCTCGGCCTGGGGATCGCGGCGCTGGTGTTCCTCGGCCAGAGCAACGCCGACCGCTACTTCCAGCGCTGCCACCCCGACAAGATCACCGCGGAGCGCGGCCGCTCGTTCCCGCCGTGGGGCAGCGAGCGCCTGGGCGGGCCGACGTGGAAGCCGATCGCGATCCCGCCCGGCGCCGAGTGCGTGTCGCGCGAGACGTCGTCGCCGGCCGAGCTCGCCGGCTGGTACCTCGAGGCGCTGGTCGAGCAGGCGCAGGCCAAGCTCACCGCCAAGGAGGTCACCGCGGTCGACCAGGCGCAGGTCGAGCTCGAGCAGGCGCTGCTGCTCGCGCGCGACCCCGAGCGCCGCGATCAGCGCAAGGAGATCGACCGCCTGCTCGGCGACGTCGAGTACTGGCGCGGCCAGGCGCGCGTGCGCGCCGCGATCGACACGCTCGACGAGGCCGCGCGCCGCTACGACGCCGCGACCGAGAAGCGCCCGCGCCACGCCAGCGACGCCGCGGCGTGGGCCGCCCACGTCCGCCGGCTCGCCCGCGACCTCGCGGCGGGCCCCGGCGGCGTGGTCGCGCCGCTCGACGCGCCGGCGGGCGAGCCGCCGCGCGCCGACGTCCCCGTCGGGACCGCGCTGCCGGTCGAGGAGCCCGCGCCCGCGCCGCCGCCCGACGCGGGCGTGGCGCCGATCGACGCCGGCCTGCCCCAGGGGGGCGTGCTGCTGTAGGCTGCGAGGGTGCGGTCCGTCTCGCGCCTGATCACGCTCGCGCTGCTCGTCGGCGTGGCGATCGGCGTCGGGATCTACGTGTCCGGCAAGGTCGGCCACCGCGGCGTCGGCCAGCGGTTCGAGACCTACGCGCTGTTCCGCGACGCCTCGCGCCTGCCGGTCGGCTCGCGCGTGATGATCGCCGGGGTCCAGGTCGGCGAGATCGACGGGCTCGCGGTCGAGGGCGGGCTCGCGCGCGTGTCGATGCGGCTGCGCGACGACGTCGTCCTGTACGACGACGCCTGGGCCGAGAAGCGCACCCAGTCGCTGTTCGGCGACGGCTACGTCGAGGTCGATCCGGGGCACGACGGCCCCGGCCGCCGGCGCCTCGCCTCCGGCGAGCCGATCCCGCGGGTCGTCGAGGCCGCCTCGACCGACACGGTGCTGCGCGACCTCGATCGTGGGATCCCCCGCGCCCAGGCGACCCTGGGCGACGCCCACGCCTGGCTGCGCGGCGCGCGCCGCACCGTCGCCGGCCCGGTCGCGGCGTGGCTGTCCGAGGTCGACCGCGAGGTCGCCAGCGCGGACGTGCCGGGGGCGCTCGCCGACGCCGACCGGGCGGTCGGTGACCTCGAGCGCGACCTCGCCGGCGCGGAGGCCGCGGTCGCCGGCGTCGCGCCGCGCGTCCACCGCGCGATCGACGGCGCGGCGCGCGACCTGGATCAGGCCGCCGCCGACCTGCGCGACGGTCGCGCGGCGATGGCCGAGGCGCTCGGCGGCGCGCGCACCCGGCTCGACGACGTCGACGGGTACGTCGCCGACGCGGCCGAGGTCGTCGCGCGCCTCGACGGCCAGGCGTCGCCCGAGGACCAGGGCACACTCGGCCGGCTGATCAACGATCCATCCACCGGCGACGCGATCGCCGACGGCGTCGAGGGCGTGCGCGACGCCACCAGCACGCTGTCGCGGCTGGAGACCGTGATCGGGCTGCGGGTCGAGCTCAACCTGTTCGCGGCCCAGCTGCGGTCGTACATCGGCGCCGAGGTCGCCGGCCGCCACGACTCGTTCTACGTGATCGAGGCCGAGAAGGGCGCGCTGGGCGCGGTGCCCGAGGTCACGCTGACGGAGGTGCCCGGCACCGGCACGTTCGTCCGGCGCGCGGTGATCCGCGAGCGCCTGCGGTTCACCGCGCAGTACGGCAAGCGGTGGGGCTCGCACGCGGTGCGCGCCGGGCTCAAGGAGGGCGGCGTCGGGATCGGCGTCGACCGGCGCCTGCTCGGGGGCCGGCTGCGGCTCTCGCTCGACGTGTTCGACGGCAGCCTGTCGGACCTGCCGCGCGTCAAGCTGGCGGCGGGGCTCGAGCTGTTCCGGTCGCTCCACGTGGTCGCCGGGCTCGACGACGCGCTGACCTCGCCGGGCTACCTGCCGATCGACCCCGGCGGCGACGACGTCCCGATCTGGTTCGAGGAGCTGCGCTACGGGCGCGACGTCTACCTCGGGCTGTCGCTGACGTTCGACGACGAGGACGTCACGACGCTGCTCGCGCTGTACGGCGCGCTGCTCGCCGGCGTGCTGTGACCACGGCCGCGCGGGCCTGACCGGGGCGACATCACCCGTATCGGGTGAACCCGTCGAGGATCGCCCTGGCGACCGACGCCTGACCGCTTCGGCCGCACGCGCGTCCGTGCGATGCTCGGACGGAGGCATCGCTCGTGGGACCGAAGACCGCGCGTCCAAAGATCCTGATCGTCGAGGACGAACCCGAGCTGGCCGCGACGCTGGCCCGCGCGACGGAGCGCTACTTCGAGCCGGCGTGGGTCGCGTCGAAGGCGGCCGCCCTCGCCCAGGTCGACCGGGCCGAGGTCGGCGCGGCGATCGTCGATGTCGGGCTGCCGGACGGCGACGGGCTCGACGTGGTGGCGCGGCTGCGCGAGCGCCAGGCCGACCTGCCGATCCTCGTGCTGACCGGCTCGAACGAGCCGGCGACGATCAACCGCGCGCAGATGCTCCACGCCGAGTACTGCGTCAAGCCGTTCTTCACCACCAACGTCGCGGGGTTCGTGCAGCGCGCGCTCGCGCGGGCTGCCGCGCTGCCCAAGGCCCGGCTCGAGGCCGCGGTCGCGCAGCTGTCACGCGAGCAGAAGCTGTCGGCGCGCGAGGCGCAGATCCTGATCCTGTCGGTCGAGGGCGTGCCGCGCCGCCACATCGCCGAGGTGCTCGGGGTGTCCGAGAACACGGTCAAGACGCAGATCCGCTCGCTGCTGGAGAAGCTCGGCAAGCAGACGATCAGCGAGGCGGTGTGGGCGGTGCGCACGACGGCCGAGCGCGGCGGCGCGGCGGCGACCGTCCGCGGCGCGCGCGCGTCCCGGACCGATCGCGCCGAGGACTGACCCGACGGGGCTCGCCGCCCCGCCCGTCGGGCGGAGCCCGCCGGGGCCCACCCCGCCGAGATCCCGCCCGTCGGGCGTCGGGCGGAGCGCTAGAACAGGTAGCTGGCGGTGACCGCGCCGCCGAGGTAGCTGTCGCGCCCGCCCGGCACGTCGGCCGTGCCGTCGCCGTCGGGGTCGGACAGCTCGCCGGTGCCGTCGAACGACAGCCCGAACGTCGTGAACCGGAGCTGCGCCCCGACGACGATCCGCGGCGCGACGAGGTAGTCGACGCCGCCGTCGAGGTCGAACGCGGTGACCTTGGCGTTGCCGTACGCCTCGGCCTGCTGCAGCTCGCCGGTGTCGAGCACGACCAGGAACGCCACGCCGGCGCCGAACGCGAGCTTCGGCGAGCTGGCGTAGCGGACGGCGACGCCCGGATCGACGAACGTGTAGTTGACGCTGGGGATCTGGACCTCGACGCCGGCGGGCACGCCGTCGCGGTCGATGACGAACTTCATGCGGTTGTAGCGGAGCTGGCCGGTGACGGTGAGCTGGTCGCTGATCGGGTGGCGGTAGACGACGCCGGCGGCGTAGCGCTGCTGGCGCGTCGCGAGCGACAGCGTCTCGGGGGTGCCCATGTTGTCGTAGGTGAGCCGCGACTCGATCTTGACGACGCGGTCGAACAGCACGGCGACGCCGAGGTTGCGCGTGAACGAGCGGTTCTTCTTGTTCAGCGCGAGCGGGAACACGCGCGCGTCGATGACCGCGCCGGCCACCGGGTTGCCGCTGTAACCCTGCACCGGGCCGGCGCCCTCGGCCGTCGTGAACGACAGCTTGCGCTGCACGACCGACAGCCCGGCGGAGAGCTCGATCGCCGGCGCGTTCGGATCGATCGCGCCGGACGCGGCGCCGTCGAACCGGGCCTCGACGCCGTCGCCATCGTCGTCGCCGTCCTCGTCGTCGGCTGCGGCGACGCGATCGTCATCGTCGCCGCCGTCCTCGTCGTCCTCGGGCTCGTCGTCTTCCTCCTCCGGCTCCGGCTCCGGCTCGGGCTTCTTGGCCTTCTTGGTCTTCTTCGTCTGCTTCGTCTTCTTGGTCTTCTTCGGGGCGTCGTCCTCGTCGTCGTCGTCGCCCTCGTCGTCGTCGCCGCGGCTCTTGCGGCCGAAGCCGCTCTTGCGCGTGCCACCGTCGTCGTCGCCCTCGTCGTCGTCGTCGTCCTGCTTGGACTTCTTGGACTTCTTGGTCTTCTTGGTCTTCTTGGGCGCGTCCTCGTCGTCGTCCTCGTCGCCCTCGTCGTCGTCGTCGTCGCGCCCACCCCGGCCGCGCAGCTCCTTGATCGCCGGCAGCAGCTCGTCCTTGATCACGGCCGCGCCGTCGGCGCCGAGCTTGGGCTGGCGCACCACGATCTCGACCTCGGCGACGTAGTCGCCGCTCGAGCCGTCGCGCAGCTTGATGTGGACGTAGTAGCGCGAGCCGCGCTTCTCGACGTCGCCCTGGATCACCCCGTCGACCTTGAGCTTGGTCGCGACCTTCTTGACGTTGCGCGCGGTGACCTTCTCGGCCTCGAGGTCCTCGGCCTTGGCCAGCCACTTGTCGAGCGCCACGATCGTGTGGCTCTTCTTCAGCGCGGCCTCGACGTCCGCGCGGAACTTCTCCGCCTTCGGACCCTCGAACTCCAGGATCACCAGCTTCTTGGCGTCCGCGACGCCCGGCGCGACCACCAGGGTGGTCACCGAGGCGATCAGGGCGACCAGCGCGACCGCGAACTGCCTAGCGGTCGAAGCGATCGATCTCGAACTCATCATCTGCGTTGCTTCCTCCGGCGGGCGCCGAGTTGCCACCTGCGGCCCCCGACCACGGGGTGCCGCCGCCCGACACGCCTCTGAACAGCAGGGCGAAGTCGGACGGGCTGCTCGAGTTCTTCACCGCCTCCTCGTAGGTGACCAGCTTCTGCTTGACCAGGTTGGCCAGGCTCTGGTCGAACGTCATCATGCCGTAGGGGTGGAGCCCCTGGGCGATCGCGTCCTTGATCTCGCGGGTGCGCGCGGGATCCTCGATCATCTCGCGCACGCGCTCGGTGTTGACCATGATCTCGAGCGCCGGCACCATGCCCTTGCCGTCGGCGCGCGGCAGCAGCCGCTGCGAGATCACGCCCTTGAGCACCGCGCCGACCGACAGCCGCGCCTGCGCCTGCTGGTGGGTCGGGAACATCGAGATGATCCGGTTGATCGTCTCGGTGGCGTCCGAGGTGTGGAGCGTCGACAGCACGAGGTGGCCGGTCTCGGCCGCGGTGATCGCGATGCTCGCCGTCTCCTGATCGCGCATCTCGCCGACGAGGATGACGTCGGGGTCCTGGCGCAGCGCCGCGCGCAGCGCGCGCGAGAACGTCATCGTGTCGAACCCGACCTCGCGCTGGTTGATCACCGAGCGCTTGTCGCGGAACGTGTACTCGATCGGGTCCTCGATCGTGACGATGTGCGCCGCCTGCTTCTGGTTGATGTAGTCGACCATCGCGGCGAGCGTGGTCGACTTGCCCGAGCCGGTGACGCCGGTGACGAGCACGACGCCGCGCGCGTTGTCGGCGAGCGACAGCACCGCGGTGGGCAGGTTCAGCCGCTCGAACGGCGGCACCTCGGGCGGGATCAGCCGCAGCACCATGCCGATCGACCCGCGCTGCTGGAACAGGTTGACGCGGTAGCGCACGCCGTCCGGGGTGCCGTAGGCGAGGTCGATGTCGAGCTGCTGCTCGAAGTCCCCGCGCTGGCGGTCGTTCATCATGTGGACCGCGAACGTCGCGATCGCCTCGCGGGTCAGCGGGGGCACGTCGCGGACGGTGCGCAGCTCGCCCTTGATGCGGAAGATCGGCGGCAGCCCCGCCTTGAGGTGGACGTCCGACGCGCCGAGCTGGCGCGCCGCGCCGAGCACACGATCGAGGACCTGGCTCATCGAGGAAGTCAGCGTAACACGCGTGATAGGCTGCGGACGATGCTCTGTTTTCGGTGCCGGACCGAGAACGCCGACGGGTCGCGGTTCTGCGGCAACTGCGGCGCGAGCTTCGGCACCGTGCCGCCGGTCGTGGCGCCGCCGGAGCCGCGCGAGGCGCCCACGGTGCGCGTGCCGACCGGCGCGCCCGCCGCCCCTCGCCTGACCGATCCGACCCGCGAGATCCCCGCCGGCGCGGCGATGCCCAGCGGCGGCCTGCCCGCGCTGTCGCGCGGCGGGCGGCCGGTGCTCGGCGCCAGCGGCGGCGCGCGAGGCGGCGACGGCGACGCGCCCGGCAGCCTCGACGGCTCGCTGCGCGTACCGGTCTCCCGCGGCGCGCGGGCGGTGACGATCGCGCTGGTGCTCGCGCTCGACGTGGCGATGGTGGCGGCGGGCGTCGTCCTGCTGACGCGCGACCGCGGGGACGCGAGCCAGGGCGGCGGCGGCGGTGCGGACGGGGCCACGCCCGCTCCGCTCGCGCGGGTGGATGGTGGCGCGGTCGTGCCGCCGGGGCCCGGGCCCGGGCCGGGGCCGGGGCCGCGCACGGACGACGGGCCACGACACGGCGGCACAACGGGCACGGGCACGGGCACGGGCACGGGCACGGGCACGGGCACCGGATCTGGAACCGGAACCGGGACCGGAACCGGCGCGGCGACACGTCCGGACGCTGGCGCCGACGCGCCCGTCCCGATCGACGCGCCCGAGCCGGTCGACGCCCGCCCGGCGTCCCCGGTCGACGCCGCCGTCGTCGCGGCCGACGCGGCGCCGGCCGCCACCCCGCCTGACGCGGCCGGCCCCGCCGATCCGTACGACGACGGTCCGGTCGATCTCGCCGACGAGGTCGGCGTCCGCGTCAGCCGGTCGCAGTCGAAGCTGTCGGCCTGCTACACCCGCGCGACCAAGGGCCTGCCCGACGACCAGCCGCTCGAGGGCGAGGTCGACGTCGCGTTCCGCGTGATGCCCGACGGCTCGACCCAGGACGTCGCGGCCCAGCGCAACACGACCGGCTCGACCCAGCTCGCGACCTGCCTGGTCGACGTCGTCTCCGGCTGGACTTTCACGCCGTTCACGGGCGAGCCGGTCGATTTCGTGCGACCGTTTCGGTTCCGACCTGCCGGGTGACCCGCACACCATGCCCAACGCCGCCGACTCCATGTCCCGCATGACCTCGATCGCCCGCGAGCTGGTGGGCATCGAGGTGCTCGTGGTCGATCAGGACGAGAAGGTCCAGAAGGGCATCGCGCAGCTGCTGTCGCAGTCCGGGCTGCACGTCACGACCGCCGGCGATCCGGAGACGGCGCTCGGCCACGTCGATCGCCAGTTCTACTCGGTGATCCTCGTCGACCTCGACACCCCCGCGCCGTCGGCCGGCGTCGAGACCGTCGCCGAGATCAAGCGGCGGTCGCCGACGTCGATGGTGATCGCGATGACGCCGCGGCGGTCGTACGACGACGCGGTCGCCGCGGTCCGCGCCGGCGCGATCGACCTGATCGTCAAGTCGCCGGACTCCGTGCAGTACCTGCAGGACCGCGTGCGCGAGGCCGCCGGCCGCTCGGTCGGCAAGCGCGAGGTCGACTCCGTCCTGTCCGACGTGCGCGCCGTCCACGAGGACTTCCTGCAGCGGTTCATGGAGGCGGAGAAGCGCAACCTCGACCTGCAGGATCGCGTGGCCGGCAAGGACCCAGCGCGAGAGATCGACATCGGCGAGCTCCAGGTGCTGATCGTCGACGAGGTCGACGAGCTGGCCGACGCGCTGATGTCGGCCCGCCCCAAGGGCTTCGCGTTCGTCCACGCCACCAGCGGCGGCGAGGGCCTCGACCGCGCCTCGACCGGCAAGTACCACTACGCGATGGTCGCCGAGGACGTCGGCGACCTGCCGAGCTCGATGGTCGTGCGCAGCATCAAGACCCAGAACCCCGAGACGGTGGTGCTGCAGTTCCGCGGCCCGGCGGACAACGGCAAGGTCGAGCTGATCGAGACGCACACGACGCGCGTCATCATCCAGCCGTTCACCGACGCGCGGCAGCTGGTCGAGCGCCTCGACGATCTCGCCGAGGCGTTCCGCGCCAAGAGCCGCGAGCGCCGCTACATCCAGGCGTTCCGCGAGCGCCACTACGACTTCCTGCGCCGCTACGTCGAGATCAAGACGAAGATCGAGCGCGCCCTGGCCGAAGGGCCGACCTGACCGCGCGATGCGCGCGCTCGAGCCCGCCCGCGCGGCC
>WYBA01000044.1 GCA_011526095.1 Myxococcales bacterium | reverse complement strand
GTTGTGCCCGCCGCGCCCGCGCCCGCGCCCGCGCCCGCCGCCCCGCGCGAGCCGCGCGCCACGTGCGAGCGCTGCCGCCGCCCGGTCACCGTCTGCTACTGCGCCGCCCTCCCCCAGCTCGCCACGCGCACCCGCGTCGTCATCCTCCAGCACCCGCGCGAGCGCGACATGCCGATCGGCACCGCGCGCATGGCGAAGCTCGCCCTCCCCGGCGCCGCGCTCCACGTCGGCGTGCGCTGGGGCGACCACGCCGCGCTGCGCGCCGCGCTCTCCGACCCCGCCTACCCGCCGATCCTGCTGTGGCCCGGCGCCGGCGCGAAGGACATCCTGCGCGAACCGCCGGCCGGCCCGGTCACGCTCGTCGCCGTCGACGGCACGTGGTCGCAGGCCAAGACCGTCGTGCGCGACAACCCGGTGCTCGCCACCCTGCCGCGCTACGCGTTCGCCGCCCCCGAGCCGAGCCAGTACCGCATCCGCCGCGAGCCGAAGGCCGAGTACTGCTCGACGATCGAGGCGCTGATGCACGTCCTCGGCGCGCTCGAGGGGGACCCCGCCCGGTTCCGCGCGCTGCTCGAGCCGCTGCGCGCGATGATCGACAACCACCTCGCGCGCCAGGACGCCGCCGGCCCGCGCGCGCCGCGCCGGCGCACGCCGCGCCCGCACAAGCCGCTCGCGGCGCGCGTGCCGCCCGCGCTGCTCGACCGCCCCCAGGATCTGGTGTGCGTCGTCGGCGAGGCCAACGCCTGGCCGTACGACGCGGTCGAGCGCGGCCTCGGCGACGAGCTCGTCCACTGGGTCGCGCTCCGCCCCGCCACCGGCGAGCGGTTCGAGGCGGTCGCGGCGCCCGCGCTGCCGCTGTGCCCGAGCACGACGCTGCACACCCGCCTGCCCGAGTCGACGCTGCGCGGCGGCGGCACGCGCGCCGCGCTGCTCGCGGCGTTCGCCGCGTTCTCGCGCCCGACCGACGTGTGGTGCACGTGGGGGACGTTCACGGCGCAGCTGTTCCGCGGCGCCGGCGGCGCGCCGCCCTCCGAGACGATCGACGTCCGCGCGCTGTCGCAGCGCCTGCTCAACCGACCGATCGGCGCGCTCGAGGATCTCGCCGCCGCGCTCGCCCCCGAGGCCTGCGCGACGCCGCTCGCCGCCGGCCGCGCCGGCGGGCGGCTCGCGATGCTCGCGGCGCTCGTCGCCCACTGGCAGGCGTGCGCGCGCCGCGACGCCGCGACCTGACGTACCATCGCGGGGATGCGTCGACGCCTCCGCACCACGTTCACCGCCGCCGTCGTCACCACCGTCACCGCCAGCGTGACCCTCGCCGCCGGCTGCGGCGGCGGGAGCAAGCCCGCCGCCGTCGAGCCGACCGCCGGCGGCGCCCCAGGCGTCGAGTCCATCGGCAACCCGCCGCCGCCCGACGCGCCGCGCGCCGAGTGGATGGTCAACCAGACCGGCAACGGCCAGTGCATGGCGTTCGACGACGTCGGCGGCCCCGAGCGCTACGTCTACTGCCCCGAGGGCGTCACCGGCGACGTCAACGCCCGGCTCACCGAGGTCGCGCCCGGCCAGTGCATGGCCGTGCTCGAGCCGTGCGGCGACGAGTGCGCGCCGTTCGACTCGCCGTGCCCCGATCCGGTCGGCTCATGGGACGAGGACGACGACGGCGGCGACGAGTAGCCGTCGACTGACGACGGTTCGTCACGCCGCCGCCGGCCCGCGCGGCCACGCCCTCACCAGCTCCTGACGGATCGCGGCGCAACCGTGTCCGCCGCCTGACCACACCCTGACGGGCGCGGCGCCATGGTGCGCCCATGGAGCTCCCCCGGCCGTCCCTCCGCGGCGTCACCCACCGCTGGGCGTTCTTCATCGCCCTCGGCGCCGGCGCCACGCTCGTCGCCGCGGCGCCCGCCGGCGCCGCCCTCGCCGCCACCGCGATCTACGCCGCGACGCTCGCCGCCCTCTACGGGATCAGCGCGACCTACCACAACCCCGGCAAGCCGGCCCCGCGCCTCGCCTGGCAGCGCCTCGATCACGCGATGATCTTCGTGTTCATCGCCGGCAGCTACACGCCCGTCGCGGTGCTGGCGATCGGCGGCGCCGCCGGCGCACAGCTGCTCGCGATCGTGTGGGGCGGCGCCGCGCTCGGCGTCGGGCTCGCCGTCGCCTGGCCCGGCGCGCCGCGCGCCGTCAACGCCGCGCTCTACCTCGCCCTCGGCTGGGCCCTCGTCGCGTACTGGCCCGACGTCCGCGCCGCGCTGGCGCCGGCGCCGCTGGCGCTGATGGCGATCGGCGGCGCGCTGTACACGCTCGGCGCCGTCGTCTACGCCGCGCGCCGGCCCGATCCGCTGCCGACGGTGTTCGGCTACCACGAGGTGTTCCACGCCCTCGTGATCGCCGCGAGCGTCTGCCACTTCGCGATGACGCTGCTGATCGTCCGCGGCCGATGACCACCCGGCGTAACATCCGGCCCATGACGCGCTCCGCCCTCGTCCTCGCCCTGTCCCTCGCCCTCGCCGCGTGCGGCGGCAAGACCGCCGCGCCGGCCGACCCCGCCGCCGACCCGCCCGCCGCCGCCGATCCCGAGCTGTGCTGCTGCGACTACATCCAGGAGACCGGCGACGGCGACGACATGGCCGAGAACCAGACGTTCGAGATGATGCCGCCCGACGCGTGCGCCGGCGAGGGCGGCAGCTGCGCCGACGACGACGCCGCCTGCGCGCCGTGACCGCGGCGCGCCACGGTCACGGCGGCGCCGCGACCACGACGCGGTCGCGCCCGTCGCGCTTGGCGGCGTAGAGCGCCTCGTCGGCGCGGCGCAGCGCGGCGTCGATCGACGCGTCCGCGCCCAGCGCCGCGACGCCGGCCGACAGCGTCACCCGCAGCGCGGCGCCGCCCGCCCCGACCAGCCCCGCCGCGGCGAACGCCTCGCGCCAGGCGTCGGCGCGCGCCGCGGCCAGCTCGACCGGCATCCCCGGCAGCGCGACGACGAACTCCTCGCCGCCGAACCGGCACGCCAGGTCGCTGGCGCGCACGCCGTCGCGCAGGATCGCCGCGAGCGCGACGAGCGCGCGGTCCCCGGCCTCGTGGCCGTGGTCGTCGTTGACGCGCTTGAAGTGGTCGACGTCGATCATGATCACCGCCAGCGGCGCACCGCCGCGCCGTGCCCGCGCCACGTCGCGCGCGACGGCGTCGTGGAACGCGCGGCGGTTGAGCAGCCCGGTCAGCGGATCGCGCATCGCCTGCTCGCGCAGCGCGACGTGAGCGCCTCGATCTCCTGCATCCGCGCCGCGAGCTCGGCGTGGGCCTGCGCCAGCGCGGCCTGGGCGCGCGCCCGCTCCGACACGTCCTGCTTGATCGCGATGAAGTGGGACACGCCGCCGTCGTCGTCGAGCACCGGCGCGATCGTCTGCTCCTCGACGTAGGTCGCGCCGTCCTTGCGGCGGTTGGTCATCGTCCCCGACCACGTCTCGCCCGCCAGCACCGTGTCCCACAGCCCGCGGTAGAACGCCGCGTCGTGCGCGCCGGACTTCAGCAGCCGGGTGTGGTGCCCGACGAGCTCGCCCTCGTCGTAGCCGGTGATCCGACACGCCGCCGGGTTGACCCAGGTGATCAGCCCGGCGCGGTCGGTGATGACGATGCCGTTGGCGGCCGAGCGCAGCGCGGTCGCCTGGACCCGCAGCGTCGCGCCGGCGACCGCGCGCCGGCGCATGTCGCGGATTGCCGCGAGCACCACGCGCCGCCCGTCGACCTGCTCCGGCGTCAGCGCGACGTCGACCGCGATCTCGTGCCCGTCGCGGTGCACCGCGGTCAGCTCGGTCAGCGCGCCCATCTGCCTCGGGTGCGGCGCCGCCAGGTAGCGGTCGCGGTGCTCGCGGTGGCGCGCGTGGCGCGCCGGCACCAGCCGCTCGATCGGCGCGCCGATCAGCTCTTCGGGCGCGTAGCCGAGCAGCGCGGTGCACGCCCGGTTGATCATCTGGATCTGCCCGTCCGCGTCGACGACCACGAGCGCGTCGGGCGAGGCGTCGAACAGGGCCCGGTGCACCCGGTCATGCAGGCGGTCCATCGGCGAGGGCCCGAGGATACCCGAGCCCGGCCCGGCCACGCCGCGCCACGCCGCGCCACCCCGCGCCACGCCGCCGCGCTCGAAACGCGCTGCGCGCGCCGCCCCGGGCCCGGCCCGCGTGTAGGCTCCGCGTCACGATGACGCGCACCCTCCTCGCCCTGGCGGCCGCGGCCGCCCTCGGCGCGTGCGGCGGCCCGGCCGCCACCGCGCCCACCTCGAACACCGCCACCGACACGCCCGCGACGACGACGACCCCGGCCGCGCCCGACAACGAGCGCATCGGCGAGCTCGCCCTCGGCGACACCGCGGCGTCGGTCGTCGCCCGCTACGGCGAGCCGGCGAGCCGGTCGGAGCCGATCGAGTACGGCGCGACCGGCGACAACGTCTCGACCTGGGCGTGGCCGGCGCACGGCCTCAAGGTCGACATCTCGCTCGGCGACGCCGCCGGCGGCGGCACGGTGCTGTCGATCTCGGTCGAGGCGCCGAGCACGCTCACCACCTCGCGCGGGGTCGGCATCGGCACGCCGCGCGCCGAGGTCGAGCGCATCTACGCCGAGTTCCAGACCGACGAGAGCCGCGAGTCGACCGACGACACGACGTTCCTCGTCGGGTCGCTCTACGGCGGCACGTTCTTCTGGTTCGCCGACGGCGCCGTCACCAGCATGTTCGTCGGCGCCGCAGCGGAGTGACGCCCGCCCCGCGTCACCGCAGGAACGCGTCGAGGTCGAAGCCCTCGTCCTCGCCGCGCTCCTCGAGCCCGGCGCGGCTGGTCCACGACCGCGCCCGGCCGCACTCGACGCACAGCCGGATGTCCCGCCCGCCCTGCCGGCCGGCGATGACGTAGGTGAGCACGGCGCGCGCCGCGCAGTCGGGGCACTCGTGCAGCAGCACGTCGTCTCGCCGGAACCCGCGCTTCTTGAGCCGGTACTCGTAGGTGTCGAGCGCGTTCTGGCTCAGCGGCGGCATGCGCCATCGTAGCCCGCGGCGCCGCGGCCGTGAGATCGGCGTGTGATGCGCGCGGTGGATCGCCGCGCCTAGCCTGGGATCATGCCGATCCGCCCTCGCTCCCTGCTCCTGACCCTGGCCGCCGTGACCGCCTGCGGCGACGGCGGGGCCGACGCACCGGACGCGGGCGTCACCGCGCCCGACGCGGCCGCCGACATCGACGCGATCGCGCCCGACGCCGCCCCGCCGGTCCCCGTCACGGTGCGCGCGCACGACGGCGCGACCGGCGTCGCCGGCCTGCCCGTCGCGTTCCTCGCCGCCGACGACACCGTCGTCGCCGTCACGACGACCGACGCCGACGGCCTGGCCTCGGCGATCGTGCCCGAAGGCGGCCAGGTCGTGCTCGCCTCCGACGATCGCCGCAGCGCCTGGCTGTGGCTGGGCGTCGAGGGTGGAGAGACGCTCGAGGTGTTCTTCGACGTGACGGACACGATGACGGTCGTCCTGCCGGAGGGCCCGGCCGACAACGGCTACTACACCGTGTCCTCGCGATGCGGCGGCGGCGGCGGCGGCACCGCCACGGTCACGCTGAGCTACCTGCGCCGCGGCTGCACCGCCGACGACCTCGTCGCGTCGTGGTCCAACGGCTCCCAGCGCGTGGCGTTCCACGCCGCCGGGCAGGCCCTCACCGCCGGCGCGACCCTCGATCTGAGCGCGCGCACCTGGACGCCTCACGCGACGCGTTCGATGACCTTCACCGGCGTCGTCGCGGCCGACCAGACCCTCGTCGACTTCGACCTGGAGATCAGCCCCGGCGCCGTCGTCGACGGGCCGGCGGACAACGTCGGGACCGCCAGCGGGGACGTCGAGCTGTCCGGGCTGATCGCCGACCTGCCCGGCAGCCGGCTACGGACGACGATCGGCCAGATCCGCGGCAACCGCGCGTTCGCCGTGACCCACCTCGGCCCGGTCACGGAGACCTCGTTCGCGCCCGGCCCGTTCTGGCTGCGCGAGGTCGGGGACGGCACGTTCGACGCCGCGGCCCGCACCGCGACGTGGACCGTCGGCGCCACCGGCGCCGTCGAGGACGGCGTCGAGGTGTGGCTCGGCGTCGACCAGCCCGCCAAGGAGGACCCGGACGTGTTCTGGAGCATCGTCGCGCCGTCCACATCGTCGGTGCGGATCCCGGCGCTGCCTGCCGAGCTCGCGGCGCTCGAGCCCACCGGCGGCACCGCGGCCTTCCTCGTCGTCCACGCCCACGCCCTCCCGGGCGGCGCGTCCGCGCTGCGCACCCGGATCTTCGGCCAGCTCGGCTGGGAGCTGCTGCGCGAGCCCGGCACCGCGGCGATGGCGACCAACCGACCGTACCTGTGACGGCGCGGCGAGCGCCCCGGCGCGCGGCCCGCGGTACGCTCGTCCGATGCACCGCTGGCTCGTGCTCCTCGCCCTCGCCGCCTGCGGCGGCGGCCACGCCGCCGAGGTCCGGCCCGGCGGCCCCGGCGCCACGGGCGGCCCGGGCGCCGCGGCGACGCCGTCGGGACCGCCCGGCGCGATCCTGGCGGCGAGCTGGGACGGCGGCGCCGCGGCCACCGCGACGGCGACAGGCCTGCCGCCGCTGCGCAGCTTCCGGTTCACCGCGAGCGCGTCCGCCGTGCTGCCAGGCGACAGCCGCGAGCCCGTCGCCGCCGGCTGCGACGGCTTGGTGTCCGACGCCGATCGCGCCGGCCGCGTCTCGGTGCGCGCCGCGTTCTACCAGAACGGCTGCTACACCGACGGCGCGTACAACGCGCGCGACTTCGAGGTCGAGACCGGCACGGTGACGACCAGCGACGGCGCCTCGTACGAGGCGTTCCGCATCCACCCGGCGCGCTCGCCGGCGACCCAGTTCCTCGCGTCCCACCACCACGTCTACTACCGGTTCGACGCCGCGGCCGAGCACACGCTGTACACGCTCGACGGCGCCGGCGTCCGCGTCGTCGCGGCGATCGCCTCGACCGCGGCCGACGACGCGCGCCTGCCGATCGACGCCAGCGTGCTCACCGCCCCCGCGGTGTACTTCGTCGTCGCGCGCGCCCAGCGCGTCAGCGCGCTCGACGTGATCGGCGACGGCGTCGAGGGCGCGCGGCTGGCGCAGACCCCGCTCGGCGACGTCGACGTCTATCACCACGCGGTCGACGGCGCGCCGTTCGACACCCGCGGCGGGTTCGCCGAGGGCCCGGCGTCGTGGGCCAGCACGTACAGCGACGCGCGCCACTACTTCCCCGTCGAGCTCGCCGACGGGACGCTGGGGATCGTGTGGCAGGACACCGCGACCGCGCAGGTCCAGGTCACGACGCTCGACCCGACGTACACCCAGCGCCGCACCACCGTGATCGACAACCCGCGGCGCGACCGGCTCGCGGCCGCGGCCAGCGACGGGGGCCGCCGGGTGTTCCTGTGCCTGATCGAGGACGGCAACGGCGCGACCGACGACACCGCGCGCGCCGCGCGGATCGTGCGCGCCGACCTCGGCACCGGCGAGCGCGCGGAGGGCGCGCTCGACACCTCGCGCGCGGGCCTCGACGTCGTCACGTTCGAGGACGGCATCGGCGCGATGGCCTACGCCGGCGGCAAGCTCGGACTCACGTTCGGCCGGTTCATGCACCGCTCGTCCGACGGGCTCAACCACCAGGGCGGGATCGCCGCGGTGATCGACGCCGAGACGCTCACCCTGGACCACAACCTCGGCCAGACCTCTGGCCACTCGTTCGAGAACGTGCTGGTCGCCGCCGACGACGCGTTCCACCTGATCGACCTCGGCGACAACTACCCGCGCGGCGTCCACCTCCACCGGTTCCGCGGCGCGGATCGCGACTCGCGCGTCGTCTTCACGTTCAAGACCCAGCACGGCACCACCGCCGTGTCGCCGGCCGGCGCGACCTACCCCGAGTACCGCGAGGCGAGCACGGCCGACCAGACGCTCTACCAGTGGTCCAACGACAACCTGACGTACACCGAGCTGGGCGGCCTCGCCGTCGACGCCGACGGCTACACCGTCGTGTTCGCGGGCGAGGCGTCGGGCGGGCGCGCGCTCGACAACCGCCGCACCGGCGGCACCCACAACGATCCGCGCAACCTCGGGCTCGTCCGCGTCCGCCGCGACCTGCGCGCCGCCGACGCGATCGTGTCGTCGGGCGTGACCGAGACCGGCGGCTTCTACGACTTCGGCGGCGGCTGGAACGCCCAGCAGAACACCGGCGTCGTGTGGCTGACCGCCTACGCCGACCTCACCCAGGCCAACGCCTCGCGCGTGCGCGCCGTCGGCCTCGCCGACGGCAACGTCCTGATCCTGTGGGAGCAGTGGACGCCGACCACGTACGTCACGACGTACGGGATGAAGGTCGACCCGCTCGGCAACGTCGTCACGCCGCCGGTCGAGCTCGGCGCCGGCGTCCGCCTCGGCCGCCGCGACGACGTCCTCGTCCGCGGCGCCGACGTCGTGATCGTCGGCGGCCGCGCCGCCGACCGCGCGCTCGAGCTGGTCGTGCTGCGCGGGCCGTGACGCCGCGCGTGGTGTGACGGCGTCGCCGACGCGTTACGATGCCGGCATGACGAGGGGCCTGTCGCTTCCACAGCTGCGCCGTGTGCTCGGCGCGGCGCTGCTCGCCGCGCCGCTGGCGGTCGCGTGCAGCAAGTCGCAACCGAAGTCCGAGCCGACCGGCGAGCGGCCGGCGCCCGACGCGGCCGCCGGGCTCGCCAGGACGCCGCCCGACGCCGCGCCCGCGGTGACGACCGACTGCACGTTCTCCAGGCCCGACGTCACCGGGTGCGGCGGCGCCGAGGTCGTGCTCGCGCCGTCGTACGCGGCGTGCGGCGTCACCGCCGAGGGCGATCTGTCCCAGGACCAGTGCGACCGGTTCTGCGCGACGTTCGACACCCGCGGCTGCCACACGTTCGCCACCCGCGACGGCAAGCCCGGCGTGTTCTGCAGCGCCGCCAACCCGTGCAGGGGCCGGCCGACGTCGGCCGGCGCCGTCGCCGCGCCACCGCTCGATCGCGTCGTCGATCACCTGGCGTTCGCGCGCCGGCTCGAGGCGCACAGCGTGATCGCGTTCCGCGAGCTCGAGGCCGACCTGCTCCGGCTCGGCGCGCCGGTCGCGCTGGTCGCCGCGTGTCGCGTCGCCGCGGCCGACGAGGTCCGCCACGCGCGCGCGATGGGCCGGCTGCTGCGCGCGCGCGGCGCCGCGCCGCCCACCGTCGATCGCCCCGCCGCCGCCGGCTTCTCGTCGCTGTTCGAGCTGGCGCTGCACAACGAGCGCGAGGGCGTGATCGGCGAGACGTGGGGCGCGCTGCTCGCCCTGCACCAGGCCGCGACCGCGGCCGACGCCGACGTCCGCGCCGAGCTCGCGACGATCGCCGACGACGAGACCCGCCACGCCGCGCTCAGCTTCGACATCGCCGCGTGGGCGCGCACCCAGCTCGCCCCGCACCAGATCGCCGCGCTCGACGCCGCGCGCGCCGACGCCCTGACCGCGCTGCGCGACGCCCTGCCCTGGCACCCGTCCGACGCCGCCGCGACCGAGCTCGGCTGCCCGTCACCCGCCACCTCCGCCGCGATGCTCGACGCGCTCGCGCCCGCGCTGGTGCCGATGGCCGCGTGACGGCCGCGCGCTCGGCCGCCGTCTTGCCTACACCTGTGGCCGATCCAGACGTGCGATGCTGCCGAATCCTGGAGGTAGCGGGCGTGGACATGCATCGAGCACGAGCACTTCTGATCGGCACCGTCACCTTGCTGCCCGCGTGCAGCATGGGGTTCGGCGCGTCGCTCGAGGCCAACGCGGGCGCCGTGCGCGCGCGCGTGATCAGCGACGATCCCGCGACGGCCGACGCCACCGAGACCGCGATGACCGGCGGGCTCACCCTCAGCATCGAGTTCGACGAGTGGCGCGACGCCAACGTCACGGGCGGCTACGGCTACCAGCGGCTGCAGCCCTCCGGCGACGGCGCGGCGGCGGTGACCGCGGCGCCGATGCGGTTCGCGTACGCCGGTTCGATCGGCGATCGCGGCTGGGCGACGCGGCCCCGCGCCTACTTCGGCGTCGGCATCGACCGCAGCGGCGAGGGCGACAGCTATCTGGACGTCTACATGGGCGTCGGCGCCTCGTTCCACGTCAAGCGAGGCGTGGCGCTGCACCTGTCGGCAGGCCCGCTCGCGCTGGCCGCGAGCCACCACGACGCATTCGGCCCCGATCTCGACTACCGCGGCACGGGCGCGCAGATGCGCGTGCGCCTGTTCCGCATGCTGTTCCGCGAGTGCGATCCGGTGCGCCCGCGGCGCGAGGAGCGCGATCCGTTCAAGGACCCATGCTGAACCCCACGCGCATGCTCGTCGTGCTCTTCGCGCTCACCCTGGGCGGCGGCTGCCTCGGCGTGGCGATGGGCAAGGTCGCGCCCGGCTCGCGCCAGATCATCCGCGCCGGCGGCACCTGGCAGAACAGCGCGTCCAGGCCGGGCTACCAGGAGTGGGTGCAGGGCAGCGACCAGGGCTCGAAGGGCCCGATGGGTGGCCTCGTCGCCGGACGGTTCGGCGTCGGGTCGATCGCGATCGGCGATCGGCGGGTCCAGCGCGACGCCGGGCTGTTCGATCTGCGCCTCGAGATCGCGTACATGTTCACGCGGGTGGGCGCGAGCTTGTCCGGCGCGTGGCGCATCGTCGGCGCCCACAGCGACGGCACCGACATCTCGCGCACCGGCTTCCCGCTCCGGGCGACGCTCTCCGTCGTCCCCGTCCAGCCGCTCCTGCTGCGGTTCACCGGCTTCGTCGAGCCCGGCTCGACGTCCGTCGACGACACCGGCTCGACCGGCCTCGGCAAGGGCGCCGCGATCGGCTTGGGCCTGCAGGTGCAGTTCCGCGCCTGGCACTTCGTCGTCGGCGTCGACTGGGAGCACGAGTGGATCGGCGACGTCGCCACACCCACCGGCCCGGCCTCGTACAAGTCGAGCGCGTACCTGCTCGACCTCGTGGTCGTCGGCTGGTAGCCACGACCGCGCCGAGACGCCTGCGGCGGCCGGTCCGCCACGCGACGTCGAGCGGGTGAACCTGCGAAGTGCCCAGGGACGGAGTTGAACCGCCGACACGCGGATTTTCAGTCCGCTGCTCTACCAACTGAGCTACCTGGGCTTGGTTGGGGCCGAGAAACTACACACATCCGCGCCGCTCGGCAAGCGCGAGCTGCGAGGTTTGTGGCGATCGCGCCCGGCGATCGCGCCTCGGCCCCGGGCCGCGGCGTGCACGCGGCGCCGCGTCGTCGCGGCCCGCGTCCGGCGGCGATCGCGGCCGCGATTCCGTCGCGGGCACGCCCACTTGCGGTCACTTGCGATCCGGGGAAGCTTCGCCTGGACCGCCGCGTCCTCTACGATAGGCTCCACCCGTCATGTCGCGTCCCAGCAACACCTCGCGGCCGGATCCCAAGACGGGGGTCGAGCTGGTGTCGCCGGACGAGCAGCGGGTCGGCACGGTGATCGACGGGCGCTACCGGCTCGACGCGATGATCGGCCGCGGCGGCATGGGCGTGGTCTACAAGGCCGAGCACGTCGGCATCCGCCGGGTGTGCGCGCTCAAGCTGCTCCACGCCTCGCTCGCGCAGGTGCCGGAGCTGCGGTCGCGGTTCGAGCGCGAGGCGCGCGCGATCGGCGTCATCTCGCACCCCAACTGCGTCGACATCACGGACTTCGGCGAGCTCGCCGACGGCTCGCTCTACCTGGTGATGGAGTACCTCGAGGGGCGCTCGCTCGGCGACCTGCTCGACGCCGAGAAGGCGCTCGAGCCGCGGCGCGCGCTGCGGATCCTGCGCCACGTGCTGCGCGGCCTCGGCCACGCCCACGAGGTCGGCATCATCCACCGCGACATCAAGCCCGAGAACGTCTTCCTCGTCACCCAGGGCGCCGACGCCGACTTCGCCAAGATCCTCGACTTCGGGATCGCCAAGCTGCTCGCGCAGCAGGTCGACGACGGCGTCAAGCTGACCCAGGCCGGCGTCGCGTTCGGCACGCCGGTCTACATGTCGCCCGAGCAGGCGCTGGGCAACCCGGCCGACGGCCGCGCCGACCTCTACGCCGCGTCGGTGCTGACGTACGAGATGATCTGCGGGCGGCCGCCGTTCTACAGCGACGACAAGCTCGAGGTGCTGTCGATGCACACGGCGCGGCCGGTGCCGCCGATGGCGGAGCTGCGCCGGCGCGTGCTCGGCGACGACGCGCCGCCGGTGCCGACGGGGATCGAGCGCGTCGTCATGAAGGGCCTGGCCAAGCGACCGACCGAGCGGTGGAGCACCGCGGCCGAGTACATCGCCGCGATCGACGAGGTCCTCGTCGGGATGCAGCTCGACGACACGCACCTCGGCGACGCCCACGACGGCGAGGTCACGCGCGAGCACGGCGGCGCCGCGCCGCTGGTGACGCAGACCGGGCGCTCGCTGATCGCGGCCGAGGGCCCGCGGCGGAGCACGGCGCCGGGCGGCGGCGCGAGCACGGCGCTGACGCCGACGCGCCCGAGCACCGCCGCGCCCGATCCGATCTCGGAGCCGATCGAGCTGACGCGCGCGCGCGCCTCGTCGGCGGACGTCGACGGGCTCGGCGACGAGGCGACGCGGCTGCTCGGCGCCCGCGCCGCGTCGGCCGGGGGTGGCGCCCCGGGCGAGCTGTCCGCGACGTCGCGGCGCGCGCCCGCCCGGGCGCCGACGCTCGCCGACCGCGCGCGCGGCTGGGCGAGCGTGCGCAAGAACCAGGCGATCGTCGCCGGCGTCGCGCTGCTCGTGCTCGCGATCGTGATCGCCCTGCTGCGCGGCGACGACGCGCCGCCGAAGCCGAGCCAGGCCGCGGTCGAGGCGGCCGAGAAGCTCGAGCGCGGTGATCCCGGCGCGGCGATCGAGGGCCTGCAGACGCGCGGCGCCGAGATCGCCAGCGACCCGCAAGCGCAGCTCCAGCTCGGCCACGCCCACGCGGTCAAGCGCGAGCACGCCCCGGCGCTGCTCGCGTACCGGCGCGCGCTCGAGCTGCAGCCGTCGCTCGAGCGCGACCCGCAGCTCCGCCAGCACCTCACGACGATCAGCAAGGACCCGGACCTCGCCGGCTCGATGGAGGCCTACGAGCTCCTGATCACCCAGACCAAGGATCCCGAGGCGAAGGCGCGGCTGCTCGCGACGGCGAGCGGCGACGACCAGGCGCGGCGCCGCGCCGCGGGCGCGCTCGCCGAGCGGCTCGGCATCGCCGGCGAGGTCGACTGGCTCGCCGCCCACGTCCAGGACCTGGCGCAGGGCGAGGTGTGCGCCGAGCGCAAGGAGGCCGTGGCCAAGCTGCGCGCGCTCGGCGACCCGCGCGCGATCGAGGCGCTCGAGCTGGCGATCAAGCGCAAGGGCAAGTCCGGCAAGCTCAAGGGCAAGCCGGTCAACACCTGCCTGGTCGAGGACGCGCGCGCCGCGATCCGCCACCTGCAGGACCTCGGCGGAGGCGGCGGGCTGTAGTGAGCGGCGCGCCGGACGGTCGGGGCGACGAGGCGACGCGCGCGCGCTGGCTCGCCGCCCTCCCCGACGAGCCGCGCTGGGTCGAGGCGCGCGCGATGCTCGAGGCCGGCGCCTGGATCGAGGCCGCGGGCGCCGTCGCGGGCGCCGGTGCCCTCGTCGGCGACGCCGGCGCGCGCCTGCTGGTCGCGATCGGCGAGGCCGACGCCGCGCGGGTCGCGGCGCTCGCGAGCGCGCGCGGCGCCGGCTGGACCGCGCTCGCCGCGATCGAGCGCGAGGACGTCGCCGCGGCGCTGCGCGCCGCCGGCTGGGACGTCGAGCGCGCGGTGCTCCACACGCTGTCGCCCGGCGCGCTCGCCGCGCTGCCCGACGACGACGGCGCGGCGCCGCTGCCGCCCGACGCGCCGCTGACCAACGTGCCCGAGGCGCTCGCGGTGGAGGTCTCGGCCGCGCGCGCCGCCGGGCGCCGCGTCCTCGCGGTGTGGGTCGACGGCGCGCCGGTGACGTTCGCCTACGCGCCGTGGCGGACCGCGCGGTGGTTCGACGTGTCGATCGACACCGTGCCGTCGGCGCGCGGCCTCGGGCTCGCCACCCGCGCCGCCGCCGCGCTGATCCGCGCCGAGCACGCCGACGGGCGCGCGCCGGTGTGGGGCGCCGCGGCGTCGAACACCGCGTCCTTGCGGCTCGCGGCGCGGCTGGGGTTCGTCGCGACCGACGCGCTGTGGCTCGCGACCGCGCCGTAGCGCCGCCCCGCGCGGCGCCGTGGCACGATGGCGCCGTGACCGCCCGCGATCCCGACCCGGCCCTCGACGCGACCGCGCCGGGCACGGACGAGACCGCGCCGGCCGCCCCGCCGGGCCGCGCGGCCGGGACCGACGCGACGCTCGCCGGCGGCGATCGTCGCCGCGCCGCGCACGCTCGGCCGCTACCAGCTCGGCGCGCGGCTCGGCGCGGGCGGCATGGGGCAGGTGTTCCGCGCCCACGACCCGCGAACGGCGACACGATCACGCACGTCGACGGCGCGCCGCTGGCTCACGACCCCGCGGCGCTGATGGCGCTGACCGACCGACTCCCGCAGCTGACCTCGGTCGAGCTGACGGTCGTGCGCCGCGGCGAGCCGCTGACGCTGCGCTACGTGGTCGAGTGACGCCGACCTGGGCCGCTCAGCGGCGGCACAGCGGGTCGGTGAGGCACGACGGGTCGAGCACGACCGGCGCCGGGCCGTCGTCGTCGTCGGGCTCGGTCGCGGTGCCCGGGCGCACCGGCTTGACCGGCCGGGCCGGCTTCGTCGGCGTCGCCGTCGGCGCCGCGTCCGGCGCGCGCTCCGGCAGCGCGTCGACGCGCGTCTTCAGCGCGTCGAGCCGCTCGCGCATCGCGTCGAGGCGCGCCTGCCGCGCCGCGCGCGCCGCGTCGGCGTCCACCGCGCCCCCGGCCGTCGCGACCGCGGGCGCCTCGGCTGCGGGCGCCTCGCGCGGCCCGTCGAGCGACACCGCGGCCACCGCCGCACCGGCGACCATCACCACCGCGCCGAGCCAGGCCACGAGCCGGGACCGGCGCGGGGCGAGCGAGACAGACGACAGCGAGGCATGGGCGGACGCGGTGAGGTGTTCCATCTTCGTTTCCATCTTCGTTCTCTGGGTTCGTAGGCAAGGACACGGCGTCTCCCCGCGTGTTGCTCGCCATGGGTCCTCCGACCGACACGGCGTGCTCGCGTCGGAGGACCTCTGGGCGGGGTGGGTCCCGACGAGCCTCACTCGTCGGGCGGGGCGGCGAGCCCCGTGTGATCGAGGCGACGTGCCGTGCCGGCGCAGGATGCGACGGTCACGGCACGAGATTGGTCGGGCCAGGCGCTGCAAACGACTGGTTGCAGAGTCAGTCCCCACGCTTGACAGCGTTGACTCCCGCGGGACCCCGTCGGAGCATCAGTCCTCGGGTCCGGGATGACGACACGGGAGCACAGCGATCCTCTGGGGCTGGCGGGCGTCCGCCTGCTCGATCGCTACGAGGTCGAGGGGGCGATCGCCCACGGTGGGATGGCGGTCATCTACCGCGGACGCGACCTCCGCCTGGCGCGACCGGTGTGCATCAAGGTGTTCCACCGGCTCCAGCGGTCCGAGGCCGGCTACCGCACCGCGTACGATCACTTCGTCCAGGAAGCGTTCGCGCTGTCGCAGTTCCTCCACCCGAACACCCTGCGCATCTTCGACTTCGGCTACCTCGAGCGCGAGGGCGAGGCGCCGTTCCAGATCTCCGAGCTGCTCGACGCCGGCACGCTGTCGCACCACGTCCGGCGCGAGGGCGCGCTGTCGCCGGCGGCGACGCTCGAGATCCTCGCGCCGATCGCCGGCGCGCTCGCCGAGGCGCACGCGCGCGGCATCATCCACCGCGACATCAAGCCGTCGAACATCCTGTTCGGGATGGCGGGCAACACCCGCGTCGTGAAGCTGTGCGACTTCGGGATCGCCAAGGTCAGCGCCGACGACGCGCCCGGCCGCGCCGACACGATCGCCGGCGCCGGACTGCCGGTGCGGCTGTTCTCGCCGGCGTGGGCCGCGCCCGAGCAGCTCGTGGGCGGCGCGATCGGCCCGCCGACGGACGTCTACGCGCTGGGGCTCGTGACCGCGTACATGCTGCTGGGCCGCCCGGTGTTCGCGATCGGGTCCGGCGACGACTTCGCCGAGGCGCGCCACGACTCCGAGCGCGCGATCCGGTGGACGCTCGACGCGGCCGGGCTGGCGCCCGGGCTCGTCGAGCTGCTCGTCGCCGCGTGCCGCGACGTGCAGGCGGACCGGCTGGCCGCGGTCGACGACCTCGCCGACGGCCTGCGCCAGCTCGTCGAGGACGAGGCGCCGGCGCCGCGCGCGCGGCTGGTTCCGGTGATGATGCCGCTGCCGGCGCCGGAGCCCGAGCCGCGCCTCCGCACCGCGGAGGGGACGCCCGCCCCGATGCCCACGATGACGCGCGCGACGCCGGTCGCGACGCCGGTCGCGGCGCGCGCGACGCTGTCGATCGACCCGACCGGGGACGCCGAGGTCGTCGTCGCCGGCCGCCGCCTCCGCCTGGTCGCGATGGCGGGCGACACGCTCGACCTCGGCGGCGACGGGCCGCACGTCCGCTCGCCCGCCCGGTTCCGCGTCACGGTCCTGCCGTCGGCCGGCGCGGCCCCGCGCCTCAACCTGCGCGGCCTCAACTGCTTCGTCGCGCGCGCCGGCGCGCGCCCGAGCACCGCGGTCGACGTCGACGCCGACGTCGAGCTGCACCTGATCGCGCCCGATCGCCGCGGCCTCGACGAGGTGCGCTGCACCGTCGGCCGGGCGGGCCCCGCCGGGTGCCTCTACGACCTCGGCGCGGTCGACCTCGCGGTGCCCGCCGCCGCCGGGATCGCGCTGTTCGATCTCGGACCCGGGCGCGAGCTGGTGCTGCTGCACCGCGCCGCGCACGCGTCCGTGCCCCGCCGGGCGACAAGGAACCCCCGTCCATGAAGGGCCGCACCACCGATCCACCGCCCCCGCCGCCGCCGGCCGAGCCGGGCAACGACGCCGCCCCGGGCTGGGGCGAGGACACCGTCGTCAACATGCGCGTGCCCGAGGCGCGCGCCGCCGCGGCGCCCGCGCTCGCGCCGGGCCCGGCCGCCGCGCCGGCCCCCCCGACGACCCACGTCGTGCGCTCGCGCGCGTACTCGTTCGTCGTCGACGAGCGCGGCCAGCCGATCGAGCTCGGCTCGGGCCGGTTCGCCAAGGCGTACCTCGGCGAGGAGCGGTGGCTCGAGTCCAAGACCGCGCTGCGCCGCCAGGTCGCGATCAAGATCCTGCAGAAGGGCGTCAGCGAGCAGGACGCGCTGCGGTTCCAGCTCGAGAAGGAGCTGCTCGAGCGCGTCCAGGGCCACCCCAACATCATCACGCTCTACGGCTCGGGCGAGTCGGCCTCGCCCGACTTCATCCCGCCGTCGATCCGCGACAAGGTCGAGAACGACTTCATGATCCTCGAGCTGGCGGACATGTCGCTCGAGGAGCGGCTCAAGGGCTCGCGCAACCGCGGCCAGCGCGACGACCTGCTCGCGTACCCGATGCGCGAGCGGCTGTTCCGCGTGCTCGAGTACATGCTGCCGGTCGCCTCGGCGATCGAGTACGCACAGCTGCAGCGCAACATCGTCCACCGCGACCTCAAGCCGGCGAACGTGCTGCTCCGGCTGCCGGCGCCGGGCCTGCAGGGCGCGACGCTCGGCGTCCGCGTCGCGGACTTCAACGTCGGCAAGGTCCACGAGGACACCGTCGATCTGTCGATGACGACGCTGGGCGGCGTGCCCGGCACCTTGTTCTTCCAGTCCCCGGAGCAGGAGACCAACGCGTTCGAGCTGCTGGTGAACGTCCAGCAAGGCTCGATGGAGGTCGACTACTTCGAGGACTTCTTCATGTACCTGTCGCAGAACGACACGTTCCAGATCTTCAACCGGCCCGAGCGGTACCCGGTCGCCGGCGCCGACCGCGCCAAGCGCAAGCTGTTCCTCGGCACGCCGTTCGTCGAGGCGACCGAGACCAACGTCCGCGCCAAGATCATCAAGAGCGTCGATCGCCCGGCCGACATCTACTCGCTCGGCGCGATGTTCTACTACCTGGTGTCGGGCGCGTACGGCAACCCCAAGACCCTCTACGACGCGTTCCACAAGTTCATCGAGTACGAGAAGGAAGACGAGCAGAACACGATCGAGGCGTACCTCGCGCACGAGTACGACGTGATCAACTCGCTCCGCTCGCCCAAGAAGGGGACCGAGAAGCCGGTGGTCGCGCCGGCGGATCGGTTCTTCAGCTACAAGCACTACCTCGACGGCAACGGCGAGCTGATCGACCTCGCGGTGATGCGGATCATCGCCAAGGCGATGATCCGCAACAAGCCGGACTCGTACTGCCAGGCGTGGGACATCAACACCACCGGGATCAGCGACCTGGTCGCGGACCTGGTCCACCTCTACAGCGAGTACGGCGTCGACGCCTCGGTGCGGTCGGCGATGCTGGGCCGGTTCGTCGGCACCCAGCGCGCCGGCTGGATGGCCAAGCTGGTCGGCAAGCTGCTGGGCCGGCGCCCGCGCCCGCGCGCCCCGCGACCCAAGCTCCGTCCTTGACGTCACCGCCGCGGGGTGATGCAGGGCGGCGCGCACCGGTCGATTCGAGGTGCACCACCATGCGCGCCTCGACCGCGAGCTCGTCCCCGCTCCGCTTCGCCTGCGGCAGCGGCCTGCTGCGATGTCCCACCTCGCCGCCCGGGCCGCTGCGCCCGTGGTTCGCGCGGTATCACCTCCTGGGCCAGGTGGCGCAGGGCGGCGTGGGGACGATCCACGCCGGGCGTGACACCACGACCGGCAAGCGCGTGGCGATCAAGCTGCTGCAGCCCGAGCACGCCGACAGCGCCGAGGTCGTGTCGCGCTTCCTCGGCGAGCTGGAGGTCGGGCTGCGCGTCGACCACCCGGGCCTGGTGAAGATCCACGACGGTGGCTTCACGCCCGAGGGCGACGCCGCGATCGTGATGGACTGGGTCGAGGGGGCGTCGCTCGCGCACGCCGTGGGCGCGCCGCTGCCGACCGACGACATCCGCGCCCATGGCGCGCAGATCGCGTCGGCCATCGCCGCGCTGCACGAGGCCCAGGTCGTCCACTGCGACCTCAAGCCCGAGAACGTCATCGTCGGGCCGCGCGGCCCCGGGCGGCCCGCGGGCAAGGCGACGGTCGTCGACTTCGGCGTGGCGCGGTTCCTCGACGAACCGGGCGAGCTCGAGCCGACGATCGCCGGCACCCCGCCGTACATGGCGCCCGAGCAGTGGCGCGGGCGGATCGGCACCGCGACGGACGTCTACGCGCTCGGCTGCCTGCTCTACGAGCTCGTCACCGGCGACGTCCCGTTCGATGGCTCCTCGGTGGTCGATCTGATGTGCGCGCACCTCGAGCGCCCGGTCGTCCCACCGACCGCGCGCGCGCCCGGCGCGGACGTTGGCCTCGAGCGCCTGATCCTCGCGATGCTGGCCAAGACGCCAGCCGCGCGCCCGTCGATGGCCGCGGTCGCCGCGACGCTGTCGTGGTGACCGTACGGCGCCGGCTCGGGCGGACCCTCGCCCCGGAGCTGTGAGGCGATCCGCCTCGCCGGCGCTGTCGATCGGCTGTCGATCGGCTGTCGATCCGCTGTCGATCCGCTGGCCCGCCCGCGGACCGGCTGGCGGCGCCGGCACGCCGTCGGCTCGTGCGGGCCTCGCCTCAGCTCGCGCGCGCCTCGACCAGCGGATCGCCGCTCGCCGAGCTCCCGGCGAGCACGTCGATCAGGTCCTGCAGCCCCGAGAGGACCAAGCCGAGCTCGTCGGCGCCGCCGAACCCGCGGATGGGGATCATCCGGCCGGCGAGCGCGTCGTGCAGCTGCACCGCCTCGTGGCACATCGCCTGGGCCGCCTGCAGCAGCGACAGCCGCTGCGAGAACCGCATCCGCGTGCGACGACGCGGGACCGCCGCGAGCACCCCGAGGTCGACCTGCTCTGGCGTCCGCACCGGCCGCCCCAGCAGGTAGCCCTGCAGGAAGTCGACGCCGGCCCGCCCGAGCGCGGCCAGCTCCTCGATCGTCTCGACGCCCTCGCACAGCCAGTCGACGTTGAGCTGCTGGCACATCTCGCCGATGCTGCGCACCATCTGCATCCGGACCGGGTCGGTGTGGACGTCGCGCACCAGCGACATGTCGAGCTTGACCAGATCCGGACGGATCAGGGCGATCGCCGACAGGCTGCCGTAGCCGGCCCCGAGATCGTCGATCGCGATGCGGAAGCCGAGCGCGCGGAGCGCGCCGATGCGGGCGTGGACCTCCGGCACGGTCTCGAGCGAGGCGCGCTCGGTGATCTCGAGGATCACGCGCGGTGCGACCCGCGCGATCGGTGCGTCCGGATCGAGCAGCTCGTCGTCGCACAGATCCAGGGGGTGCAGGTTCATCAGGACATCGACGTCGGGCGCGAGCCGCTCGACGCAGCCCGCCACCGCGGCGCGGATCGTCCGGCCGAGCTCCGGCAGCCGCCCCAGCGCCTCGGCCGCGCCGATGATGCGGTCGGGGGTGCGGAGCGGCCCGTCGCTGCGCAGCAGCGCCTCGTAGCCGACCACCCGGCCCCGGCTCGCAGAGACGATCGGCTGCAGCGCCATCCACAGGCGGGACAGCGACTCCCCGAGCTGGCGCGCGAGCGCGACGCGGTGCAGGTCGTCGTTGCCGCCCTTGAGCCGGCCGACCGGACGCGACAGGCTCGTCACCGAGCGCGCCCGGCACGCCTCCTCGAGCGCGGCGAGGAGCGTCGTGCGCCCGACGGGCTTGACCAGGTAGCGCAGCACGCCCTGCTCGAGCGCGCGCTGCGCGCGGTCGACGTCGGCGTCCCCGGTCACGAAGATCACCGGCAGCGTCGGGTCACGGGCGTGCGCGGCCGCGAGCACGTCGAGCCCGGTGCCTGACGGCATCGACATGTCGGTGACCACGACGTCGGGGTCGCACTGATCGAGCGCGGCGACGCCCGTCGGCGCGTCGTCCGCGACGGTGACCTCGTACCCTGCGGCTCGCACGACCCGCTCGAGCATCTGCCTCATCATCGGGTCGTCGTCGACGATGAGGACATGGGGCAACGGCGATGTGGACATCAGGACCTCCAGGTCACGGCGAAGCGCTCGCCGCGGGCGTCACGGGTCACCTCGGCGGCGTCCGCGCCGCTGAGCTCGGCGATCCGGCCGAGGAAGCCGGCGATCAGCGCCGGCGGGAGCTGGCCGGCGCCGCCGCGGACGACGAGGTCGCACCGGGTGGGCGCCGACAGATCGATCTCGACCGTCGTCCCGGCGAAGTAGCGGGGCCACAGCCCTGGGATCCCCCCCAGCACCGCGCGCGGCGACAGCCGCTCCGGCGCCGCGCCGAACAGCTGGCCGAACGTCGCGGACACCAGCTCGAACCCGATCATGCGCAGCACGCGATCGGCGGCGTCGCCCCCGCCCGTCGCGCCGTCGACGAGGGCGCGCAGCTCCGGGGCCGGGTGCCACGACATCGGCGGCAGGCTCGGCGCAAGCAGCGCCGCGAGCCCGGGCCGGGACGAGACGCGCGGGATCCACTGCTCGCCGAGCTGCGCGAACAGCGCCTTGGCCGCGAACCGGAAGCACGCGCCGCGCACCTGCGCCTGCGTCGCCGGGTGCCGCGTCACGGGCGACGTCGCCGGCTCGGGGTCGGGCGCGAGGCCGACGACGGGGTGATCGCCCGAGTCGTGGGCGCCGCGCAGCGCGCGCCGCAGCGCGGCGGCGAGCTCGCTGGCCGTCGCGTAGCGGTCCTCGGGCTCCACGGCGAGCCCGCGCAGCAGGACCGCGTCGACGCCGACGGGCAGCCCGCGGCGATACGACGAGGGCGGCGGCGGCGGCGCGTCGAGCTGCCGCGACAGGATCGACAGCGTGTCCCCCGCGCCGTGCGGCAGCTCGCCGGTCAGCATGCGATAGGCGGTCGCGGCGAGCGCGTAGACGTCGGTGGCCGGCGTCTCGTCGCCGCCCGACAGCGACTCCGGCGCGGCGTACCCCGGCGTCGCGGCGCGGCGGTGACGCTCGTCGAGCCGCTTGCACTCGCCGACGTCGATCAGGACGGCGCGGCGGCGGCTGCGGTGGAGCACGACGTTCTCCGGCTTGACGTCGCAGTGCACGAGGCCGGCCGCGTGCATCGTGTCGAGGGCGCCGGCGATCTCCTCGACGAGCGTCGCGACGCCGTCGGGATCGAGCCAGGTCCCCTCGCGGCGCGCGTCGTCGACGACGTCCTTGGCGGTCGGCCCCTCGACCAGCTCCATCACGAAGTAGACGTCGTCGTCGGCGCGGAACGCGTAGACCTCGACCAGGTGGGGGTGGCGCAACGACGCGAGGATCGACGCCTCGCGCCGGAAGTGCGCGATCAGCTCCGCGTCGCGCCCGAGGTCGTGGCGCAGCACCTTGATCGCGACCGGCCGGTTGAGGCCCAGGTCCTCGCCGCGGTAGACGACGCCGCTGGCGCCGCGGTTGATCTCGTGGAGCAGCCGGTAGCAGCCGCCGAGGGTGGTGCCGAACGGCTGCGCGAGCTGCGCGTCGCCGTCGAGCCCCAGGCCCGGCGGGACCACCGTGCTGTCGCGCAGCACGGCGACCCGCGAGACGCTCGCCGCGGCCGCCTCGCACGCGGTCACCGCGCGGGCGAAGGCAGCGTCGCCGGTGCGCTCTCCCGGCCCGAAGCCGGTGACGCCGGCGCGCACCGCGACCGGCACCACGAGCTCGCCGGCGAGCAACGGATGCTCGGCGAGTCGGGCGACGAGCTTCTCGACGATCGTGGTGGCCTGCCCCGCGTCGGCGCCCTCGAGCAGGACCGCGATCTCGTCGTCGCCGAACCGCCCGACGGTGTCGTTGACGCGCACGCCGGCGCGCAGCACGGCGACCGTGTGGCACAGCACGGCGTCGCCGATGTCGTGGCCGTAGCGGGTGTTGATCCGGCCCAGGCCCTCGATGTCGAACACCGCGAGGGCGAGCGCCTCGTCGCGACGGCGGGCCGCCGCCACCTCGACCTCGACCGTGCGCTCGAACGCCGCGCGCGTCCACGCGCCGGTCAACGGATCGAGCATCGCCGTCGTCCGCAGGCGCTCCTGGTCGGCGACGAGGCGGCGGTGGACGCGAAGCCACGCCAGCTCGACCGCGACGCGCGTGGCGAGCAGGTCGAGCTCGGCGAGCGCACGCGGCGGCAGCTGGGTCCCGCCGGCGATCTCGAGCGCGAGCAGGCCCGTACGCTCGGCCACCGGGGTCCGCGCGCACCACTGCGCCAGCCAGGTGACGGCCGTGTCGGAGGCGTGCTCGACGACGGGGACGCCGAGGTCGGCGGCGAGGCGCGCGCCGGACGGCGCGGTGGCGTCGCCGGCGGTCAGCGGCCGTAGCTCCGCGCCGTCGGCCAGGTAGAGGTGGGCCGCGCGCGCGTCGAACGCGCGCGCCAGGTCGTCGCCGAACCGCCCGAGGTCGTCGAGCAGCGAGCCGCCGACGATCGCGCCGAGCCGCCCCAGGCTGCGCCCATCCCCCGGATCGGCCGCGGGCGGTCGAAGCGCCAGCAGGACCGCGGACGTCAGCGGACCGCGCACGACCCCGGTGATCGCGGCGCCGCCCAGCTCGGGGGGCGGGCCGTCGTCGAGCAGCACCCACACCGCGGTGCCGTCCTCGAGCTGCCGCGGCGACACGTCGCCCAGCGCGTCGGGCGCGACCAGCACGAGCGGGCCACCCACGCCGACCCCCTCGAGCCACGCGCACGCGGCGAGCACGCGGCGCGCGTGCGCGCACGCGGAGGTCTCCCCGATCACGCGCGGCGACGCGTCGTCGCCGGCGCGGGAGCGGGCGACGGTGGGGAGCCTCAGGGTCTTCATCCGGGCGAACAACAGGGCACCTCGTCTGCGTGGGTCGGCCACGATCGCCGAGCCTTGAGCGCGTCCACGGTGAGCGCGCGGGGTCCCTCAAGTCCCTCGGAGATCCGCCGAACCTCCAGCCGTGAACGCCGCCCCGGATGTGTACGAGCTGCCCACGTTCTCGCCCGCGGTCTTGCGCCTGCTGCGCCAGCTCGACGACGAGCGCGCGACCGCGCGAGCGATCGCCGACGCGCTCGAGGCGGACCCTGGCCTCGCCGGCAACCTGCTCCGCCTCGCCAACTCCGCGCGCTACCGGCCATCGACGGCGATCGGCACGATCCCCGCGGCGGTGGCCCGGGTCGGGATCGACGTGGTGGCGACGCTCGCGGCGACGCGCTGGCTGGCCAACGCCACGCCGTCCACGATCCGCGACCAGGGCGACACCGCCGCGACGTTCTGGGCGCACGCGGTCGCCGCCGGCGTGATCGGCGAGCGGCTCGGCGCCTCGGTCGGGGTGCCGGCGTCCGAGGCGTACATCGGCGCCCTGCTCCACGACATCGGCCGGCTCGCGCTCGCGTGCGACGCGCGCCGCCGACGCGCCCGCGGAGAGCCGGTCGCCGCGCCGGATCCGCACGACCACGCGATCGCTGGGCATGCGCTCGCGGTGCGCTGGGCGCTGCCCGGCGCGCTGTGCGTCGCGATCCGCTGGCACCACGATCCCGACGAGGCCGATCCCGCGCTCCAGGTCCACGCCGACCTCGCGCACGCCGCGTCGGTGCTGGCGCGGTCGATCGGCTACGGCGCGCCGTCGCCCGCGGGCAAGGCGGTCCTGCCGGGACCGATCGCCCGGCTGGGCCGCACCGCGGCCGACCTCGCGGACGAGGTCGTCGGATGCGCCACCAGGATCGAGGCCACGATCGCGTCGCTGTTTGGCCGCCGCGAGCCACGCTCGGCGGCGTGACCGACGAGGCGTCCGCGCGCGACAGCGTGACCGTCGCGGCCGGCGCCGCGCGCGCCTCACTCGCCCAGCGTCATGCCGACGGTGACGCCGCCGAGCTCGGCGCCGCCCGACGTCGTGCCGCCGCCGAGCACCGTCGAGTGCCGATGGACCTCGACCCACACCCCGAGCCCGCCGACGGCCAGCCTCACGCCCCCGCCATAGCCGTACCCCGCGCCCCACGACAGCGCCGCGGTCGACCGATCGAACACCACGGCGCGCTCCGGACCGCCGCGCACGAACACCGCGACCGGCCCTCGGCGCACGACGTCGACGCGGACCGCCAGCGCGGCGGTCGCAACCGCCCAGCCGCGCTCCTCCACGGGCGGCGGCTCGGCCCCGAGCAGGGCGATCGGCGGCCCGTCGACCTCCTGCGCCCGCACGACGCCCTCGAGCGCGACGGCCCCGACGGTCGCGCCGAGCGCGATCAGGCCGCCGCGGGGCGAACGCCCGGACAGCGCCGGCGCGAGCGCGCCCGCGGCGTCGGCGCGGCGATCGACGCCGACGTGGACGTGCGCGCCGCACGCGGCGACGGTCGCCGCGGCCGCCACCGTGACCGCGCGGCCCCTCGAGGGCAGCCGGCTCACGTGCTCCACTCCACGACGAACGTGCAGGCGCCGGCCTCGACCTCGAGCTCCACCCTGGCATCGGAGGCGCCCGGGAGCTCGGCGACGCGGATCAGGAACCCGGCGATCAGGTCCCACGTCGCCGCCGGCACGTCGGCGTCGACGCGCAGCTCGACCCGCCCGTCCGCCTCCGAGATCAGCTCGACCTCACCGAACCCGAAGTAGCGCGGCCACAGCGACGGGACCGCCGCGACCAGGCCGCTCGGCGTCAGCGTCGTGGGGTCCGCCCCGTAGAGGTGCGCGAACGTCACCGACACCATGCCGCGCCCGATCGCGCGCATCACGTCGGCGACGCGATCGCCGCCAGCGCACCGGGCGAGCTCGACGAGCGCCCCGAGCGGCTGCCACGACATCGGCGACAGCGCGGGCGCGATCAGCTCGCCGAGCTCGCGCGAGCGCGCGGCCACGGCGCGCACCCGCGGCTCGCAGCCGAACGCGGCCAGCACGCGCACCGCCGTCCGATACGCGGCGCCACGCACGCTCGCGCGCTCGTCCGCGACGACGCCGACCCCGAGCGAGGAGGCGTCGATCGTCAGCGGCCGCAGCTTGCCGGCGGCGCCCACCGGGCGCGGCGCCGACGTCGCGCGCAGCGCGGCGCGCAGCGCCGCCGCGAACGCGCCGGCCGTGGCGAACCGCGCCCGCGACTCGACGGACAGCGCCTTGGCGATCACGGTGTCGACCGCCGACGGCAGCTCGACCCGCCACTGCGACGGCGGCCGAGGCGGCCCGTCGAGCTGGCGGGTCAGCACGTCCCACGCCTCGCCGTCGCCGAACGGCAGCTCGCCGGTCAGCATCACGTAGGCGGTCGCGGCGAGGCCGTAGACGTCGCTCGCCGGGGTCTCCTCGGCCTCCGTGAACGACTCCGGCGCCGCGAAGCCCGGCGTCCCCGAGCGCAGGCGGTCCTCGCCGAGCCGCGCCGACTCGCCGAGATCGACGAGCACCGCGCGCTCGCCGCGGCGATCGAGGACGACGTTCTGGGGCTTGACGTCGCAGTGGATCAGGCCCGCGCGGTGCATGGCGTCGAGCGCGTCCGCCACCTCCGACACGACCTCCGCCGCCGCCCTGGGATCCAGGCGCTCGCCCTGCGCCAGCGTCTGCTCGAGCAGGTCGGCGAGGCTCGGCCCCTCGACCAGCTCCATCACGAAGTAGGCCTCGTCGTCGCTGCGGAACGCGTAGACCTCGATCAGGTTCGGGTGGCGGATCGACGCCAGGATCGCGGCCTCGCGGTGCAGCCTCGCCGCCAGCCGCCGATCGCGCGCCAGGTCGTGGCGCAGCAGCTTGATCGCGACGGGCCGACCGAGGCCGACGTCCTCGGCGCGGTAGACGACGCCGGTGGCGCCGCGGCTGATCTCGTGCAGGACTCGGTAGGAGCCTCCCAGCGTCGCGCCCACGAGCGACGCGACCTGCGCGTCCTCGTCGAGCGCGGTCGAGCCGGGCACCGCGACGTCGACCGGGCACACCGCGACCCGCGGCGAGGTCGACGCGGCGGCCTCGCACGCGTGGACCGCCCGGGCGAACGCGGCGTCGCCGACCCGCTCGTCCCGCGCGAAGCCGGTGACGCCGGCGCGGACCGTGACCCGCACCGGCACGCCGCCCACGACCGCGGGCGTCGCGTCGATCAGGCGCACGAGCTTCTCCACCACCGGTCGCGCGCGGTCGACGTCCGCGCCCATCAGCAGCAGCGCGAGCTCGTCGTCGCCGAACCGCGACAGCTCGTCGTTGACGCGCACGTGGGCGCGGATCAACGACGCGACGTGCGCCAGCGCGGCGTCGCCAGCGGCGTGCCCGGCGCGCTCGTTGACGTGCCGGAGCTGGTCGATGTCGAACACGACGAGCGCGAGCGCCTCGCCGCGCCGCGCCGCGCCGGCGAGCTCGATCATCACCGTCCGCTCGAACGCGTCACGGCTCCACCCTCCGGTGAGCGGATCGATCATCGCGGTCGAGCGCAGGCGCTCGTGCTCGGCGGCGAGCCGCTCGACCCGGCGATGCCAGCTCAGCTCGCTGCCGAGCCGGCGGGCCGTGGCGCGCAGCCAGCCGACCTGGCGCGGGTCGTGACGCCGGGCCCCGTCGAAGCGGATCACCAGCAAGCCCTGCTCGCCGACCGCTCCCGGCTGCGCGCAGCCGAAGGCGAGCCAGGTCGAGACGGCGCCGCCCGCCTCCCCCTCCGCCACCACGACGGGGACGCCGAGCCCGGCCGAGACGTGCGCCGCCGACAGGTCGGCGAGCTCACCCCACGTCGACGCGATCGCCCGGAGCTCACCGTTGAAGCGCGCGCACACGGCCACGTCGGCGGCCCCGACCGCGTCGGCCAGCGCCGCCACGTGGCGCGCCGGGTCGTCGAGCAGGCACCCGGCGAGCAGCACCTCGGGAGGCTCCGCGTCGCACGGCGCGCCGTTCCACGCGTCCGCGATCAGCGCGTCGACCAGCCGGCCGGTGACCTCGCCCAGGATCACCCCCGCGAGCGCGCCCGGCTCGGGCGGCAGCGCCGTCCCGGCCGACGTCGCGACCTGCCACGCGAGCGCCCCGCCTTCGCGGCGCGGTGGGATGGTCGGGACGACCTCGACGAACCGCGGCGGCGCGACGAGCGCGCGGGTGGCCACGTCGACCACGGCGCGCGCGCGCTCCGCGTCCACGCCGGCGGCGACGATCGCGACGCCGCGCTGCACGGTGACGCCGTCGGGGCGAGTGCCATCGGGGAACGGCTCTGGCGGCACGTCGCGCCGGGCGTGCGCGGCGCGACCGCCTTCGGGCTCGTCGGCGCGGAGGCGCCCGGACGGGGCGCGGAGGCGCCCCAGCGGGGCGCGGGAGGTCCGGTCTCGGTTCAGCATGGGGCTCCTTGTTCAGACGCGGCGCGACCGGGCGGCGGCCCGCTCGGCCGCCTCGCTCCACACCCGGGCGCGCTCCTGAAGCGCCGCGAGGGCGCGCTCGAGCTGCTCGTCGGTCGAGAACATCGTCGCGACGCCGCGCAGGCGCGACAGCGTCGGGGCGACCGCGGTCAACGCGATCCACGCTCCCCGCAGCACGTCCGCCGCGGGGGCGTCCTCGCCGGGCGGCTCGCCGATCGCGGCGAGCACGGCGGCCAGCTCGCGCGCGGACCCGCGCGGCGCCGTCACGGCGTCCCCGCGACGTGCGCGAACCCGGCGGCGAGCGTCCGCAGCACCCCCGCGGCCTGGCCCGCGGCCACGGGGTCGCGGGTGACGTTGGCGTGGCCGAGGCGCGCGATCACGAAGTCGTAGAGCGCGGCCAGCCGCGCGGCGAGCTCCGGCGCCGCCCCGTGATCCAGCGCGGCGATCAGCTCGCCGACGATCGCGATGGCGTGACCGATCTGCTCGCCCTTGCCGCGATCGTCGCCGGCCAGGATCCGCTCGCGGGCGCGCTCGCAGTCGGCGATCGCGCGGCGGAGGAGCTCCTCGAGGAGCTGCCGCGGGGGCGCGGACTCGACGGAGACGATGCGGTAGCTGCGGATGGCGCGGGCATTCATGACATCACCGTGGTTCGTCCGCGGCAGGGAGGGCTTGAGGCGCCGGCGCCGCGGCCGCGGGCGCGCTCCGCGGCCGGAGCAGGATGCCCAGCCGACGGTTCTCGGCGGCGAACGGATCGCCGGCGTTGCGCGGCTGCGTCGCAGCGCGCGCGGTCACCCCGTACATGCGGTCGCTTGGCAGCCCGGCGGCGACGAGCACGCGGCGGGCCGCGTCGGCTCGCCGGTGCGACAGCGTCCAGTTGTCCATCCGCCCGTCGGCGAACGGCCGCGCGTCCGTGTGCCCGATGACCTCGACGACGCCGTCCATCCCGGACAACTGCGGGCCGAGGCGCGCCAGCAGCGCTTGCAGCGCCGGCTTGAGGTCCGCCGAGGCCACGTCGAACAGCAGCGACGCGCCACCGTCGCGGTCCACCGCCTCGATCAGCACGCCGTCGTCGCGGACCTCGACGTTCACCTGGCGCTCGATCTCCGCGATCACCGGATCCTGCGCGGCGAACTCCTCGACCGCCTTGCGGATCTCCTCGGCGGCGTCCTCCGCCAGCCGGCGGGGCGACGGGTTGGGCGCGCCGGTCTCCTCGATGATCGCGGGCGCCACCTGCGACGCGCGCCCCATCGACAGGTCGCCCTCGGGCAGCACGCCGGAGCGGAAGTAGTTGGCGATCTCCTTGCGACTCTTGGCGTCGGTCGAGGCCAGCAGCCACATCACCATGAACAGCGCCATCATCGCGGTCACGAAGTCCGCGTAGGCGACCTTCCAGGCGCCCCCGTGGTGCCCGTGCCCCTTGCCCTTCTTGCGCTTGACGATGATGACCGGGCGCTTGACGGCGCTCATGATGTTCCTCTCCGTGGCGTGGCGTGGCGTGGCGCGCGGCCGGATCAGCCCTTCAGCGCGGACAGGGCCTTCTGCATCTCCTTCGAGGACGGCCGCTCGTCGGTGAAGATCGCCTTGCGGGCGAACTCGACGGCGACCGCCGGTGACGCGCCCTTCATCGACGCGATCAGCCCGGCGCGCAGGCACTGGAGGTAGCGCATCAGGTGCACCTCCTGCAGCTCGGCGTTGTTGGCGAGCGGCTGGAGCACGCCGTAGCACAGCAGGATGCCCAGGAACGTGCCGACCAGCGCGGCGGCGACGTGCATGCCGATGACCGCAGGCGGGGCGTCCATGTGCCCCATCGTCACGATGATCCCGAGGACGGCGGCGACGATGCCGATCCCTGGCAGCGAGTCACCGACGGTCTTGATCAGGCCCACCGGCAGGTGCCCCTCCTCCGCCAGCGTGTCGAGCTCCGCCTCGAGCAGCCCGTCGACGTCCATGACGTCGACGCCCGCGACCATCTGCTCGAGCGCCTCGGTGAAGAACGAGACGGCGTGGTGGTTGGCCATGAACGACCCGTACTTCTTGAACATCGGGCTCTTCGCCGGATCGCTCAGGTGCTGTTCGAGCACGAGCACGCCGTTGCGGCGCACCGCCTGGTAGACCTCGTACTGCAGCTTGAGCGCCTCGACGTAGTGCTCCTTCTTGGGCACCGCGTCCTTGAACGCGCCCTTGATCGCGTGCGTCACCCGGGCGCGCATCTTGCCTGGCGCGGTCGCGACGAGGGCGCCGATCGCGGCGCCGATGATCACGACGAACTCCGACGGCTGGATCAGCACGGCGAAGTTCCCGCCCGCGATCGCGAAGCCGGCGCCGACGCTCGCGAGGACGATCAGGATTCCGATCAGGGCCATGCCCGATGCATCGGCTGGCGCGGCGCCGACTTGAGGCGCCCCCGGCGATCACTGCACGACGAACTCGGTGAAGAACAGCCGGCGCGCGCGGTGCTCGCCCAGGACCTCGGAGATCCGCGCCAGCACGCCGACCTGGATCGCGTCCTTGGCCTCGGCGCCGAGCGTGTCGGCCACCTCGAGGTCCGACAGGTAGCGCAGGACGGCGTCGCGGACGAGCTTCATCCCCGCCCTGAGATCGGCCACCGCCTTGGCGTCGAGGAGCTCGACCTCGAACGTGGCCCGCAGGTAGCGGCTGATGCCCTCGTCCTTGAGGTTGATCACGAACGGCTCGAGCGGGACCACGGGCCCCGAGATCGCCGGGCTGACATGCGCCGGCGCCGCGGGCGCGCCCGCGTGCGCGGTCGGTGGCGGCGCGGTCAGCGCCTTGAACACCAGAAAGCCCGTCGCGGCGATGTTCACCACGCCCAGGATCAGCGGGACCTTGCTCGCGCCCCCGCCCTTGGCGGCGGCCTTCGCGGACGCGCCCCCACCCTCGGCCTCGGCCGGGGTCTCGTCGCTGGCGTCACTCATCGCGGGCTCCTTCCGCGCGCGTCAGTAGGGGCACGCCGCCCGGCGCGCGCGCCCGAGCGACGTCAGCTGGTCGAGAGTCTCGCGCCGGGCGCGCGCAGCGGCGTCGACCCACGCGCGCGTGCGGTCGTGCAGCCGCCGCGCGAGCGCCTCGTCGGCGAGATCGACCGGCGCGCCGTCGAGCTGCGCGCGCAGCCGCGCGAGCGCGACCGCGCAGGCGGCCAGCACCTCCGTCGCGCGCGCCAGCACCTCGTCGGGCGGCGCCCCCGTGGGCGGGTCGGGCGTGGCGGCGAGCAGCTCCTCGAGCGTGGCGCGGCAGCGGGGCATGGGACGTCACTTGGAGGCGAACAGCGAGGACAGGTAGGTGAGGTTGCTCTGCATCAGCGACACCGCCTGCTCGAGCGACGAGAACTGCTTGCGCAGCCGCTCGCCGAGCGCGTCCGCGGCGTCCTCGATCCGCGCGATCTGGTCGTCGAACGCGCGGGTCCGGACGCGGATCGAGTCCTGCTTGATCGTCAGCAGGCCGGTGCTCGAGCGCGTCATCTCGTCCACCAGCGCGTCGAGCTGCCCGCCGATCCCGGTGGTCCCGCCCAGCAGGTCCTCGATCGCGGCGGGCGACGCCTCGGCGAACGCGTCGAACGTCGCGGCGTCGAGCGACAGCGTGCCGTCGTTGGCCAGCTTGATGCCCGCGTCGCGCGCGGATACCTGACCGGTGCCCGACGTCAGCGGCGACGACCACGCCGTCCCGAGTCGACGCTGGAGCGTCTGCAGGGTCGAGTCGCCGAACAGCGACTCCTCCCCGCGCTCGACGCCCGTGTAGGTCAGCTGCCCCTGCAGCACCTTGACGACCGCGTTGTGCGCGTCGACGACCGCCTGCACCTTGGCGCGCGCCGCGGCCGGATCGCGCTGCACCTGGAGCTGCGCGCCCGCGCCGCCCGAGGCGGTGACGCCCGCGAGCTGGAGCGTGACGCCGTTGATCGCGTCGGTGACGGTGTTCGATGCGCGCGTCACGGCGACGCCGTTGATCGTGAACGCGGCGTCGGACGCGGCCTGCGTCTCGGTCAGCCCGAGCGGATCGCCGGACTCCGTGAACGCCAGCGCGCCCGCGACGCCGGTCGACTCCGCGCTGACCAGCAGGCGGAAGCCGGCGCCCGTATCGACGACGCCCGCCGAGACGCCATCGAGCGCGTCGAACCGCGCCGCGATGTCGTCGAGCGAGTCGGTCGCCGACCAGCTGACCGTCGTGGGCGCGCCGCCGCCGACGGTGACGTCGACGGCGCCGGCGCCGGCCACGCCCGCGTCACGCGTCGCGAACGACGCCGACTGGTTGGCCTCGGCGCGCGCGAGCTGCGACACCTGGACGTTCCACGTGCCGACGCTGGCGCCGCTGCCCGCCGTCGCCGTGAGCTCGCTGCCGGTGACGGCGAGCTTGGTCGGCCGCAGCTCCGCCGCGGTGCCGACGCCGGCCGCGGCCGTCGCCAGCGCGCTGAGCTTGGCGATGAGATCGGACAGCACCGAGCTCCGCTTCTGAGCGTCGGCCTTGCGCGACTCGAGCCGGCGGGCCGGCAGCGCCTCGAGCTCGACGAGCTTGTCGATGATCGAGTTGCTGTCGATCCCGGTGGCCAGGCCTCCGAACGTGACGGTCGGCATCGGCGTCCTCCGCTACGCGCCGATCAGCCGAGCAGCGACAGCGCCGACGACGGCAGCTGGTTGGCCTGGGCGAGGACGGCGACGCCGGCCTGGCTCAGGATCTGGTTGCGGGTCATCGCCGCGGTCTCCTCCGCGACGTCGACGTCACGGATCCGCGAGTTCGCGGCGGACAGGTTCTCGTGCGCGACCGACAGGTTGTTCATCGTGACGTGGAGGCGGTTCTGCGACGCGCCGATCGTCGCGCGCGAGGTCGACAGCGTGTCGATCGCGGTGTCGATCGTCGCGAGCGCCGCCTGCGCGCCGCCCGCGGTGGTGAGGTCGATCGCGTCGACGCCGAGCGTCGCCGAGTCGGTCGCATCGAACGTGACGTCGATCCGGTCGTCGGCGGTGCCGTGGATGCCGACCTGCATCGAGATCGCGCCGGCGTCGGCGCCGAGCATGTTGACGCCGTTGAACTCGGTCACCGTCGAGATCCGGTCGAGCTCGCCCAGCAGCTCGGCCGACTCGGCGTCGATGAACCCGCGCTCCGCCGCGCCGAGCGTGCCGTTGGAGGACTGGACCGCGAGCTCGCGCAGGCGGGTCAGGATGCCGGCCTGCTCGTTCATCGCGCCCTCGGCGACCTGGATCATCGACACGCCGTCGTTGGCGTTGCGCGACGCCTGCGACAGGCCGCGGATCTGAGACTTGAGGCGCTCGCTGATGCCGAGGCCCGCCGCATCGTCGGAGGCCTGGTTGATGCGCAGGCCGCTCGACAGGCGCGACAGGTTGCCGCCGAGGGCGCGCTGGGTCTGCCCCAGGTTGCGCTGCGCGTTGAGTGAGGTCGGGTTGGTGTTGACCGAGATCGCCATCGTCGTGACTCCTTGTGGTGTCGGATTCGAGAGGTGGAGGCGCCGTCCCGGTGGGCGTCGCGCCGTGTTGGTCCCTGGTTCGTCCACGACCGCGCCACCTTGAGGCCGTCACGCGCACGTCGACGCGCGCCGACGGAGGCGATCCACCCGCCCGCCTCCGCGGCCCCCCTTCAGGGGCGGCCCGGGTGGTCGATCCCACCTGCGCCATGGCCTCCAACCAGCGCACCAGAGCCGGCCGGATCGTCGCCGTCGGCGGCGGCAAGGGCGGCGTCGGCAAGAGCGTCATCTCGACCAACCTCGCCTACGCGCTCGCCGCGCAGGGGCGGCACGTGGTCCTGGTCGACGCCGACCTCGGCGCCCCGAACCTCCACACCCTGCTCGGCCTGTCCCACCCCGAGGGCGGCCTGCAGGCGTTCCTCGACCACGAGACCGAGGACCTGGAGGCCGCGCTGATGCGCGCGCCGACCAGCGGCGTCCGGCTGCTCGCCGGCTCGGCGCGCGTCGGCGTGGCCAACCTCAGCCACAAGGCCAAGCGACGCCTGCTCACCGCGATCGCGCGGCTGCCGACCGATGTGGTGGTGATCGATCTCGGCGCGGGCACGACGCTCAACACGCTCGACTTCTTCGATCTCGCCGATCTGCGGGTGCTGGTGATGACGCCGCAGCTGACGTCCTTGCAGAACGCCTACTCGTTCCTCAAGGCGGCCGCCCACCGCTCGCTGACGCTCGCCGCCGAGCATCCCGAGGACAAGGAGCTCATCACCGCGACGCTGGCGGAGGTCGGCGAGACCCAGCGGATGGGCGTCGTGCTCGACGCGCTGCGACGCCGCTCGGCCGGGCTGGCGCACCGCTGCGCCGCACAGCTCGGCAACTTCGGGGTGCTCACCGTCGGCAATCAGGTCCACGAGGAGCGCGAGACGCACATCATCACGAACATGTCGCGGATGATCCGCGACTACCTGCTCGTGCCCGCGCCGGTGACGGCGATGATCCGACACAGCAGCGAGATCCGCGAGTCCGTGAACGCCCGGACGCCGCTGCTCGCCTCCGGCGGCGGTGCGGCGGCCACGCAGCTGCGCCTGCTGGCGCGCGCGCTCGCGGCGATCGACATCGCGCGGCTGCGGCGGGACCGCGCCGGCGTGCGCGGCACGTCCCGGTTCGCGGGCGTCGCGCCCACGGACGAGGCGGTCGGCGTGCCCGACGCGCTCGCCGGCTGAGGCGAGGGTCCGCCCGAGCCGACGCCGCACAGCCGACGCCGCACAGGCGCCGCCGCACAGGCGCCGCCGCACAGGCGCCGCCACCCGGGCGCCGCCACCCGGGCGCCGCCACCCGGGCGCCGGATGGCGGGCGCGCGGCGCGAGCGGCGGGCGCGCCCGGTCCACCGCCGCGTCGCGGC
>WYBA01000003.1 GCA_011526095.1 Myxococcales bacterium | reverse complement strand
CTGCCTGGCCCGGCGCCGGTGTTCGCGGTCTCCCGGACGGTCGTGGGACGCGCGCCACGCCACGGCGCCCGGCACCGCCGCGCCGCCGCCGTCTCGCGCGTCCGCGATGGGCTCGTCGGGCTGGCGCTCGCAACGCCGAACGCCCGCGCACCTGGGGCCTCGACGGTGTGCGGCGACGCGAGCCACGGCTGTCGCCATCGTCGCGCGCGCCTTCCTCGTCGTCGACGCCTTCTGCGCAGCCCTCTGATCGGAGCTGAGCCTGTCGAAGGAACTTGGCGATCCTGCGGGCTTGGACGGCTGTTCGTCAGGAGCCGCCGCCCGTCGCTTCGCACCGTCCGCTGGCTCGGGGCGAGCGGAACTGACACGCCTTGCCTTATCTGACCAGCATTGGGCCTACGGCACGCCGATGACCTTGTGGAGCTGCAGCGACAGCCGCCACCGCGGGCGGCGGGTCGCGAGGTCGATCGCGCGCGCGAGGTGGTGAGGGTAGCGGTCGTCCTGGCACGGCTGGACGAACCAGTGCTCGCAGCGGTAGCGCGCCTCGTAGGCGACGAGCGCGGCCTCGTCGACGGTGTCGTCGACGATGACCTTGACCTCGGACGCGGGGAGCGTCGGGTGGAGGTGGAACCGGCCGTCGTGGAACTGGGGCTTGGGCGAGATCGTCAGCCAGTCGACCAGCGCCTGGAGCGGCCGGGTGCCGTTGCTCTCCATGTGGACGCGGAAGCCGGCGGCGAACAGCGCGCGCGCCAGCGGCTCGTCCCACTGCAGCGTCGGCTCGCCGCCGGTGACGACGACGACGCCCGAGTGGTGGCGGTCGACCTCGCGCAGCCGCGCGACGATGTCGTCGGCGTCGAGGTGCTCGGCGCCGTCGGCGCGGAAGTCGGTGTCGCACCAGGTGCACGCCAGGTTGCACGCGGCGAACCGCAGGAACACGCACGCCCGGCCGGCGTGGGCGCCCTCGCCCTGCAGCGTGGGGCCGAATATCTCCTTGACGACGTACGGCTTGGGCCGGGACATGCGGTGCGCTACAAGGTAGCGCGATGTTCCCGGCGCGTCGCTGGACGGACGTGGCCGCGGCCCTCGCGGCGGCGGCGGCGTGCGCGGCGGGCGTCGCGTGCGGCAAGCGCGAGGCGCGCCCGGGGAGCGAGGCGCGCGTCGCGGCCACGCCGGACGCCGGCGCGTCCGGGTGCGAGCGGCTGACGTTCGCCGAGGACGTCGAGGTCGCGGAGGCCTCGGGCGCGGCGCTCCTCCGCGTCGACGGGCGCGCGGCGCTGCTCGTCGTCGGCGACAGCGGCACCGACGGCGCGTACGTGCTGGTCGACGCGGACACCGGCGAGCGGCTCGAGCGCGGGCGGCTGCCGCTCGGCCACGGCGCCGGCGACGACCTCGAGGGCCTGTCCGCCGACGGTGACGCGGTGTGGGGCGTGACCTCGGCGGGGTGGATGCGGCGGTGGCGGCGCGTCGACGGCGGGTTCGAGCTGGTCGACGGGCCGTACCCGGTCGGCCCGGTCGACGACACGCTGCCGCTGACGCCGAAGGCGGGCGGGCTCGGCGCGCCGGAGACGACGAGCGTCGCGTGCGGCGCGCGCGGCGTGAACTGCGGCAAGAACTACGAGGGGCTGTGCGTCGCGCCGGGCGAGCCGGCGGGCGCGTGCGGCGGGTACCTGGCGGCGCGCACCGACGGCAAGCTGTGGTGCCTGGTGCGCGAGGGCGCGCGGCTGGTCGCGGATCCGGCGCGGGCGATCGAGGTCACCGGCGGCAACGCGCTGACCGGGTGCGACGTCTCGCCCGACGGCGCGACGCTGTGGGCCGGCGCGAACCCGCTCGGCGGCGCGATGGTGTGGCGGGTGACCGGGTGGCGGGAGCCCGCGACCGCGGCGGTCGTCGAGGTCGGCGGGTTCGGCGACGGGTTCCCGGAGAGCCTCGCGGTCGGCGACGGCGGTGTGGTCTACCGGCTCAGCGACACCGGGCGCGGCGAGGCGCGCAGCCTGGCCGGCCGGTGGCGGTGCGCGCCGTGACGCGCGCGGCGTGACGGCACTGGACACCTGAGCACCGTCGGGGCCAGGAGGGGGGCGAATTTCGGCCGCGCGCGCGCGGCTGCTACGATCGCGCCGTGCAGTGCCCGAGCTGCGGCAGCGACGACACGCAGGTGACGGAGACCCGTCCTGCGCCGAAGAACGAGCTGCGTCGCCGTCGGGTGTGCCAGGCGTGCAAGCAGCGGTTCACCACCCGCGAGCAGATCGCGGCGCCGCAGCTCAAGGTCGAGAAGCGGCGCGGCTCGTCCGAGCCGTACGACCGGGCCAAGCTGCACCGCGCGCTGGTCCGCGTGTGCAGCCGGCGGCCGGTGACCGAGGCGACGATCGACGAGCTGGTCAACCGCGTCGAGGCGCGGCTGACCAAGGCGCAGCTGCGCACGGTCGGGTGGGCGCGGATGGTCGAGCTGGTGCTCGACGTGCTGCGCCCGGTGGACGCGGTCGCGGCGCGGCGCATGGAGGCGGACTACCTCGACGAGGCGGGCGCGGTCCGGCTGAGCGACGCGCCCGCCGCCGAGGAGGGCGCGGGCCCGCAGCTCGGCCTGTTCGGCGACGACGACGCCTGACGGCGACGACGACGACGCCGCCCGACGGCGACGACGACGACGCCTGACGGTGGGCGACACACGAGCCGGGCGGGCCGAGCGGCCGTCCGGCCCGGCCTCGTGGCTACTTGTACGTCGGCTCGACGATCTTGACGTTGGTGATGCCGGCCTCGGCGAACGCGCGCTCGACCGTGGCGCGGTCGGCGAGGGTCACGACCACCTCGCGCGCCGGGTCGAGCTCGCGGGCGATCAACGCCTTGACCTGCGCGACCGGCACCGCGGCGATCGTCTTGAGCAGCTTGTCGTAGTAGTCGGCGGTGAGGTCGAACCGGGCGATCGTCCCGAGCCGGCCGGCGAGCTCGCGCGACACGGTCGACTCGCCGAGGAGCTGCTGGATCAGCGAGCGGCGCGCGCGGACGAAGTCGATGTCCCACTGCTCGCCGCCCTGGCGCAGCATGTCGATCCCCTCGCGCATCGCCTTGAGCGACTCGCCGGCGCGCGGCGCGTCGACGGTGCCGCCCATCTCGTAGGACGACGGGCCGACGTTGCGCGTGCGCCGCGCGTAGACGCCGTAGGTCGAGCCGAGCTTGAACCGGATGTCGCCCATCCGGCTGTTGAGCATCTCGGTCAGCACCATGCGCGCCGCCTCCTCGCCGTCGATGCCGGCGGGCGCGGGGTACGCGATCGCCACGGTCATCTGCGGCCCCTCCTTCTCCGCCACGACGCCGACGAACTGCGCGCCGGCCGCCGCCTGCGCCGCGTCCTTCATCGGCGCGTCGACGTGGCCCTTGCCCCACCCGCCGAACGCCGACGAGATGTACCGCTTGGCCTTCTCCGGGTCGAAGTTGCCCGCGATCACCAGCGTCGCGTTGCCCGCGGTGTAGTGCTTGCGGCGGAACGCGTTGAGCCCGTCCTTGCCGATCCCGCCGATCGCGTCGGGCAGGACGATGCCGTTCTTGGTGTACGGGTGGTCGCCGCCGAACACGCCGGCCAGGATCTGGCGCTGGAACTCCAGCTCCTCCTGCGCCGCGTGCAGCTTGTAGTACTCGCGCGTGCGCTTCTGCCAGCCCTCGATCGACTCCTGGTAGTACTCGCCGGCGGTGATCGTGCGCTCGAGCGCGTTGATCACGATGTCGAGGTAGATGTTGACCGCGCTCGACGAGAAGATCGTGTGGTCGTTGTTGGTGCCGCCGCTGACGCCGACGCCGGTCATCTGCATCGCCTCGGCGTCGAGCGGCAGGCGCAGGAACCGCGCCGCCGCGTCGGCCAGGCCGGGGGTCGACGAGTGGACGTCGCCGACGTCGAAGATCAGGTCCGCCGCGACCAGCGGCATCGCGCCCTCGACCGGCAGCAGCACGACCTTCATGCCGTTGCCCAGCTCGTAGCGGATCGCGTTGTCGAGCGCCTTGAGCTCGGCCTTGACCGTCAGCGGGCGCCGCGCCTCCTTCGGGTCGACCTCGGGCTCCTGCGCCTTGTCGTGCGACTTGGTCTGGAACGACACGGCGACGCGCTTGTCACCCTTGATGCCCTCCTTGTTGGCCTTGATCACGATGACCTTGGCCTTGTCGGGGTCGAGGGTCTTCTTGACGATCGACGCGATCGCCCCGCCGTCGAACGACTCGTACCGCTTGAGCTCGTGGATCAGGTACTCCTCGGTCGAGTCGAAGGTGACGTCGCGGCTGAACTGGACGGCCTCGCCGATCTGGTTGGTGCGCGACACCAGCGGCTCGAGCCCGGCGATGAAGTCCGCCTGGGCGATCTTCTTCTGGGCGTCGAACTGCTGCCAGGTCACGTCCTCGAACCCGCGGTGCGCGGCGCGCGCGCCCTTCCACACGAACTCGAGCGCCTCGTCCAGCCGGTCCATGCCCTTGAGCTCGATCGACATCAGGAAGATCGGCGCCTCGGGGCCGCCGAGGATCGCGGGCGACACGCTGTAGGCGAAGTCGTACTCGTCGGCCTTGCTCGCGGTGCGGAAGAACGCCTGGTTGATCCCGTACATCGCGTTCTGGCCCTCGGCCGTGTTCTGCGGCGGCAGCGCCCACACGATGTTCACGCTGTGGCGCTCGACGTCGAGGTCGTAGGTGACGCGGCCGGGCTTGATCTGCAGCGGCTCGACCTGCTTGAGCTGGCCCGGCGTCTTGCGCTCGAGCTTGCCGAACCACTTCGTGATCAACGCGACCGTGTCGTCGTAGTCGACGCCGCCCGCGACGATCACGGTGGCGCGCTCGGGGACGTAGTACTTGCCGATGAAGTCGCACGCGTCCTGCAGCGAGATCGACGTGAGCTGCTGGTCGTCGCCGCCGATCATCCGCGCGTAGGCGTGGTCCTCGGGGTAGACCGCCGACAGCACGAGCTGCGGGACCTGGCCCTCGGCGGTGCCGGTGCGCTGGCGGATCTCGTTGCGCACGACCTCGCGCTCGCGCAGGAACTCGTCCTCGGTGATCGTCTGGCAGCCGAAGTACAGGCGCATCGCCTCGATCTTCAGCAGCGCCTCGAGCTGCTCGGCGCGGCTCGTGGTCATGTAGTGGGTCGAGTCCCAGTTCGTGTAGGCGTTGAAGAACGTCGACAGCTGGTTGACGAAGTGCATCAGCGGCGGCGTGCCCTCACCGTCCGGCTTGAGCTGGAACATCATGTGCTCGACCAGGTGCGCGAGGCCGGCCTTGCCGGGCGGGTCCTCCTTCGAGCCGACGTTGTAGCGGACGTCGACCTCGACGAGCTCCGTGCTCTTGTCGGGCACGACCACGAACTTGAGCCCGTTGGACTCGAGCACGCCGCGCTTCTCGGCGTAGGTGAACGAGAACTTGGGGTCGGCGGCGCCGCAGCTGGCGACCAGGAGCAGCGCGGCGGCGACGGCCGGCGCGCGCAGGAGGGCCTTCGTCATGCGCGGAATCTTTGCCAACTGGCGCCGGTTTGCAAGCCAAGCCTGACCGCCGTTCGACGGCGCGGGCCAACAACCGATGACCGTCACGCCTGCCGGCGCCGCGCCTGGATCGCGATCGCCAGCAGCAGGGTCAGGCTCGTCCCGACGATGGGGAGATCACCGACGAAGGTGTAGATCGTCGCGACCGGCGTGACGGGGACGGTCGCGACCATGATCCGGTCGTGGTCCTCGAACGCGCTCATCGAGGCGCGGGCGCGGCCGTAGGCGTCGTAGGCGGCCGAGGCACCCCACCGGGTCGAGCGCACGACGGCGAACCCGCCCTCGGTCGCCCGGACGCGCGCCATCTCGGTGTGGTACGGCTCGATCCCGCGCCAGTCGGACGACGGGACCACGACGAGCCCGACGCCGAGGGCGCCGTGGGCCCGCGCCATCGCCGGGAAGTCGTAGTCGTAGCAGATCGCGCCGGCGCTCCGGCCCCATGGGTGATCGTGGGCGACGAGCGGGGCGGTGCCGCGCAGCGACGGCTCGCCCGGGACCGGGTGGTGCTTGCGGTAGGTCTCGAGCGCCGCCCCGTCGGCGGCGAACCACACGTACTTGTTGTCGAACGACAGCGGGGCGTCGTCGAGCAGCACGCCGTAGGCGAGGACCAGCTCGACGCCGAGCCGACGCGCGGCGTCGGCGCCGCGGGCGAGCAGGCGGGCCTCGTCGTCGGGCAGGACCACCGTGGCGACCTCGTTCCACACGACGAGCTCGGCGCCGCGGGCGGCGGCGACGTCGGTGCGCGCGAACAGGTCGTCCTCGTTGGCCTGCAGCGCCTCCGGCGACGGCAGCCCGGCGGCGGTGAGCCCGACGTCGGTGACGACCGCGGCGACGGTCACGGTGCGGCCGGGCTGCGCGGTGTAGACGCGGACCGAGCCCCAGGCGTAGACGACCGCGAGCAGGCCCGCCGCCGCGGCGGCCTGCCGCAGGTGGGCGCGCGGCGCGGGCGCGCCGAGGACCAGCGCCAGGGTCGACGAGGTCAGCGCCATGACGAGGCCGATCCCGGCGACGCCGACGACCGACGCGAGCTGGAGCAGCGCGAGGTCGTGGAGCTGGGTCTGCGCCGCGGTGCCCCACACGCCCAGCGGCGACGCCGCGTACTGCGCCCAGTCGCCGAGCGCCGCCAGCGCGGGGAACGCGAGCCAGCCGGCGACGTCGCCGGCGCGGCGGCGCGCCGCCTCGGTCACGAGCACCACCAGCCACGCCGAGATCGCCGCGGGCGCGGCGAACGGGACGATCAGCGCGGGCGAGATCGGCGCGGTGACGATCTTGGCGACCTGCGCCGAGGTGGCGACGAGCAGGACGCCGAGGATCGCCAGGCGCGCGCGCCACGACGAGGCGCGGCGCGCGGCCAGGAGGAAGGGGACCGGCGCGAGCCACGCCAGCAGCGGCACGCCCCAGCGGTTGCCGGTGCCGGCGACGAGGAGCGCGCCAAGCGCGAGCAGCGCGCCGGTAGGCACGCCGTCGGTGACGGCGCGCCGGGGGGAGGTGGGGACGGCGGGGGCGAGCGAGGTGGGCATGGTCAGCTCCTCGGGCCGGCGAGGCCGGCCCACACGATGGCGAGTTGCTGCCGGTACGCGTCGCGCACGGCGCGCGGCGCGCGGGGGCCGAGGATGAGGGGGACGCCGAAGAACACGTTGGTGACGGCGAGGAACGCGGCCTGGCGGTCGACCGAGGCGGGCAGCTCGCCCTGCTCGACCGCGAGGTCGATCAGCGCGGGCAGGACGCCGTCGAGGCCGCGCGCCTCGAGCGCCTCGACGCCGGGCAGCTCCGGCAGCGCGAGCGCGCGCTCGAGCGGGGTCACCTCGCGGTAGCCGGTGCGCGCGGGCAGGCGCGCCTGCAGCGCGATGATCTCCGCCATCACGCGCGGGTGGCTCTCGACGTCGCGCGCGGTGACGTCGAGGATCGCCTCGATCGCAGCGCGCGCGCCGCGCGGCCGCGCCTGCGCGGCGTGCCAGGCCGCCTCGATCGACCACAGCTGCACCAGGTAGACCGCGAGGTCGACCTTGGTCGGGAAGTGGTTGAAGAAGGTCGCCTCCGAGATGTCGACCTCGTCGCACAGCTCGCGGACCGAGATGTCCTCGAACCCGCGATCGGCGGCGAGGCGATCGCGCAGCGCGATCGCGAGGTCGACCCGGGTCTGGGCGAGCTTGCGATCGCGTCGCCCGGCCGATCCGGGTGTCGCCCGCCCGGATCTATTTCTCGCGTTAGCCATGTTTTTATAGTTAACTCTAATTTTTATACGGTCAACAAGTTTGTCGCAACAGCCTGATCTTGCTGGCTAGATCGCTGGCCAGCGGGCGAAGTGGTCCTGCGACCGCTTCGGGAGCTGGGCCATCACCCACGCCCACGTCGCCTCGGGGACGGCGACCAGGCCGTTGGGGTGACGCGGGTGCAGGCCGATCGGCGCGACCAGGCCCGGCTGCTTGCGCGCCTCGATCAGGGCGCGATCGAGCGGCGAGTCCTTGCCGATGAACGCCAGCGGCATGACCCGCCAGCGCCGCGCGGGCGGCACGGCCTCGGGCCGCAGCCGCGCCGGGTAGCGCGTGTACCAGGCGACCATGAACAGGATGTGGCGCTCGGGGATGATCACGACCGCGTCGGGCGGCAGCTCGCCGTCGAGCGCGCGCACGGCGGCGACCATCGCCGGGTGAGTGCGGACCATGCCGTCGGCGCGGTGCGCCGGCTGCGCGCCGGTCCACACCAGCGCGGCGAGCGCGACCGCGGCGGTGCGCGGCGCCGGCGCGACGCGCGCGAGCACGACGCCGGCCAGCGCGGCGCCGACGAGCGCCATCGGCACGAACGCGGCGATCCGCAGGCGGAAGCCGAGCCCCTGCGGATCGCCGACGTCGAGCCACGGCAGCGCGATCGCGACGGCGAGCGCGGCGAGCGCGAGCGCCGCGGCGAGCGCGGGGCGCGGCACCGGCGCCGCCGCGCGCCACCGGACGGGCCCCCACCGCCGCAGCGCGACCGCGGCGACCAGCGCGAGCCCGAGCGCGCCGCCGATCAGCGCCTCGTGGCCGAGCCACAGCGTCCCGCCGCGGAGCTGCAGCGCCGGCGCCGCCCACCGCGCCTCGTCGTCGAGCAGCGCGTCGAGCAGCGCGAGCTCGCGCGCGCCGAGGCCGGACGCGACGGCGCCGATCACGACGAGCGCGACCGCCGCGGCCGCGAGCGCGCCGGCGCCGACGAGCAGCGCGCGCCGCGTGCGCCGCGCCGCGACCGCCGCGACCACCGCCGGCACGGTGACCCAGGCGGCGAGCCCCGCGGCCATCTTGTGGGTGAGCGCGGCGGCGACGAGCGCGACCGCCGCGGCGACGACCCGCCCTGCCGACGGCGCCTCGACCGCGCGCAGCAACAGCCACAGGTACGTCAGCGCGACGGTGACGCCGACGCCGTTCTTGACGAACTCGATCGACAGGTAGAACGAGCCCGCGCTCGGCGTCAGCAGCGCCGCCGCGACCAGCCCGGCCGCGACCGAGCCGCCGAGCCGCCGCCCGACGAGGAACGCCGGCACCGCGGCGAGCGCGCCGAGCACCGCCGCGCCGAGCTTGGCGCCGGTGATCGGATCGGTCAGCGCGGCGAACGGCGCGAGCAGCCAGAACGCCAGCGGCGACGCCGGGTAGTGGAGCGCGCCGTCGTCGAGCAGCGCGCGGAGCTGCACCGGGTAGAAGTAGCCGTCGATCCCGAACGGGTACGGCGAGCTGGCGAGGAACGTCCACCGTTGCCACGCGCTCCACGCCACCAGCGCGGCGAGCGCGGCCGCGATCGCCAGCGGCCCCGCCCACCGGTGGCGCTGCGCGCGCGCCTCGAGGGCGGCGAGCAGCGCGCGGGCGTCGTCGGTGAGCACGGCGCGGAATCTACACCGGCCCCGTGCTAAGCACCGCGCCATGCCCGCTGCCGTCGTCCTGCTCTCCGGGGGCCTCGACTCGACCACCGCCCTCGCGATCGCCCGGTCGCAGGGCTTCACCTGCCACGCCCTCACCGTCCGCTACGGCCAGCTCCACCAGGTCGAGATCGACGCCGCGCGCCGGGTCGCGACCGCGCTCGGCGCGGCCGAGCACCGCGTGATCGAGCTCGACCTGTCGCCGCTGGCGGCGTCGGCGCTGACCCGCGGCGACATCGCGATCCCCAAGGACCGCTCGCTCGCCGAGATCGGCGCGCCCGGCGACGTCCCGGCGACCTACGTGCCGGCGCGCAACACGGTGCTGCTGGCGCTGGCGCTGGCGTGGGCCGAGACGCTCGGGGCCCGCGACCTGTTCGTCGGGGTCAACGTCCTCGACGCCTCGGGCTACCCCGACTGCCGTCCCGAGTTCGTCCGCGCGTTCGAGGCGCTGGCGCAGGTCGCCACCCGCGCCGGCGGGTTCCGCGTCCACGCCCCGCTGATCGAGCTGACCAAGGCGCAGATCATCGTCGAGGGCACGCGGCTCGGCGTCGACTACGGGGTCACCCACTCCTGCTACG
>WYBA01000382.1 GCA_011526095.1 Myxococcales bacterium | reverse complement strand
GCTCCGTCTCCGGCTCCGTCGGTGGGCCGCGTTTCGTCGCGATCGAACCGCTCCGGATCGCCCCCCCGCTCGTCCTGAGCAGCGCCGAGCGCCAGCGAGGCGCGTGACGAAGGACGCTGACAGTCGTGCCTCGCGAGTCATGCGTAGCTGACGGTCACCATCCTTCGACACGGGCCTCGCTTTCGCTCGGCCCTGCTCAGGATGAGCGGAATGTCGACGCTGCCGCTTCGGCCAATTTAGTGACGGAGACGGAGACGGAGACGGAGACGGAAGCGGAGACGGGGACGGGGACGGAGACGGAGACGGAGACGGAGGCGGAGGCGGAGGCGGAGGCGGAGGCGGAGGCGGAGACGGAGACGGAGGCGGAGGCGGAGGCGTTCACGTCCGTCGGGGATAGGCGCCTATCCGAACAGCTCGGGCCACGCGCCGCGGAAGCGCTCGCGCAGCCGCGCCTGCGCGGCGCGCACCAGCGCCTGCGCCTCCTTCGCGCCCGCCAGCCCGAGCTCGACGGCGATCCCGGCGAACCCGGTGTCATCGAGCCACAGCCGCAGCGCGCGCTGCATTTGCGCCGGGAACCCGTCGATCGCGGCGTTGATCTCGCCGAGCGCCTGGCGCACGCCGAGCAGCGTGGTCAGCGGCGGCCGCTCGGCCAGCTCGGGCGCGGCGTCGAGCCGCTCGGCGCCGCTGGTCACGTCGCGCTTGCCGGGCGCCGCGGGCAGCGGCCGCACCGCGAACCCGTGGGCGACGACCAGACGCTCCAGCTCGGTCGCGCGCACCCGCGCCGGGCGATAGCCGATCGCGAGCGCGCCCGCCCCGGCGTCGTGCTCGACGTCGAGCACGCCGTCGATCGCGCCGAGCGCGTCACGCAGCGCCGCGACGTCCCCGTCGCCGTCGATCGCCGCGGCCCACCGCGCGACGCTGCGCCACCCGAACCGCTGCTTGATGTGCTCCTTGATCACGAACCGCGTGTGCAGCAGCAGCCAGCCGCGCAGCGGCGTCCCGGTCAGCTCGTCACCGTCGCGCCCGCGTGCCTCGCCGTCGGCGTCGCGACCCGGCGGGCCGGCCGCCTCGCCGGCCGGCCCGGCCGCCAGGCGCGCCAGCCCCTCGACCATGTCGGCCTCGGCGCGCTCCTCCGGATCCGGCGCCTGGTGGGCGAGGTACCGCCGCAGGTTGGCGAAGTCGCGATCGCACAGCCGGTCGATCACGTCGACCAGCACCGCGCGCGGCTCGTCCTCGCCGGTCAGCCCGACCCGCCGCAGCGCCGGGCTCGCCTCCGCCCAGCGCTCGATCCGCGGCGCGATCCGCGTCAGCAGCTGCTGCCACGCCCGCTCCCGCGCCGCCGGCGGGCCGTCGCCACACACGAGCTCGACGAGGGCGTGGCACGCGCGGTCGTGGGCGGCATCCCAGGCGCTCACGGCCTGCATGGTAGCATCGACGCCTCGCGCCTGACGTCCGCGCGCCGGCGCGCTGCTTCCTCGCAGACATGGCCCACCCGTCCGTCCCCGAGCTGCTCGCCGCCGGCGACGCACCCTCGGAGGCGCTCGCGACCCACCTCGCCGGGTGCGCGAGCTGCCGCCGCCTCGTCGCGCGCGCGCGGCCGGTGACGCGGACCGGGCCCGACCTCGACCGCGCCGACCTCGACCTGCCGGTGGTCGATCCCGCGGTGTACGCGCGGCGGGGCGACGGCGAGGCGCGCGGCGGGATGGGCCGCACGTTCGTCGCGCTCGATCGCCGGCTCGGCCGCGAGGTCGCGATCAAGCAGCCGCTCGGCGCCACGGACGTCCCCGATCCGACGCTGCGCGCGACCTTGCGCGCGCGGTTCGAGCGCGAGGCGCGGCTGACCGCGCGGCTCGAGCACCCCGCGATCGTCGCGGTCCACGAGGCCGGCCGGTTCGCCGGCGGCGACGCGTTCTACGCGATGCGCCGGGTCGCCGGGCGCTCCCTCGCCGAGCTGATCGCGGCGCGCCCGACGCTGGCCGAGCGGCTCGCGCTGCTGCCCAACCTCACGATGGTCGCCGAGGCGCTGGCGTACGCGCACAGCCGCGGCGTCACCCACCGCGACGTCACCCCCGCCAACATCATGCTCGGCGCGTTCGGCGAGACCGTGCTGATCGACTGGGGCCTCGCCGCCGACGCCGGCGGCGCGCCCGCGCCCGAGCCCGACGGCCCCTACCGCGCCGGCGAGCTGCCGCTGACCGCGTACGGCGTCGGCACGCCCGGCTACATGGCGCCCGAGCAGGCGCGCGGCGTCGCCGCGGACGCGCGCGCGGACGTCTACGCGCTCGGGGCGACGCTCTACCACCTCGTCGCGGGCCGGCCGCCCGACCCGGGGATCCCGCGCCCGCTGGCGACGCTGGCGCACGGCGCGCCGCCGCCGCTGATCGCCGTGATCGAGCGCGCGATGGCGATCGATCCGGCGGCGCGGTTCCCCGGCGCCGCCGAGCTCGCCGCCGAGCTGCGCCGGTTCACCACCGGCCAGCTCATGGCCAGCCACCGCTACACCCCGGCCGAGCTGGTCCGCCACTACCTGCGCCGCTACCGCGCCCCGCTCGCGGTCGCCGCCGCCGCGCTCGCCGTCATGATCGCGGTCTCCGTGATGTACCTGCGCGGGCTCGCGCGCGAGCGCGCCGAGACCGAGCGCGCACGGCGCGCCGCCGAGGCGAGCGATCTGCAGGCGCAGCGCGCGCTCCGCGTCCAGCTCGGCGTGACCGCGTCGCAGCTCGCCGACCAGCCCGAGCGCCGGCTCGACGCGCTGAGCGCCGGGGTGCGCGGCGTCGCACCGGCGCGGCGCGCGGGCGAGGCGCCGGCGCCCGAGGCGTGGCAGGGCCTGGTCGACGCCCTCGCCGCCGGGCCGGTGGCGGCGCCGCTGCGCGATCGCCAGCCCGCGATCGCCCACGCCGTGTTCCTGCCCGACGCGCGCCACGTGCTCACCGCCAGCCGCGATCACGTGCTGCGCGTGTGGGACGCGCGCTCCGGCCGGCTGGTCGCGACCCACGCCACCACGCTCGACCGGCCGATCTCGCTCCAGCTCACGCCCGACGGCGCCCGCGCGCTGGTGTGCGGCTACGACGCGCGCGCCGAGCTCCACGCCCTCGCCGGCGGCGCGCCGGTCGTGATCGAGCTGGCGGCCGGCGACGCGCGGTGCGAGGTCGCCGTCGACGGCACGGCGGTGATCGCCGGCGGCCCGGTGGTCCGCACGTTCGACGCGCGCGGCGTCGAGCAGGCGCGCGCGACGCTCGACGCGACGATCACCGCGCTCGGCGTCGCGCCCGACGGCCGCGTCGCGCTGGGTACGGTCGCGGGCGACCTCGTCGTGTGGCGCCCGGGGCACGCGCCCGGCGCGCCGGTCGCCGCGCACCCCGGGGGCGTGCAGGACGTCGCGTGGATCGCGGGCGGCGCGCGCCTGGTGTCGGGCGGCGCCGACGGCCGCGCGCGCCGCTGGCCGGTCGCGGCCGGCGATGGCGACGCGCTCGGCCCGCCCGAGGTGCTGCACGCGTCGACCTCGGGCCCGATCTCGGGCCTCTACGCGACGCCCGGCGACGACGAGGTCCTGCTCGTCGCGCCGCGCTCGCGCACCGACGCCCGCGACGTCGACGTCGTCCGGGTCGGCGGCGACGCGCCGCTGACGCTGCGCAGCTTCGCCTACGCGGGCGACCAGGCGGGACGCGGCGGCCCCGCGCCGCTGATCGCCGGGCTGCGCGACCAGCGCGCCGTGCTGATCGACAAGGCGACCGGGCGCGAGGTGCTGCGGCTCGCGCCGACGACGACGCACACCAGCGCGCTGTCGCGCGCGGGGACGACCCTGCTCGCCGGCGCCTCGACCGGACAGTCGCTCTTGTGGGACGTGCGGTCTGGCCCGCACACCGGCGTCCTGGCCGGCCACACCAGCGAGGTCACCGCGCTCGTCGCGCGGGACGGCGCGCTGATCACCGCGTCGCTCGACGGCACGGTGCGCGCCTGGCCGCTCGACGCTGCGGCCACCGCGGACGACGGCGACGCGCCCGGCGAGGCCACGGACCTCGGCAGCGAGGTCGTCGCGCTCGCCGCGGCGCCCGACGGCGCGACCTCGACCGCGGCGCCCGACGGCGCGACGATCGCGGTGCTCGGCGTCGACGGCGCGGTCCGGCTCGGCGCGACGACGCTGGCGAGCGCCGAAGGCCCGCTCGCGTTCGTCGCGTTCTCGCCCGACGGCGCCGAGCTCGTCGCCGGCGCGCCCGCCGGCCGCCTCGCCCGGTGGGACGCGCGCACCGGCGCGCCGCGCCCCGCCCTGGCGATCGCCGCCGCGCCCGACGGCGCGATGCCGCCCGACGTCACCTGCGGCGCGTTCTCGCCCGACGGCGCGCGCGTCGCGCTCGGCGGCGCGGACGGCTCGGTCGCGCTCCTCGACGCGGCGACCGGCGCCACGCTCGCCCGGCTGTCCGCCGCCGACAGCGAGCTGAACGCGCTGCCCGAGGGCGTCGATCGCGTCGCGTTCACGCCCGACGGCGCGGCGCTCGTCGTCGGGTTCGCGTCGCCGCGCACGCTCGTGCTCGATCCCGCAACCCTCGCGGTGCGGGCGCGCCTGCCCGGCCGCGCCGCGCCCGCCGCCGCCGACGCGCTCCTCGCCCGCGGGCTCCTGGCGACGCTCGACCTCGAGGGGCGCGCCCTGCTCCACCCGCTCGCCGGCGGCGCGCCGCGCGCGCTCGAGGCGCACCTGCGCCCGGTGATCGCCGCCGCCGCGTCGGCCGACGGCGCGCGCCTGGTCACCGCCGACGCCGGCGGCGCGCTGCGGGTGTGGGACGTCGCGACCGGCGCGACGCTCGTCGCGTTCACCCCGGGCGACGTCGGCACGATCACCGCGCTGGCGTTCGTCGACGACGATCGCGTGGTGGCGCTCGGCACCGCGCGCGGCCAGGTCCGGATCGTCGCGATCGATCCCGACCGCGCCCTCGCCCGCGCGTGCGCGCTGCTCGACTACTTCGAGCGCGACGAGCCGGCGTGCGCGCCCGCGGCGCCCTGACCGGACGCGACCGCGAAGCCCGCGAACCAGATCTTGGCCCGCCCGCCGGCGCGACCCTTGAACAGGATCGACAGGTGGCCGCGCCGCGCCCGGCTGGCGAGCGCCCACCGCGCCGCCTCCTGCCCGTCGATCTCGATGATCAGCGTCGTGTCGTCCTGGATCGCCGTGACCGTGTGGACCCGGCGCACGCGGTGCCCGGGCAGCGGCCGCCAGCCGTCGAGCTCGAACGTCGCGTCGTCGATCCACAGCGCGATGCGATCGTCGGCGACCAGCACGATCCCGCCGAGCACGCCGAGCTCGAGCGCGCGCGGGTCGCCGCCGAGCCGCCGCCACGTCACGCTCGCGCGGTAGGGCAAGGTCACCTCCGTCGTCGACACGAGCTGCCCCAGCGAGTACGCCGTCGTCGCGCCGTTGGTCGTCGCGACGTAGCTGCCGCACGCGCGCCCCGGCGCCAGCTCGCCCTCGGTCACCTCCCACGCCGGCGCCTCGTCGCACGCCTGCTCGGCGCGCGACGGCGGCGCGCCGGCGAGCCACACGCTCGCGACGATCCCGGCCGACAGCGCCCCGAGCGTGCGGTTCCCCACACCCCGACGCTAGCACCGCGCCGCGCCCGCCGGCGATTTCGCGAGCGATCGCCGTCACCTGGGCACAAGATGCACAAAATGCGGCGACGGGTTCCCACGCCGGGCGCCTCGCGTGTCTACCGACCAGAGCTCGCCATGCGCCCCCTCCTCCCCGCCCTCCTCTCCCTGCCGTTCGTCTGGGCCGCGGTCCCCCCCACCGCCGCGGCCCAGGCGGACCCCGACCGCGACGCCGCCGCCAGCACGGCGACGGCCGCGGCCGCCGCCGACACCGTGTCCTACGCGATCGTCGTCGGCTCCAACGCCGGCGGCGCCGGCCAGGACGATCTCCGGTTCGCCGAGGACGACGCGCGCCGCGTCGCCTCGGTGCTGCGCGAGCTCGGCGGCTACGCGCGCGACCGTGTCCGCATGGTGCTCGCGCCGACCCCCGGCCGGCTGCTGTCCGCGATCGACCACGTCGCCGAGCAGGTCGCGGCCGACGCCGCGGCCGGTCGCCGCTCGATGGTGTTCTTCTACTACTCGGGCCACGCCCGCGCCCAGGCGCTCGTCCTGGGCGACGCCGAGCTGTCGCTGACGACGCTGCGCGATCGCATCACCGCGCTGCCGGCCTCGGTCACGGTCGTCGTGCTCGACGCCTGCCAGTCCGGCGCGTTCACCCGGGTCAAGGGCGCCGAGCCCGCCGCCGACTTCTCCTTCAACTCGCGCACCGGGCTCGACGCCGAGGGCCTCGCGGTGCTGGCGTCGTCGTCGGAGAGCGAGCTGTCCCAGGAGTCGGACTTCCTCGAGGGCAGCTACTTCACCCACCACCTGCTCGTCGGGCTGCGCGGCGGCGGCGACCGCGATCGCGACGGCCGCGTGTCGCTCGACGAGGCCTACCAGTACGCCTACCACCAGACGCTCGTCGCCACCTCGCACACCGCGGTCGGGCGTCAGCACGTCAGCTTCGAGGCCGACCTGCGCGGCCAGGGCGAGGTCACGCTGACGTATCCGGACGCCGCGGACGCGCGGCTCACGCTCGCCGCCGAGGTCGCCGGCGACGTGCTGGTCCAGCGCCTGCCGGCCGAGGCCGTGCTCGCCGAGGTCCACAAGGCCGCGGGCGAGCCGGTGACCGTCGCGATCCCCGCCGGCAGCTACCGCGTGCTGGTCCGCACCGCGACGGTGATGCACCGCTGCCCGGCGAAGCTCGGCCCCGGCGGCGAGGCGACGATCGACCTCGGCGGCTGCGACGAGGTCACGCTGGTCGACGCCGGCGCCAAGGGCGGCGCCGCCGCGATCGCGAACCCGTGGGCGATCGAGCTGTCCGCCGGCCTCGGCGGCGTCCGCGACGACGCGTTCGCCCGCCGGCTCGAGGACTTCGACTACCAGGCCGGCCCGCTGCGCACCAGCCTGTCGCTCGGCGTCGTCCGCCGCCTCGCGCCACACCTCGCCGCGTTCGGCCGGCTCACCCGCATCGGCGGCGAGCACTGGAGCTACGACGCCGAGCTCGAGCCGCTCGGCTACGACGTGACGTCGCACGCGCTCACCGTCGGCGGCCGCGCCGAGCTGGCGTCGCGCGACGACCGCACGCTGCTCCACGCCGAGGCCGGCGCCGGCGTGACGTGGGCGCGCGAGCGGTTCGAGGACGAGATGGACCGCGTGTTCCACGACGACTTCTTCGGCGCGCACCTGTCCGCCGGCGCCGGGTTCACCCGCTACCCGACGTGGCTCGGCGGCGTCGGGCTCGGCGTGTCCGCCCGCTGGATCTACGCCCCCACCGTCGACAACGACCTGCCCGACCCCGACACGATGGACGTCGGCGCGCTGTTCTTCGGCGTCACCGCCGCCTACCGCCCCTGACCCGCGAGTGCCCCCCATGCGCACCCCCACCCTCGCCACCGTCCTCGTCACCGCCGCCGCCGCGTCCCAGCTCGGCGCCACCGACTGTGGATCGATCCTGCAAGACCCCGGGTTCGACCTGTGGTGCGGCGACAAGCTGTGCTCGTGGGAGCTCGAGCGCGGGGACATCCAGCGCGCCGGCACCTGGCACGCCCACGACGACGCGGTCGAGCTGCTCGGCGACGACACCGCGATCTCGCAGCTCACGCAGGTCAACTCCTGGGACACCGCGTGCATCCGGTTCGAGATGCTCGCCGACGTCGCCGAGTCGACCGAGGTCCGGCTCGAGGCCGACATCTTCGGCGACGGCTCGGTCGAGTGGAGCGAGCGGATCCCGACGTCGAGCTGGGACGCGGTGTCGCTGGCGATCCGCGTCGAGGGTGACTACGACGGGATCCGGTTCCGCCTGACCAAGGCCGGCGCCGGCCGCGCCGTGCTGGCGCGGATCGCCGCCGAGGTCGCGGACGTCTGCCCCGAGGACGGCGTGACCGCCGCGCCGCGCGAGCTCGGCGCGACCTGCGACGAGGACGCCGACTGCCAGAGCGGCATCTGCTGGTCCGACGCGATCTGCAGCGCGTGCGACACCGACGCCGACTGCGGCGACGGGCTGATCTGCGGCCACTCCGGGCCGGTCGACGCGCCGCGGTGGGCGCACCAGGCGTGCCTGGCGCCGGCCAGCCGCCAGCTCGCCGAGCCGTGCCTCGACGACGACGAGTGCGCGACCGGCGTGTGCCAGGGCGGCGCGTGCGGCGAGTGCGACGACGCGGTGGCGTGCCCCGACGGCGCCACGTGCGCCGCGCCGTACGACCTGCCGGTCGCGATGTGCGATCCCGGCGCGGGCGACCGCGGCGCGGGCGCGGCGTGCTTCGTCGACGCCGACTGCGCGAGCGACCGCTGCGACGGCGCCGACGTCGGCGTGTGCCTCGGCCAGTGGATCCCGTCGATCTGCACCGCCGACGCCCACTGCTTCGACGGAGCGTGTAGCTTCATCGGCTCCGCCGGTGGCACCTGTCAGTGATCCCACGAGCGCTTACCGGACCTACGGTCCGGCGCTGATCCGCAAGGCCGAGCGCATCCTGCGCAGCCGCGACGACGCGGTCGACGTGGTGCACGGCCTGTTCGTCGACCTGCTGCAACGCGACGCCCCCACCCCGACGGCCCCGGCTGCCATGGACCTGCCCTACCTCTACCGCGCGGTCACCCACCGCTGCCTCAACCTGGTGCGCGACCGCGCCAACCGCGACCGGCTGCTCGCGCGCGAGCACGGCGCGGTCGAGCTGGTCGCGGGCGCCGGGCGGGTGCGGTGCGACGAGGAGGTGATCGGGCTGCAGCTGCTGGCGCGGCTGACCGAGCGCCTCGACGAGGCGCACCTCGAGGTGCTCGTCGCCCGGTTCGTCGACGACATGACGCAGGACGAGATCGCGGCGCACCTCGGGACCAGCCGCAAGACGATCGGCAAGCGGCTGGCGCGGATCCGCGACGCGGTGATCGAGCTGCGCGGCGCGCCCGGGGCCGCGCCCGCGGATCGGGCGGGCGCGCCGTGACGCCGGCGTGCATCTCCGAGCCGGTGTCGTGGCTCGCGCTCGAGCAGCTCGCGCTCGGCGAGCTGCCCGCGGCGCGCGCGCGCGCCGTCCAGGATCACCTCGCGCGGTGCCCGGCGTGCCGCGCGTGCCTCGACCGGATCGAGGCCGACGCGCCCGCGCCACCCGCGCCCGGCTGCTCGCGCGCGAGCACGGCGCGGTCGAGCTGGTCGCGGGCGCCGGGCGGGTGCGGTGC
>WYBA01000381.1 GCA_011526095.1 Myxococcales bacterium | reverse complement strand
GGCGCGCTCGAGCCGCGCGGCACCGTGCGCGCCGCCGGCGCCGGCGGCGCCTCGACCGGGCGCTGGGTCCGGCGGCGCACGACGATCGCGAGCGCGGCGATCGCCGCGAGCAGCACGACCAGCAGCACGACGACCACCAGCAGCGCGATGCGGGCGGTCCCGTCGACGGCGGCGACGGTGTCGATGAGCGGCGCGGCCACGGGTCCACGTCGAGGCTAGCAAACCGCCACGAGCGGCTCCACCACGGCGTGGTGCGGCCGGCGCACTCCCGCCGATGGAAGGTTGCCGCCAGGCCTGCGCGGGTGTACGTCCCGGGCGCATGCCTGACTTGATGATCGGCAGCCGCCGCACCGGGCCGCCCCGGACCTGGCGCGCCGCGTTCTTCGCGGGCCTGCTGGTCATGGGCATCCTGATCGTCGCGTACTTCATCTACCGGCGGTCGGTGTCGTACGAGGTGCCACCGGGCTCGCCCCCGCGCGCCCCGGTCGTCACCGCCCAGCCCGAGCCGGGATCGCCCCCGCGCCTGGAGTACGGCGAGGCGTCGCTGACCTGGGCCGGCCCGATCGCGGTGGTCCGGGCCGCCGGGGACCCGCACACGATCGGCGCCGCCCACGGCCGGCTGCTCGCCGGTCGCGTCGTCGAGTCGGCGACCCAGTTCCAGTCGGCGATCGACCACGCGGTCGGCCCCGGCGGGTGGTTCGGCGGGTGGACCTACGACATGCGCGTGGCGTGGCGCCACCGCTTCCTCGACGACGGCATCCCCGATCTGCACCGCCGGGCGATCGCCGGCCTCGTCCGCGGCGCCGCCGCGACCGGCGCGCGCCTGTCGTACGAGGATGTGCTGCGCCAGCAGGCCGCGCTCGACGTCGGCGCGCCGGCGCCGTGGAGCCACGAGGTGCGGCTGCGCCGGATCTCGCGCGGCCTCACGATCGTCATGCCGCAGCCGGGCCCGACGACCGGTCGGGTGTGGGTCGGGCGGTCGTTCGCCCTGCCCGGCGTCGCCGACGGCGGCGACGCCGCGGCGCGGCTGCCGGTCGTCAGCATCGTCCGCCCGACCGGCAAGAAGGCGTGGGCCGGCGTCGGCTGGCCGAGCCTGGTCGGGGTCGTGACCGGGATCAACCAGGACGGGATCGTCGTCACGGTGACGCTCGGCACCGGCGGCGACGTCCAGGCGACGCGCACCGCGCGCCCGGTGACGCTGCTCGCCCGCGACGTGCTCGAGCGCAGCGCGACGCTCGACGAGGCGGTCAAGCTGGTCACCGAGACGCCGACGCTGGGCGCGGCGTCGTTCACGATCGTCGACGGCAAGACCGGGCGGTGGGCGGTGGTCGAGCGCAGCCCGACGCACACCGCGGTGCGCCGCGACCCGGCCGAGGCCGCGGTCGGCGACGTGATGGTCGCGAGCGTGTTCACCGACGATCCGGAGAACGATCGCGCGGCGCGGATCAGCCCGGCGCCGGCCAGGGCGCGGCGGGCGTCGCGGCTGGCGCGCACGGCGCCGGCCGACATCGCGGCGGCCGCGGCCATCCTGCGCGACGACCGCGGCGCCGACGACGGCCCGCTGCCGGCGGGGCACCGCGGCGCGGTCGACGACGCCTCGGCGGTCCAGGTCGTCCTGATCGACCCCACCGCGATGGTGCTGTGGGTGTCCGAGACCGGCGCGGCGTCGGGGCGGATGCGCGCGTTCGATCTCCGCCACGACCTGCTCGGCGAGGGCGTGCGCCCGACGCCGCCGCCCGACATCGCCGCCGAGGGCGAGGTCGAGCGCGACCGCGACGCCGCGGTGCGCGCGGCGCGCGCCGAGCTGCGAATGGCCCGCCGCCTGCTCCGCGACGACGCCCCGGTGCGCGCGGCCGAGCGCGTCGCGCGCGCGCTGGCGCACGCCCCGTCGCTGCCCGAGGCGCTCGCGCTCGCGGGCGAGCTGGCGCGACGACGCGGCGATCACGACGCCGCGCGCGCGTACTGGCAGCGCTGGCTCGAGGCCGGGCCGGATGACCCGGCGATGGAGCAGGAGATCCGGGCCGCGCTGGGGATGTGAGGCGGAGACGGAACCAGAGACGGGCACGGAGACGGAGACGGAGACGGAGACGGAGGCGGAGGCGGAGACGGAGACGGAGGCGGAGGCGGAGACGGAGACGGAGACGAAGCAAGCTCCGCTCATCCTGAGCAGGGCCGAGCGCCAGCGAGGCCCGTGTCGAAGGATGGTGACAGTCGTGGCTCGCGGTGGGCCGCGCACGCCGCGCGCGTCCTCGTCGCGCGCGCGCGGCGCATCCGCCGGCACGAGCACCGGGTGACTCGGAGGCGATGCGCGGGCCGGATGGGCCCCTCGGTCCGGGGCTCCCCCCCGGATCGCGCACGCGCCGCGCCGACCCGTCCGAGGGGAGGGCGCGGATGGCGTGGGTGGGAGTTCCCCTCGAACGGGTCGTCACGGCGCCTGCGCGGGTCGGGGGGAAACCCCAGACCGAGGAGCCCATCCCATGCCTGTCCCGTTCATCGCCTACGAAGTCACCCTGGAGCTGTGCCGG
>WYBA01000380.1 GCA_011526095.1 Myxococcales bacterium | reverse complement strand
GCGTGCGTGCCCGCGGCCGGCCTCGTCAGAGTGAGCGTGTGCGCCTCCGTCGCCCCGCTCATCCTCGAGCAGGCCCGAGCGCCAGGCGCTGCTCCTACGAACAGCTCGTCCAGGCTCGCAGGATCTCGAAGTCCGCTCATCCTGGGCCTGGCCGAGCGCCAGCGCCCTTCGACGGGGCTCAGGGTGAGCGGGACAAGGCTGCTCGTCAGACCGCGATCTCCGACGACGTCGGTGGAAAGCTCAGGACGAGCGGAGGGGATCTACACTGATCGACCCTCCCAGGGTGAGCGGCAAGGGCGGTTCGCCAGACGGCCATTCCCGACGACGTCGGTGAGAGGCGGCGGACGAACGGACTCTTGCCTGCGTCGCAAACTGACCGGCATTCGGCGCTAGCGCGGCGATCCGTCGAGCGCGCGCAGGCGTCCGTCGGCGTCGACGCGGAACGGGCTGCCGGCGGCGACGCGGGCGGCGAGCTCGGCCGCGGGGCGCGCCTCGGGCGTGAGGTCCCATGCGCGCACGCCGCCCGCGGCGTCGGTCGACACCAGGCGCGTGCCATCGGGGGACAGCGCGAGCGAGGACACCGGCGCCGCGTGGCCGCGCAGCGTCGCGAGCAGCCGCCCGGACTCGACCTCCCACAGCCGGATCGCGCCGTCGACGCCGCCGGCGAACGCGTGGCGCGCGCCCGTCGTGAGCGCGACGGCGGTGACCACGCCGGCCTGGCCGACGAGGCGCGTACGCAGCGCGCCGTCGGGCGTCCACACCCGCACCGCGCCGCTGCCGTCGCCGGAGATCGTGTGGCCATCGGCGGCGGCGGCGATCGCCGACACCCACTCGGTGTGCCCGACCAGCCCGTGGCGCATCGAGCTCGACCCCGGGTCGGCGACCATCAGGCGCACGCCCGTCGACACGACGAGGCCGCCGTCCGGCAGCGCGGCGAGCTCGGTCACGCGCTCGGGGGTGTCTATCCACAGCGGCGGCGCGTCGGGGCGCGCCGGATCCCACACGCCCAGGCGCGTCGTCGCGAACGCGAGCGCGCCGCCGGGCAGCGCGGCGAGCGCGCCGAGCTCGCCGTCGACCGAGAGGCGCGCGATCGGCGCGGCCGCCGCGTCGTCCCACACGACCAGCTCGCCCGGACGACCGACGGCGAGCCGGCCGCCGTCGAGGAGCGCGAGCTGGGTCGCGCCGGGGACGCCCGGCGCGCGCGGGGCGCCGAGCGCGTCGCCGCGCGGCGTCGCGACGTGGACCGCGCCGGCGCCGTCGAGCCACGCGACGCGCTGGCCGTCGGCGAAGAACCGCGCGGCCCGCGCCGGGGCCGGCACCGCCCGGGCGAGCGGCGCGACGCGATCGAGCCGCCACATCCGAGCCGAGCCGTCGCCCGAGTACGTCACCACCCACGGCGCGTCGGGCGCGGTCGCGACGCCGAAGATCTCGCCGTCGTGGCCGGCGAGCGCCGAGAGGAGCTGGCCGGTCGCGGCGTCGAGCACGCGCAGCGTGCCGTCGCCGACGCACAGCAGCGCGTGGCGGCCGTCGGACGTCACCGCCAGCGCGCGCAGCCGGATCGCGCCGAGCTCGGTCCGCCACCGCGGCTGCGCGGCGGCCGGCGCCCACCGCACGATCGTGCCGGTCACGGTCACCGCGAGCACCTCGTCGTCGGCCCACGCGACGTGGGCGATCTGGGCGGGTAGCTCGGTCGACGCGAGCTCGCGGCCGGTCGCGCCCGCCACGATCAGCCGCGGCCCCCGCGCGCCGGCGAGGCGGCCGTCGGCGGCGCGCGCGACGTGGCCGAGCGGCGGCGCGAGCGCGCCGAGCACGCGCCCGTCGGGGAGCGCGCGGATCGTGCCGCCGTCGACCCCGGGCGCGACGACCACGCCGTCCTCGACGATCACCGCGGCGAGCGCGCCGCTCGCGGCGCTGTCCTCGAGCACGAGCGCGCCGGTCGCGGCGTCCCAGACCTTGTAGGCGCCGGCGAAGTCGCGGGCGGCGACGTGGCGCCCGTCGCCGCTGACCACGAGCGCCGCGACGACCGTGTCGAACGCGCCCCACGTCGCCTCGGCGCCGGTCGCCGCGTCCCACCGTCGCACGACGCCGGCATGATCGCCCGAGACGATCGCGCCGTCGGGGAGCACCGCGACGCGCGCCATCCGGTCGCGGTAGGTGACGCGCGCGAGCTCGCGGCCGGTGTCGGCGTCCCACGCCCGCACCGTCCCGTCCCACCCGGCGGTGACGATCCGGCCGCGGCGCGCGTCGATCGCGACGGCGGCGACGGTGGCGTCGCCGCCGTCGCCGTGGCGCAGGACGAGCCCGTCGACCGTCGGCATCGCCAGGCCGAGCAGCGTGCGCACGGTCGCGTCGTCGCCGAGCTCGTAGGCGCGGGCGAGGTACGCGGCGGCCTCGAGCGGGCGCCCCGCGGCGAGCCGCTGCTGTCCCTGCTCGAGCAGCAGCGTGCGGGTCTGCGCCTCGGCGCGCGCCGCGGCGGCCTCGGCGCGCGCGCGCTCGTGCTCGGCGACGCGCTGCTGGGCGGCGGTGCGCGCGCGCTCGATCCGCAGGCCGCGGACGTAGACGATCGCGGCGATCGCCGACGCGACGACGACGGCGGCCGCGGCGGTGAGCACGAGCCGGTGTCGCCGCGCCCACCGCGCCAGCAGCGTCGCGAGCCCGTAGCGGTGCGCGCCGACGAGGCGGCCGGCGCTGAACCGGCGCAGGTCGGCCGCGAGCTCGCGCGCGCTCGGGTAGCGATCGGCCGGCGCGCGCGCCATCGCCTTGTCGACGATCGCGATCAGCTCGGCCGGGATCTCGGCGTTGAGCGCGGGCAGCGGCGTCGGCGCCTCGGCGGCGACGGTGTCGATCAGGCGGTGGGCCTGGGCCGCGGTGTCGGCGTACGGCGCGCGCCCGGCGAGCAGGTGGTAGAGCAGCGCGCCGAGCGCGTAGACGTCGGTGCGCTCGTCGACGTCCTCGCCGCGCGCCTGCTCCGGCGCCATGTACGCGGGCGTGCCGACCGCGCGGCCGAGCTGGGTGACGGTCGACGGCAGCTCGCCGACGGAGGTCGCGCGCGGGTCGGGCGCCGAGCCGAGCTGCTTGGCGAGGCCCCAGTCGATCACCACGGTCTCGCCGTAGGCGCCGACGAGGACGTTGTGCGGCTTGAGGTCGCGGTGGACGACGCCCTGCATGTGCGCGTAGGCGAGCGCCTCGGCGACCGCGATCACCGTCGGCAGCAGCGCGAGCCGGTCGGCGAGCGAGGTGCGCTCCGCGATCACCTGATCGAGCGCGCGGCCGTCGACGCGGCGCATCGCGAAGAACGGGCGGCCGTCGGGCCAGCGCCCGGCCTCGTAGATCGGGACGATCGCCGGGTGCTGCAGCCGCGCCGTGACCATCGCCTCGCGGCGGAACCGCGCGACCAGATCGCGATCGGCGGACAGCGGCTCCTTGAGCGCGACGCGGCGGCCGTGGCGGCGGTCGTAGGCGGCGACGATCCGCCCCATCCCGCCCTGCGCGATCTCGCCCTCGCGGTCGTAGTCGTCGGGGTCGACGGTGCGGAACCCGCCGGTGAACGTCGTCGGATCGGCGGCGAGCTCCGCCGCGACGTCGACGCCGGCGCCGCCGACGGACAGCGTCTTGCCCTCGGTGTCGACCGCGGCGAGCAGGTCCACCGTGTCGGCGGACCCGCGATCCTTGCGAGGGGTGTCGGCCACGGGCTGCGGCGATGATAGCCCGCGTGCGCCGCGCGCGCGCTACTCGTCCACTACGCGTCCGGCGGGCAGGGGGCGTCGAGGACGAGGCGCCAGCGCGGGTTGCGGCCGTCCTCGCCCGAGACGTTGTCGGCGTAGTGGATGTCGGCCTGGAAGATGCCGAGCGGCCCGCCGGCGTGCTCGAACGTGATCGGGTCGAGCTCGAGGTTGGCGGCGACGCAGTCGTCGAACCGCTCGAACCCGTTGGCCTCGCCGGGACCGGCCGTGCCGGGCAACAGGCCGACGGTGCCGGGGAGCAGGCGGACGCGCTCCGTGCTCGACGCGCCGACCAGCCACCACGCGACGTCGCCGTCGGCGTGCCCGTGGATCGACCACCACAGCGCGGGCGCGTACCTGGCGCAGCCGTCGACGTAGCTCAGCACGTAGGTCCCTGGCGGCAGCGACGCGCCACCGGCGAACGGGATCACCTGCGCGAACAGCTGCGGGTTGGTCACCGCCGCCGAGTTCGACGCCGTGCCGAAGTCGCACGTCGCGGGCACCGCGTCGGGCGGCGTCGCGTCGAGGGGCGCGGCGTCGGGCGGCGTCGCGTCGGGCGGCGCGGCGTCGAGCGGCGCGGCGTCGGCGGCGCAGCTCTCGACCGGGTACTCGGCCTCGGCGTGGCAGTACGCGTCGTCGGCGCAGCGGAAGCCCGACGGGCACGAACCGCCCTCGCCGCACGCGATCGCGCAGGCGTGGTAGCTCGGCGCCTTGCACCCGGCGGCGGTGGTCACGACCGCGGCGACGGCGGCGGCAACGGCGCGCGCGATCACAGCGGCCACGTCCACACCGCCTCGGCCCCGCCGGCGCGCGGCGTCACCGTGAACCGGCGCGCATACTCGCCCTGCGCGCGCCCCGACAGGTAGAGGTAGAGCCCCGCGGCGAGGGCGACCCCGCCGGCGCCGGCGAGGACGGCGGCGGTGCGGTGTCAAGCCGCGATTATGAATCTGACACCGCATCAGAACTAACGTGTTCTCGAGACAGCGTGTCTGTCCACGATGTGTCCGCTGATCTGTCGAACTATCTGTCGGCGATCTGTCCAGGGAAGACCGCGTGGTCATCCGCCGGGCGCGACCGTGATCGGCACGACGATCTCGACCGGGCCGCTCGCCGGCGCGGGGAACGTCATGCCCCAGAACGCGCGCACCATGCAGCTCACCACGGCGGCGTCCGCGAGCTCGCTGCCGCCATCGACGACGCGCTTGATCGTGCCGTCGCGCGCGACGGTGGCCGCGACGACGATCCGGCCCGCCAGGGTCGGGTCCGCGCGCAGGCCGTTGTCGTAGCAGAGCCGGAGCCGGCCGAGGTTGTCGCGGACGACGCGCGCGACGTCGGCGGCGGCCAGGCCCGCGCCGACCTCGGGCTCGCCGATCGTGAGCGTCGGTGGAGCGGTGACGTGCGAGCCGCCGAGGCGCCCGCCGCCGGTGCCGTCGCCTTGCTCGCCGCCGGAGATCTCGCCGCCCTCGCACGGATCGCTGCCGGCGGTCGCGACTGCCGGTGCGTCGGCGATCGCGGTGTCGATCGTCGTCGGGGAGGGCGGCGGCGCGGGCGGCGCGGTGTCGGTGGATCGCGCCGGACCGCCGCACGCGGCGAGCGCGAGGCCGAGGAGCATCGGGCGGAGTTGCATCGCGCCGAGGATAGTCCAGCGGCGGCGCGCGCGCGTCACGCCGCGGCGCGCGCCTGCTCGACCCAGCGGATCAGCTCCGTGTGGCGGACCGCGCCCGCCTGCTGGAGCGCGACCCGCCCGTGGCGGAACACGAGGAACGCGGGGATGCCCGAGATCCGGTAGCGCTGCGCGAGCGCGGGCAGCCGCTCGGTGTCGACCTTGAGCACGAGCGCGCGGCCCGCGAGCTCCCGGGCGGCGCGCGCGACCTCGGGCGCGACCATCCGGCACGGTCCGCACCACGCGGCCCAGAAGTCGACGAGCACGGGCACGGCGGAGGCGGCGACGATGGCGTCGAACGTCGCGGCGTCGGGGACGTCGATCGGTCCGTCGACCGGCGGCAGCGCCGCCTTGCACCGGCCGCACTTGCCGTGATCGGCGAGGCGATGAGGCGGGATCCGGTTGGTGGCGCCGCACGACGGACAGCTACGCAGCATGGTGGGGCCAACATGGGGCGCGCGCGGCGCTGGTCAAGATGGGCCGTCGTGCTCGCGGCTCCGAAGCGCTCGCAGGCGGCCGTGGGCCATGCCGTCGGTGCTGGTCGCGACGATCAGCTCGTCGGCGGTGGCGCGGATCGTGACGAGCTCGCCGCGGCGGACGGCGTGCACGACGGCGCCGTCCTCGCTGTCGCGGATGAACACGAACTTGTGGCCGTCGACGCGGAGGCCGCGCTGCTGGAACGCGGTGAAGTCGCGGGCGGCGAGCGCGGCGCGCAGGTCCGCGGCCTCGGCGGGCGACACGGGCAGCGTGCCCGAGGCGCCGGCGCGCGACACGAACGCGGCGCGCGCGAGGTGGCGCGGCCGTGGGCGTCGCGGCTGAGCGCGATCAGCGCGGCGACGCGGGCGTCGACAGGCGACGCGGGCTCCGGCGATGCAGGCGTCGCGGCGCCCGGCGGAGCGGGGCGTGCGCGGGCTGCAGCGCGATCAAGGTCGCGCCGGCCGCTGTTCCCCCCAGGAACGCGCGCCTCGAGATCGAGCTCATCTGAGGGCATCGTCCGATGCGGCGCGGGGCCGAGTCAACGGCAACGTCGCGGCCGGGGCGCGGGTGGTGACGTCGATTCCCGCCCCGGGCGCTTCCCACGAGGGGGGCGCCCGGCGTCGACTACGGGCGCGATCGTCTCGCGTTCAACCCTGGAAAGGATGCCGTCCGTGGATCACGCGTCTCGCCCCACTGCCTCTTCGCTCCGCTCGTTCCTCGAGATCCCGTACGACGAGCTCGAGGAGCTCAACCTCGAGGCCAAGCGTCAGCGCATCGAGCGCGTCGACGCCGACACGGTGCGCGAGGCGCGCACGCGGTACCTCACCGACGAGAAGCGGATCAAGGCGGTCACGGTGTGCTTCACCGACCTCGAGGGTCGGATGCACATGCTCGACTACGACAAGAAGTTCCTGCTCGGCTCCGCGGACAACCTGACGTTCGACGGCAGCTCGATCCGCGGGTTCTCGGCGCAGCAGGAGTCGGACCTGCGCCTCGGCATCGACTGGTCGGCGTTCTACTGGCTGCCGTCGGACGTGTTCGGGCCGGGCAAGGTGCTGGTGTTCGGCGAGGTGCTCGAGCGCGACGGCTCGCCATACTCGGCCGATCTGCGCGGGCGGCTCAAGGCGTTCACCGGCGAGCTGTTCGCGAAGGACAAGCTCGTGTGCCACGTCGCGCACGAGATCGAGGGCTTCCTGTTCCGCGGCCGTGACGCCGAGCGCCACTACCACGAGGCGCGGCACTTCGAGTTCATCTCGACCGGCGGCTACTACCACGCGCTGCCCGGCGACTCGCTGCGCCAGTTCATCGACCGGTCGGCGGAGGCGCAGCGCGCGATGGGGTTCGAGAACGAGAAGGACCACCCGGAGGTGGCGCCGTCGCAGTTCGAGATGAACTTCAAGTACGCCGACGCGGTGATCGCGGCGGACCAGGTGCAGCTCTACAAGCTGCTGGCGCGGCAGGTGGCGAGCCAGCTCGACATGACGGCGTCGTTCCTGCCCAAGCCGATGACCGGGGTGAACGGCAACGGGATGCACACCAACCTGTCGGTGTCGAAGAAGGGCGTGAACCTGTTCCACGACAAGAAGGGCAAGGACGGGCTGTCGAAGTCGGGGTGGGACTTCATCGGGCGCGTGCTCGCGGCGGCGCCGGACATCTGCCTGGCGCTCAACGCGTCGGTGAACGCGTACCGGCGGCTCGACCCGCACTTCGAGGCGCCGAACCAGATCAAGGCGTCGGCGATCGACCGCGGCTCGATGGTGCGGATCCCGCTCGGCAACGAGCGGTCGGCGCGCGTCGAGGTGCGGTCGGTGGCGCCGGACGCGAACCCGTACATGAGCGTGTACACGATCCTGCGCACGGGGCTCGAGGGGCCGAAGGGCAAGGCCGAGGAAGGCAAGGTCGCGCGCTACCTGCCGGACAACATCCTCGACGCGATCCGGTTGTTCAAGGGCAGCGCGCTGACCGAGCAGCTGTTCGGCGCCTCGGTGCGCGACCGCTTCGCCGAGCTCAAGCAGGCCTCCGCCGACCGCTGCCCGCGCGCCCTCGGCACGCAGGTCAAGGCCGGCGAGGTCCAGTTCCACCACGAGGTCACGAACCAGTACCTTTGGAGCCAGTTCTGAGCCGAGCGGCCCTCCGGGGTTGAGGCGGCCCTCCCCGGGGTTGGGGTTGAGCCGAGCGGCCCTCCGGGGTTGAGCCGAGCACAGCCCACCGGGGGCGCGCAGCCCTCCGGAGTTGCGCGCGGCCCTCCAGGGTTGCGCGGCCCTCCGGGGTTGCTCCACGCAGCTCCACGCAGTGCTGCATGCATCACTCGGGTGCTGGCGACGGTTGTCGCCATGGCGTCCGGTTTGCGGACGAAATGGCCGGACGCCGGACGGATGCCAAGATCGGCGACGAGGGTCCGCGGAGTTGTGAACTGGCGCGCATCCTGCTCCGGTGCGAGGACGCCATGTCACTGCCTCGCCAGATCCTCCCCGGCCGCTTCTACATGATCACGCGGCGCTGTGCGTTCCGGATGTTCTTGCTGCGTCCCGACGACGTGACGAACCACATCCTGCTCTACTGCCTGCTCGAGGCGGCGGCGAGGTTCAACATCGACATCATCACCTCGACCATGATGTCGAACCACCACCACACGATCGTCCACGACCCCGACGGCAACGTGGTCGAGTTCATGGAGCACTTCCACAAGTTCTCGGCGAAGGCGCTCAACGTTCACCGCGGTCGCGAGGAGAACGTGTGGGCGGCGGAGCCCCCCGGGCTGCTCCAGTTGCTCGATCGTGAAGCCGTCATCGACAAGATCGTCTATGCCGCGACGAATCCCGTGAAGGACGGGCTCGTCGAGCGCGTGCACCACTGGCCCGGCGTGAATCTCCTGCCCAGGCTGCTCGATGGAGCGCCCGTCGTCGTGACGCGCCCGCAGCAGTTCTTCTCGGCAACCGGATGCATGCCCGAGACCGTCGAGCGGTCCATGGGCGTCCCCGCCGCGCTCGGTGACCGCGCGACGTTCCTCGAGGAGGTCCGCACCCGGGTCGAGGCGGCCGAGCGAACCTTCGCGGCACAGCGGCGCGCTGCCGGCCGGTGTGTCCTGGGGAGGAAGGGCGTGAAGGCGCAGTCCTGGCGCGGCGCGCCGCGGACCGAGGAGACGCCGCGTGGCACCATCCCGCGCGTCGCCTCCCGCAACCGCTGGTTGCGCATCGAGGCGGCCCAGCGCGACCGCGCGTTCCTCGACGCCTACTTCGTGGCGCGCGACGGGTGGCTCGAGGGCCGCCCGGTGACCTTCCCGGCCGGGACCTACTGGCTGAGACGCTTCGCCGCCGTGCCGATCGCGGCCGCGTGACCGCCCGCAGCAGACTGCAATCCACAGCGTGCGCGCGCCCCCGCGCACGCCGTCGCGGCGTGGTCGCGAGCTCGCCGGACGTCATCGACGCCCGGCAATCGACCACCGGGACCGCGGCCTGGCCTACACTCTCCAGCCGATGTCCGTCTCGCCGTTGCCGCCGATCCGCCTGCGCAACCCCGTCGACCCGGAGGCGCTGCCGTTCGAGACGACGGCAACCCTGGAGCCCGGGGACGGGATGATCGGCCAGGACCGCGCCGTGCGCGCGCTCGACGTCGGCGTCGGCATGGCGGCGCCTGGCTACAACGTGTTCATCAGCGGGCCGCCCGGGGTTGGTCGCCGCACGCTCGCGCGCAGCTACCTCGAGCGGGTCTCGGCGACGCGGCCGGTTCCCGACGACCAGTGCTACATCAACGACTTCGCGCAGCCCGAGCGGCCGCGACACCTGCGGCTCCCCGCCGGCCGCGCCCGCGCCCTCCGCGAGCAGGTCGCACAGCTCGTCGCCGAGTTGCGGACGATCCTGCCCGCCGCGTTCGAGGGCGAGGCGTTCCAGCGCGAGAAGGAGCGCATCGAGCAGGCCGCCAAGGCGCAGCACGAGCAGCGCGTCGAGGAGGTCCGCCGCCACGCCGGCGAGCGCAAGACCGCGATCCTCACCACGCCGATGGGCCTGGCGATCGCGCCGCTCGACGACGACGGCAAGGTGATCGAGCCGGAGGCGTTCGAGCGCCTCCCCGCCGACACGGTCGCCCGCTACAACGCCGCGATGGCCGAGACCAAGGCCGAGCTCGAGGCCTCGCTCGAGGGCGTCCCCGCCCTGCGCAAGCAGCTGCGCACCGCGATGCGCGAGCTCGTCCGCGCCACCGTCTCGTCCGCCGTCCATCATCACATCGAGGACGCCAAGGCCGACTGGCGCGACGTCCCCGCGGTGCTCGACTACCTCGACGCGCTCGAGCGCGACGTCGGCGAGCACGTCGACGACTTCGTCCGCAGCGGCGACGGCGAGGAGGGCGGCCCGGTGCCCGAGCTCGCGCGCGGCCAGGCGCGCCTGCGCCGCTACCAGATCAACGTGCTCGTCGACCACGACGGCGAGCCCGGCGCGCCGGTGATCCACGAGGACCACCCGACGTACGCCAACCTCGTCGGGCGCGTCGAGCACCTGCAGCAGCTCGGCGCGCTCGTCACCGACTTCAACCTGATCAAGCCCGGCGCGCTCCACCGCGCCCACGGCGGGTTCCTCGTCCTCGACGCGCGCGCCGTGCTGACCCAGCCGTTCGCCTGGGACGGCCTCAAGCGCGCCTTGCTGTCCCGCCAGATCCGGATCGAGTCGCCCGGCCAGGCGCTCGGCCTGATGACGACGGTGTCGCTCGAGCCCGAGCCCGCGCCGCTCGACGTCAAGGTCGTGCTGATCGGCGACCGCGAGATCTACCAGCTCCTCGACGCCGTCGACCCCGACTTCCGCGTGCTGTTCAAGGTGCTCGCCGACTTCGACGAGGAGGTCGCGCGCACCGACGAGTCGACGCTCGGCTACGCGCGGCTGCTCGGCGGCGTCGCGCGCGCCGAGGGCCTGCTGCCGCTGCACCGCACCGGCGTCGCGCGGCTGCTCGAGCACGCGTCGCGCCTCGCCGGCGACGCGCAGCGGCTGTCGGCGCAGGTGCTGGAGTCGTTCGACGTGCTGCGCGAGGCCGCGTTCTACGCCCAGGCGCGCGGCGCCGACGCGGTCCACGCCGCCGACGTCGACCGCGCGCTCGACGCGCAGCGCGAGCGCGTCGAGCGGCCGAGCGAGCGCGTCCACGAGGCGCTCGCGGACGGCACGCTCGTCGTCACCACCGACGGCGCGCGCGTCGGCCAGGTCAACGGGCTGTCGGTCGCGGTGATCGGCCGCGGCAGCTTCGGCCGCCCGACCCGCATCACCGCGCGCGTCCGCATCGGCCGCGGCGAGGTCGTCGACATCGAGCGCGAGTCCGAGCTCGGCGGGCCGTTCCACTCCAAGGGCGTGCTGATCCTGTCGTCGCTGCTCGGCGCGCGCTACGCCGCGGAGCGGCCGCTGTCGCTGCACGCCTCGCTGGTGTTCGAGCAGTCCTACGGCCCGATCGACGGCGACAGCGCGTCGTGCGCCGAGCTGTGCGCGCTGCTGTCCGTCCTCGCGGACCTCCCGATCGATCAGGGCATCGCGATCACCGGGTCGATCAACCAGCACGGCGAGGTCCAGGCGATCGGCGGCGTGAACGAGAAGATCGAGGGCTTCTTCGAGGTGTGCGCGCGCCGCGGGCTCACCGGGCGTCAGGGCGTGATCATCCCGGCCGCCAACGTGCGCCACCTGATGCTGCGCGCCCCCGTGGTCGAGGCCGCCGCGGCGGGCAAGTTCCACGTGTGGGCCGTGTCGACCGTCGACGAGGCGATCGAGCTGCTGACCGGCGTGCCCGCGGGTGCGCCGGTCGAGTCCGGCTGGACGCCCGAGTCGGTCAACGCCCGGGTCGAGGCCCGCCTGATCGCGCTGGCCGAGCGCGTCGCGGCGATCGACCAGGAGGGGCGGCGGGATGCGGCGCCGTGGCGCGCCGTCATGACCGCGCCGACGCTCGACCGGCGGTAGCATCGCCCCATCATGGGCGTCACCCGCGTGCTCGTGCTCGGCGCCGCCGGGCGCGACTTCCACGACTTCGCGACCGTGCTGCGCGACGATCCAGGCGTCGAGGTCGTCGCGTTCACCGCGGCGCAGATCCCCGGGATCGAGGGGCGCGTGCTCCCGCCACTGCTCGCCGGGCCACGCTACCCCGACGGGATCCCGATCCTGCCGGAGGCGGACCTCGAACGGATCGTCCGCGACCGCGCCGTCGACGAGGTGATCCTCGCCTACAGCGATCTCGCCCACGCGACGGTGATGCACCTGGCGAGCCGCGCGCTCGCCGCCGGCGCCGGGTTCCGGCTGCTGTCGCCGCGCCGGACGATGCTGCGCGCGCGCCGGCCGGTGATCGCGGTGACCGCGGTGCGCACCGGGTGCGGCAAGAGCCAGGTCGCGCGCTACGTCGCGGACGCGGCGCGCGCGGCGGGGCTGCGCCCCGGCGTCGTGCGCCACCCGATGCCCTACGGCGATCTCGCGGCGCAGCGCGTGCAGCGGTTCGCCTCGGTCGCCGAGCTGGACGCGGCGGGCGTGACGATCGAGGAGCGCGAGGACTACGAGCCGCACGTGCTCGCCGGCAACGTCGTCCACACCGGCGTCGACTACGCGGCGGTGCTCGAGGCCGTCACCGCCGAGAGCGACGTGATCATCTGGGACGGCGGCAACAACGACACACCGTTCTTCGCGCCCGCGCTGTGGATCACCGTGGTCGATCCGTTCCGCGTCGGCCACGAGCTCGCCTACCACCCGGGCGAGGTCAACCTGCGGTGCGCCGACGTCGTCGTGATCAACAAGGCGGACGCGGCGCCGCCGGGCGCGATCGAGGCGCTGCGCGCGAGCGTCGCGGCGACGACGCCGGCGGCGCGGGTGGTCGTCACGCGGTCCGAGGTCACGGCGGACACGCCCGAGCGGATCCGCGGGCGACGGGTGCTGCTGATCGAGGACGGGCCGACGTTGACGCACGGCGAGATGCCGTTCGGCGCCGGGTTCGTGGCGGCGCGGCGGTACGGCGCGGCGGCCGTCGTCGATCCGCGCCCGGCCGCGGTCGGGCGGATCGCCGAGCTGTACCGGCGCTACCCGCACGTCGGCGCGGCGCTGCCCGCGGTCGGCTACTCGCCCGAGGAGGTGCGCGATCTCGAGGAGACGATCCGTCGCGTCGACTGCGACACGGTCGTGGTCGCGACGCCGGCGGACCTCGGTCACGTGCTCCGGCTCGACCGGCCATCGACGCGCGTGCGCTACGAGGTCGTCGATCACGGCACGCCGACGCTGGCCGACGAGCTGGCCGGCGTGTTTGCGGCCGCCGCCGCGAGACGCGAAGGGAGCCCCCCATGACAGCGACGACCACGAGCCCGCGGACCGCGGAGCTGATCGCCCAGGCCGAGCGCTGGGGCGCGCACAACTACCACCCGCTCGACGTCGTGCTCGCGCGCGGCGAGGGCGCGTTCGTGTGGGACGTCGACGGACGACGCTACGTCGACATGCTCAGCGCGTACTCGGCGGTGAGCCAGGGCCACTGTCACCCGCGGATCGTCGCGGCGCTGGTGGCGCAGGCTGGGCGGCTCAGCCTGTCGTCGCGTGCGTTCCACAACGACCGCATGGGCGAGATGCTGGAGCGGATCGCGGCGCTCACCGGCTTCGCGCGCGTGCTGCCGATGAACACCGGCGCCGAGGCGGTGGAGACGGCGATCAAGGCGATGCGGCGGTGGGGCTACGACGCCAAGCACGTCGAGGACGACCGCGCGGAGATCATCGTCGCGGCGGGCAACTTCCACGGCCGGACGACGACGATCATCGGGTTCTCCGACGAGCCGAGCTACCGGCGCGGGTTCGGTCCGCCGACGCCGGGGTTCGTGCTCGTGCCGTTCGGCGACGCCGCGGCGCTCGCGGCGGCGATCACGCCGCGCACGGTCGGCGTCTTGCTTGAGCCGATCCAGGGCGAGGGCGGGGTGATCATCCCGCCGGACGGGTACCTGCGCGCGGTGCGGGAGGTGTGCACGCGCGAGCGCGTGCTGTTGTGCCTCGACGAGATCCAGACCGGGCTCGGGCGCACGGGCGCGATGTTCGCGTGGCAGCACGAGGGCGCGCGGCCGGACCTGATCGTGCTGGGCAAGGCGCTGTCCGGCGGCCTCTACCCGGTGTCGTGCGTGTGCGCGGACGACGAGGTGATGGCCGTGTTCACTCCCGGCTCGCACGGCTCGACCTACGGCGGCAACCCGCTGGGCGCCGCCGCCTGCGTCGCGGCGCTCGACGTGCTGGTGGACGAGGGCCTGGTCGAGCGCTCCGCCGAGCTCGGCGCGCACGCGCTGTCCCGGCTGCGCGCCGAGCTGCACTCCCCCGAGATCGCAGAGGTTCGTGGCCGCGGCCTGATGATGGCCGTGGACTACCGGGGTTGCATTGCGGGCGAGGTCGCCCGCGGGCTCGCGGCGGCGGGAGTGCTGGCCAAGGAGACCCGCGGCAAGACGATCCGGCTGATGCCGCCCCTGGTCATCTCGCGGCAGGACCTCGACACGGCGCTGGACGCGGCGATGCCGGTGCTCGACCGGCGCTGACCTCGCCAAAGGTGGGTGAGTGGGGGTGTTTGCACGACGTCGGGGCCGCGCGGCGCTCCGGGGTTGATGTAACCGATTGAAAGCAAAGGAAACCGGCCTGGACCGAGGGTTGCTCATTCGCCCGGCGATGTCCCACCCCTCCCCCCGCCTCGCCGCGCTCCCCCTGCTGTCTCTCCTCCTGATGGCCGCGTGTGGCCCCGAGCTGCCGGGCGACCCGGGCGAGGTCGACGACGTCGGCGACGACTTCGAGATCGACGAGACCGACGCCGGCAAGGCCGACTTCGGCGCCGACTGGCCCGTCCTCCGCTCCGGCAAGATCGGCCGCGACGTCGTCGCCGCGCAGTACCTGCTGCGCGAGCGCGGCTACAGCCTCGCCGTCGACGGCGAGTTCGGCGCGGCGACCGCGTCCACGGTCAAGACGTTCCAGCGCGCGCGCGGCCTGTCGGCCGACGGCGTCGTCGGGCCGGCGACGTGGGACGCGCTGGTCGCCGGGCTGTCGCTGCGCCAGGGCGACACCGGCAGCGACGTGCGCGCGGTCCAGTACCTGCTGCTCAACCGCTACGGCTACTCGATCTCGGTCACCGGCGAGTTCGGCGCCACGACCGATCAGCGCGTGCGCGAGTTCCAGCGCGACCGCTGCATCGAGGCCGACGGGGTGATCGGCCCCGACACCTGGTTCGTCCTCGTCGCCGGAGGCGGCGGCTGTGGCGGCGGCGGCTCGGGCTCGCTCGTCGCGGCCCACACCGCCGGTCAGCTCCGCCTCCAGGGGCCCGACAGCGAGGGCTCGAGCCCGCTCGACAACATCCGCGACGCCGAGGCCGGCCGGCCCGCCCGCCGCAGCGCGCGCGGCCACTACGGCGCGACGCGTGTCTATCTCAACCCCGGAATGGTCGCGGGCATGGCCCAGCTGCTGTCGCGCTTCGGACACTACGAGGTCTCGTCCATCGCCGGCGGGCGGCACGGCGCCACCAGCCACCATTATCAGGGCGACGCCGTCGACATCGCCGCCCTCCGCGGGGCCGGGATCTACGGCGACACCGCCGCGGTGCGCGAGATGATGCGCCTGTGCGTCGCGCTCGGCGCGACCGAGGTGATCGGTCCGAGCTCGCAGGTGCCGGGCGCGTGGACCGACGCGAACCACAAGGATCACATCCACTGCGGCGGCTGGCGCTGACCGCGACCCGCGCGGCACCGGAGCCGCCGCTCGCCACCCGTTGCGGTTGACGACGTCCCCCCGCACGCGCGCCTTGCGGATCGCGGCCTTGGCCTCGGCACGCGGGTTGCTGTCCTCGCCCGCCGTGCGCCTGCCCGTCGTCTCGCCGTACCTCCGCCCGTTCCTGCGCGACGGGCGGACCGTGTTCGACAACGCGGTCACCGGGGCGGTCGAGGAGCTGCCGCCCGCAGCGCGCGACGTGCTCGCGGCGCTGTGGGACGGGCCCACGGACGCGGCGGCGCTGGCGCCCGCGGTCGCGGCGCACGGTGACGCCGCGGTCGCGCGGGCGCTCGGCGAGCTGGCGTCGAGCGGACACGTGTTCGTCGATCGAGCCCAGGCCGATCGCGCGCTGCTGGCGACGCTCGAGCAGCGCCGGCCGCGCGTGCCGTTCGTCGACCAGATCGAGCTCACCAACCGCTGCCCGATGCGGTGCGGGTTCTGCCCGCGCGGCGTGCCCGGCGGGATCCAGCGCCCGACCGGGTTCATGGAGCTCGCGCTGTTCACGCGCCTGCTCGATCAGCTCCATCCCGAGCAGGCTTGGTACCGCCCGCTCGAGCTCCACCACCTCGGCGAGTCGCTCCTGCACCCCCAGGCGCCGGCGTTCGTCGCCGAGGCGACCGCGCGCGGCCTGCCGACGGAGCTGTCGGTCAACCCGTCGCTGCTGACGCCCGAGCTCGGCGCCGCGTTGCTCGACGCCGGGGTGCGCCGGCTCGTCGTCTCGCTCGACGGGATGGACGAGGAGACGCTGGTCGCGATCCGCGGGCCCGCGGCGAAGTACGGGCGCGCCGAGCGCAACCTCGACGCGCTGCTCGCGCGGGTCGCGACGATGGCCTCGCCGCCCGCCGTCGTGATCCAGATGATCGATCTGGCGCGCAACTGCCACCAGCGCGACGCGTTCCTCGCGCGGTGGGGGCGGACCGGGCTGGCGACGGTGACGGCGTACGTCAAGGACCTCGACGGCGTGGACCCGGACACGGGCGCGCCGGGGGCGCGATCGCAGATCCAGCTGTGCACGTACCCGTGGCGCTCGGTGGTCGTGCTGTGGGACGGCCGCGTCGTGCCTTGCTGCCGCGACGCCGACGCCGCGGTCGTCCTCGGCGACCTGACGACGCAGCCGCTCGAGGAGATCTGGAACGGCGCCGAGGCGCAGCGGCTGCGCGCGCAGCTCCGCGGCGGCGACGTGCCGTGCGGCCACCTGTGCGACGGGTGCGCGTGGCGCCGCGAGCGGTTCGCCGCGGCCATGCCGGACCGCCACCCCGACCGCGCGGTCGCGGCGCCGCTTGCCTGGTAGCGCGCCTCGCCCCGGTACCGTCCGGGGTTGATGCGCATGGCTGCCCTGGCGGACCGGGGTTGTTCACTCGCCTGGCCTCGCAGCGGCTCGGCCAGGGCGAGGACGGATGTCCTGACCAGTCGGGTTGCCGCTGGCGTCCGGTTTGCGGACACGGCGGGCGGATGCCGGACGCGCGAGGTCCAAGTCCGCGTGGTCACGATCGGCGCACGGTCACGGAAGCTGGCCCGCGTGCTGCTCGAGCCGTCGTGGACAAGGAGCCTCGCCATGACGCGCCCACGCCAGATCCTCGACGACAGCTTCTACATGGTGACGCGGCGGTGCGTGCAACGGCAGCACCTGCTGCGCCCGGACGACGAGACCAATAACGCGTTGCTCTACTGCCTGCTCGAGGCCGCGCGTCGAACGGGGGTCGAGGTCATCCTGCCCTCGTTCCTTTCGAACCACCACCACACGATCGTCCACGACAAGGACGGGAACATCGTCGACTTCCTGGCGCGGTTTCACAAGCTCGCCGCCAAGTGCGTCAACGCGATCCGTGGTCGGCGCGAGAACGTGTGGTCCGTCGAGCAGGTCAGCGTCGTGCGCCTGATGGACCGCAGCGACGTCATGGACAAGCTCGTGTACGCCGCGACCAACCCGGTCAAGCACGGCCTGGTGGAGCGAGTGGCCGACTGGCCGGGGATCAACGGGCTGTCGAACCTGCTCGAGGGCCGGCCCCTCGAGGCGCGCCGACCGCGCTTCTTCCGGGAGCGTGGCGCGATGCCGGAGGACATGTCGCTCGGTCTGTCGATCCCGGAGGCGCTCGGGGATCCAGACGAGTTCAGGCGCGAGCTGCGCGAGCGGATCGCGCGGGCTGAGGCGGCGTTCTCGGACGAGCGTCGCCGCGCGGGCAGGCGCGTCGTCGGTCGGAAGGCCGTGCTGGCGCAGTCGTGGCGCGCCGTCGCCACCAAGGACGAGCCGCGCGGGGGCCTGCGGCCGGAGGTGGCGGCGCGGAACCGCTGGATGAGGGCGGAGGCGCTCGAGGCGCGGCGGCTCTTCCTCGAGGCGTACCGGGTCGCGCGCCGGGCGCTGCTCGACGGTCATCCCGCGGAGTTCCCTGCGGGGACGTACTGGCTGAGACGGTACGCCGGCGTCCGAGTCGTCGGCGTCGCGTAGCGCGACGCACTCCCGGAGAGCGAGAGAGTCGCGAACGTGAAGCGCGAGCCTCGAGGCCGCGCCGTCGCGGCGTGGGACGGCATGCGCGCGCGTACCAGCGGCGTCGCACGGTGACGCCGTCGCCCGCGTCATCTCCGGCCTCGGGAATCACGCATGGCTCCCGGTGACCTGGTTCGGCCGTGGCGGAACCCCGGTCCGTGCGTCGTCGTGCATCGGCGACCACAGCCCAGCCGCGGTGCAACCCCGGTCCGGATACTGGGCCGCTTGCTCGACCCAGGTCCGGAGGCGAGGCTCCGCATCCTGCCGCCGGGCTTCGCCGCGAGCCTGCGCGCCGGGATAGGCTGGCGCCGATGATCGAGCTCCGCTCCGCCCACGATGGCTTCACGCTCGGCGCCCATCGCGCCCCGGCGCGCGCGCCGCGGCGCGGCGCGGTCGTCGTCATCCAGGAGATCTTCGGCGTCTCCGACCACATCCGCGAGCGCTGCGACGCGTTCGCCGCCGCCGGCTACGACGCGCTCGCGCCGTCGCTGTTCGACCGGATCGAGCCCGGGTTCGCCGCCGCGCTCGACGCCGACGGGCTGCAGCGCGGTCGCGCCGCGGTCGCCGCCTCACCCTGGCCCCAGGTCGTCGCCGACGTCCAGGCCGCGATCGACGCGCTCGCGCCGCCGGTGTTCATCACCGGCTTCTGCTACGGCGGCGCGGTCGCCTGGCTCGCCGCTGCCCGCTGCCGCGGTCTCACCGCCGCCGCCGCGTTCTACGGCCGGCTGATCAACGACCTGCTCGACGACGCGCCCCGCGTGCCGATCCTCCTCCACTACGGCGCGCGCGACCCGAGCATCCCCACCGCCGCCGTCGACGCCGTGCGCGCCCGCTTCCCGGCGCTGCCGGTCCACCTCTACGACGCCGGCCACGGCTTCTGCCGCGCCGGCAGCCCCGACCACGCGCCCGACGCGTGCGCGCTCGCCACCGCGCGCACGCTCGCGTTCTTCGACGAGCACCGCCCGCGGGGCGACGCGTGAGGCTCGACGCGCGCATCATGCTGTTCCTGACGCTGGTCGGGGTGTTCCTCACCCCGCTCCTGCTCGGGAACCTGATCGCCGGCAAGGTCGCCGGCTTCTCCGTCGCCGGCCACGACGTCTCGATGTCGGCGGGCGCGATCCCGTTCCCGCTCACCTTCATCCTCACCGACATCCTCAACGAGTTCTACGGCCGCCGCGTCGTCCGCCGCGTCACGTTCCTCGGCTTCGCGATGACGGCGCTGGCGTTCCTGATGCTGCTCGTCGCCGCGGCGCTGCCGTGGATGGCCGCCGCGCACGAGCCGGGCTGGCAGGGCCTGCCGCCGTCCGCGTGGAACTCGGTGTTCACCGGCGCCACGCAGATCCAGATCGCGTCGATGGTCGCGTACCTGGTCGGGCAGCTCCTCGACATCAGCCTGTTCTTCGCGATCAAGAAGTGGACGGGCGACCGCGCGCTGTGGCTGCGCGCCACCGGCTCGACGCTGGTCTCGCAGCTCATCGACTCGACGCTGGTGACGATGATCGGCTTCTCCGCCCTGCCCATGGCCGTCCAGCTCGACATGATCCAGGCCGGCTACCTGATCAAGGTCGCGTCCGCGATCGCGCTGACGCCGGTGCTCTACGCGCTCCACGCCCTGATCGAGCGCACCTGGGGCATCGAGCCGGTGCCGCTCGAGCGCGCCTGACCTGCCTGCCCTTCGCCCACGTCAGCCGCAGAACCGCCGCAGCTTGGCCTCCGACTCGAGCCGCAGCGCCTCGTGCGCCTCGTCGTAGGCGCGCCGCTCGGCCAGCCGGTGCAGGTTCGCGATGATCGCGTCGGTCCCGATCAGCGTCAGCACCAGCACGTTGGACATGAACGACAGGATCGTCGTGCCGACGGTGAACATGCTGAAGTCGAGCTTGCGCACGAAGTCCGCGACGCCGATCAGCATCACCACCGCCGACCCGACGAGCAGCACGATGTACGCCAGCCAGTAGCGGTGGATCCGGTACCGCGCGTCGACCCGCCCGAGCGGCATCGTCAGCTTGCGCCCCGACAGCGCGATGAAGATCTGCGCCGTCATCACGCCGAGCACGCCCACCACGAAGTACGCGCTCCCCGTGATCTGGTAGGGCAGCAGGATGATCACGTACGCGAACAGCGCGTACAGCGGCGCCGCGAGGATCATCAGGAACCCCGGCCCGGCCGTCCCCGGGAACAGCAGCTTGCTGACGATCGACGCGCGGATCACCCCGGGCATCAGCGAGATCGCCTTGGGCGCGAGCGCGAGCATCGCCTTGACCCCGAACACCAGCCCCACCGCCATGTGGATGTGCTTCTTCTTCGCCGACAGGTGCAGCTCGCCGAACTGCGCCGCCGCCTTGAGCTCCTTCGTCGAGTCGAACGCCTCCTGGAACGGATACAGGTAGAGCAGGAACGGCGCGACGAAGTACAGCGCCCACGCCACCAGCAGCACGCGCCGCTGCATCGCCCACTGCGTCCACTTGCCGAGCATCGCGAACGCGGTGAGGCAGAACAGCGCCTCGGCGAACGCGGGCATCAGCATCGCGGCGCGCGCGCCGTCGGGCACCGGCGGCCCGTCGAACGCCTCGAGGAACCGCAGCACCGTCAGCGGCACGAACGCGATCGCGACGATCAGCAGCACCGAGCGCCGCCACGCCAGGAACGCCTGGTGCTCCGGGTCGGTGACGTGCGCGGCGCTCGCCGCGAGCGCGCGCCGCTCGGACTCGAGCACCTCGTGCGGGTTGATCTCGAGGCGGAAGGCGCGCTTGAGCGAGATCAGCAGGAAGCTGCCGGTCAGCGACTGCACGATCTGCGACGTCGCCGCGTGATCGTCCTCGGTCAGCGGCGCCGGCGCGGCCGGGTCCACCGCCGCGGGCTCGCTCGCCGCCTCGGGCGCAGGTCCAGCTCGGTCGTCGTCGGTCACGGCGTCACGGTACTCGATCCGCCACGTCGTTCGTGGCGCCCCGGATCAACGCCGCGCCCGCCCCGGCGATTCCACGCGCGCCGTCAGTCCCAGTCGCCGCCGGCGCCGCAGCCGCCCATCCCGCACGCGCCCATCCCGCAGCCGCCGGCCGCCGGCACCTCGCACGCCTCGGCCGCCGCGCTCGCGCCGCCGCCGGCCATCCCGCCGAGGTTGGCCGCGGTCATGACGCGCTTCACCGGCACGCCGGTCTCGGGGTGCACCGTGAGCGGCGCGTCCGCCATCTTCTGCTGGATCTCGAACGTGACGGGGCGGCTGCCATCCGCCGGGACGGTCTCGTAGACGTACGTCGGCATGTGCCGAGCATGCGCATCCGGCGCGCCGCCGGCAAGGGGGCCGACGAGCGTGCCTGCGTGCCCGGCGCGCCGGCTCAGTGACGGTACGAGCTGCGCTCGCACAGCCAGTAGCGCGCGCCCGCCGCGACCAGCGCGTCCGCGCCAGCTCGCCAGCTGCCGAGGTCGACCTCGGCGACGCCGCCCTTGCCGGTGACGGCGCCGAGGCGGACGCCGAGGATCGCGGTCGCGTGGTCACCGACGGGGTGCTCGCGCAGGCCCGGCACGTGGCGCAGCGCGGGCTCGGCCGCCTCGACCTCCTCGTGTGGCAGGCGCACCCCGACGAACAGCTCCAGCCACCCGCGCCACGACAGCCACGTCCGTGGCGGACCGTCGAGCCGCCGCGCGACCTCGTGGACGTCGATGCGCGGGCGGACCTCCTCGACGCTCTCGCGTAGCTGCGCGAGCTCCCGCTGCGCGCTCGTCACGGCCAGGCTGGCCTGCGCGTCGACGCGCACCGCGTCGCCGAGCGGTGGACCGACGACGATCGCTCCCGGGAACCGCCCGTCGGGCACGTCGGCGTCGACGGCGTGGACCGGCTGGATCCAGCCGGCTGGCAACAGCCTGAGCAGCCGCCACACCTCGTCTTCGGTCACGACGCCCGCTGGCAGCCACCAGCCGGCGAGCCATCGCCCGCGCAGCAGCTCCTCCTGCAGCGCCTCCTGGACCTCGGTTCGCGGGGCCTCCCACCACGTCACGGCGTCCCCCACTCGGGCAGGCCGATCGCGGCGCCGTCGAGCTCGCGCAGCGTCGCGACGAACGCCGCGCGATCGGGTGCCTCGACCAGCGCGGCGCGCTCGTCGGCGAACCCGGTGAGCACCTCGGGGACGAGCCCGTGGCCGCGCGCCGCGCACGCGGCCTGCGCGGCCGCGAGCTGCGCGTCGCTCACCTCGAGGGACGACAGCCGCCACCCACGACCGCGCCCGCGCCAGGCGCGCGCGTCCAGCAGCGTCGGGGTGAACGGCTCGAACCGCGGCGGCGTCGCGCCGTCGGGCGGGTCGTAGAACACCGCGAGGTGCACGGTGGGCGAGCCCAGCAGCACGCGCAGGCTCGTCTGCTCGTCGTGGGCGAGGATCGCGGCGATCACGTCGGCGCGGCCGGTGGGCGGCAGCGGGGCCATCGGTCGATCATGCCAGATCGCGAGGCGCGGAGACCTACGACTTCTGCCCTGCCGCGACCGACATCGCGCCGAAGATCGAGAAGGTGGTCGTTCGATCCCCGACGAGGGATAGTGCCCGCGTGAGTTCATCCGGAAGAGCAGCGTTCCTTGCCCGAGGCGGTGCCCGGAAGAAGGCGAAGCCGTCAGCTCCAGCTGCTTCGGTCGGGGTCTGGTTCGCGGTCAAGGATGGTGCCGCGGATCGAACGGCGACTGTCAGCGCCTATGTCGACGCGTTCCTGTCGTCGACCTGGCCGGTGCCGCTGCGCTACCTCATCACGCGAGTCGACGGTGGTCGGACGCACCCCAGGCGTGCAGGGATGCTGCGCCCCGACGATCGCGCTGACGTGCTTCTCGAGGTGCTTGCGCACCCCGACGTTCGGGAAGTCAGCTTGGCCACGTCGGCGCGGTCGATCGGTGACTACGCGACCTTGTCGGTCGAGACGCGCCCGCGGAGCGGATTCCGACACGTCGTTGTGTACGGACGTCGGGCGCTAACGTCAGAGAACGCGACGCAGGTGGATGCATGGGTGCAGTCGCTGCTCGGGCTGGCCAGTCAGGTCGGTGCACACCATGGTGTCGTACCGGTGATGAACGACCTGGGTGTCGCCGCTGAAGTCGGCCTTGGCGGGTACTCGCTGAACGGCGTCCCCCAGCATCCGCTCCCCGACGAGCTCGAACGGATGCGTGCGGTCGAAGGCGACCTTGGGACGAAGTACGTGCGGTTCCCTCGGTGGGGCACGCTCTACTCGCGGCCCCAGGTCGATGCAGTCGGTGGGGTGCAGCGGATCGTGGAAGTCGTGGGGCCGGCCGTGGTGCGTGAGCTGGGCGACGCGATCTACTTTCAGCTGACAGAGAGTGTCGCGACCGCCGAGAGCGCCGAGGCGCTGGCGATGCAGAAGGCGTTCGTCGCGCTGGTGGCTCCGCTGCTGCCGGCACGCCGTGCGGGCACCTGACTGTTTCAGTCCGGAGACGCACTCGTACGCCGTCGCAGCGGTTCTGACTGACTACGCTGCGAGCTGCATCGGTGCCCCGAGTTGCCACTGCGGGTAGCTTCGGCCGAGCTTGGCGCGGGCCTTCTCGACGCCGAACATCCACCGGATGCGGGCACCGCTGGCGTTGCGGGCGTGCTCCCAACTGGCGATCTCGGCCGTCAACGTCGGGGCGTCCGGAACGCGGCGGTCGAGGCACTGCCGCACGAGCACGCCGATCTCGATCTCAACCATGTTGAGCCAGCTCGCGTGCTTCGGGACGTAGTGGAACTCCAGCCGCCGCAGGATCCGGCGTGCCTCGTCGGGAGCGAATGCCTGGTAGAGCGCGGCGGCCGTATGCGTCGAGAGATTGTCGAGGACGACGACGACGCGATCGGCCTTTGGGTAGTGAACATCGACGAGGTCCTTCATGCAGTCCGCGAAGTCGCAGGCGCTGCGGTGCTTCGTGACCTTCACGTGCCGCCAGGGGCGGTGGACGTCGAGGAACACGAACAAGTTCGCCGTTCCGTTGCGCCGGTACTCGTAGTCGTAACGCGAGGGCTCGCCCGGCAGGACAGGCAAGGGGACTCGCGCCTCGGCGACCAACTGGACAGGGGTCTCGTCGAAGCACACGACCGGTCGACCGCGCTTGGGCAGGGTTGTGTACAGCTCGAGCACGTCTTCCATGCGCGCGACGAACTCGGCGTCCACCTTCGGGACGCACCACATCCGCTTCTGCCACGGCTTGAGCTCGTTCTCGGCAAGCCGGCGGCGAATCGTGTCCCGCGATATGCGGTCGTGAGGGGTCAGGCGAACGACCTCGTCGGCGAGGAGCTGGAGGGTCCACCGAGTCCGACCGGCCGGTGGCTCCGAGCAAGTGATCGCAACCAGCAGCGCTTCTTCGTTCCCCGATAACTTCCGCTCCCCTCCAGGACGGCGCTGCTCGGCGAGGGTGTTCCACGCCACCCTCGACCAACCGTCGCTTGGTTCGGTAGACCGTCGAAGTTCCGACGCGAACCGACCGGGCGATCTCGCCGTCGCCGGCGCCCGCGTTCGACGCGAGCAGGATCTGCGCGCGTTTCGTTCTGCGAACCGACGCTGTCCCGCCAGCGATGAGCCGCTCCAGGTACTCGCGCTCCTCTGCCGTCAGCTCGACCACGTGGCGTATGTTCATGGCGCGACCGGATCACGAGGGGATCCGGATGTCCAATGCCACCGTTCACCGAGAAGCAGGGCCAGTACCTCGCCTTCATCTACGCCTACACGAAGCTGAATCGAATCGCCGGCCGCCGGCCGAAGCAGACATGCAGGCGTACTTCGAAGTGACCCCGCCGTCCGTGCACCGGATGGTGCTCGAGCTTGAGCAGCGAGGCCTCATTCGACGCACGCCTGGCGCGGCGCGAAGCATCGCGCTTCTGGTCCGCGCCGAAGACCTTCCGATCCTGCGCTGACCAATCGATCAGAACCGCTGCGACGGCGTACTAGTCCTCCGACCGACACGTAGTGATCGCGTCGGAGGACGTCTGGGCGGGGTGGGTCCCGACGAGCTCTGCTCGTCGGGCGGGGCGGCGAGCCCCGTGTGATCGAGGCGACGTGCCGTG